>JASEGT010000042.1 GCA_030018005.1 Actinomycetota bacterium
AAGTTGGGAGCCGCTTCAATTTCAACTAAGTTTAGGACACCGCCGTTACGTTTGATAGGTTCTTAATTACCACGTCGTCTTTTATCCACGCAACAGCCGAGAGCTTCGATTGCGGGTTGATTGCACGGTTGGCGACGAGAGCAAAGAGGGTGCGCTCGACATCGGTATCAAATCGCCTGGTTTTAAGAAGCTCTCCTATGGCTGATGCGATACCTACGCGCTCCCAGATTGCATCCATCAGATAAGCCGTCCCATATGGCTTTGATGAGATAAATGAAATATCCGGGGCTGCGCCTGCCTCAAGCGCTACACCGGGCTCCAAAAACCTGGAGATGCTTTTTACTAGACGCGCGAGAGCATCCCTATCCAGCTTATCTTCTCTGCCGAAAGAGTAGACTACATTGGCCTGGGCCTGGCCTTTTTCGTTTCTCTCATTATGCGCGAGCTGAAGATATCGCACAACTGACCCGTCTTTGTTCTTGCGGCTGATCGTTCTTAAATACATGCCTATATGTTAGGGCAACCGCACCTTAACAGTCAAGGTATTATCTTCCATACGTGTGCCTACGCTTTTTCAGCTTTTCCGGCACCTGTCAGGTTGCTGAACTGGTGATTTGGATTTCAGGTGGGGTAAAAATGCCTATTTACTGCGGAACTTCGGTATTAGATAGTTGACATAATCAGCAATGCCCTGAGCTTCTTGTTCGAGGGACGCCCACTGAACTATGGCAATATCACCAGCAGGATTATCGTCTTTTGCGGTAATAATCGGCGCAATACCAGGCGGATGATTCTGTAATATTAAGCTGTTTGCTAGATCAACAACCATTTGAGGACAGCGCCTGCATTCAATGAGGTTAATATCATGTGTATCAGGATGTTGATTCGAGAATTCAATAATGCCTTCTGGATGTGCAAAACGAAAGCCATAGATTGATTGATTTTCATCACCAACTATGATCAAGTCAGCGCTTGCCGAAATTAAATCAATCAATGTTTGCTCGGCATTATTGAGATCCTGGTATTCATCAACAACAACGTATCTATACTGGCTTAATGCTTTACATTCCGGATTATTGCGCAGATAACGAAGTGCTTCGGGTACAAGCTCACCTATAAGAATCGCTTCATGAAATTTTAGCCAAGAAACTAAATTATTATGAAACTCATGATCTATTGGCTCTTGAGGCCAACCAGGTATATCACATTGCAGACGTGCCCATGCTGCTTCAAATGCCCTGATGCGTTTTGTCTTGTCACGCTTTGTTCCAAATCTTTCGGCATTACCCAGGTCAACCAAAATAGGCTCAGCTTCAAACCTCAGCACACCGCTTTTGTTGAAGGTCACGATGGGCCGAGCAAACCTACCTAAGTAGCTTAATGCTTCAACCTCTTGAAGCACAGAAAAGCAGAGCGAGTGCAACGTACGAGCGTTGATTAAATCAGAGCCATGCACATTCAAATTCTCAATCGATTTCTTCAGATCGGCGGCTGCAGTTCTTGTGAATGTCACAGCCAAAATCATGGATGGATCAATGCCTGCCTCCAAGAGTCGCGCTACTCTTCTCATTAACGCAAATGTTTTACCTGTACCGGGCCCAGCCATTACTCTGACCGTCTTTGAATCAATAGCTGCAATATCCCACGCATGCCCTGTTAGCCCCTCATCCCATGGCATATTATAAATCAAACCCCCTGTTGAGAATTAGTGCATGAATCCATCCTTTTAGGATTCCGCCACATGCATCTACCAACTGCTGATCGCGAATGTCGTCAGCTTCTTTTCGACGGTGAAATAGATTACATCTAATGCGATAAATTGCTTCGACGATATTGTCAAAATCATTGTTGTTCGAAATATAAATATCGAATTTATCTCTTTGATTATGCCGTGTTGCGTCTCCTCGGATTGGCGAGAGTGCTATTAAACGATCAATCGCTGATCTGTCAACAATCAAATCGAAGGCACAACTTAATCTCGAAGCGCGGTTTTGCCTGAGCCAATCCAGCATTGCGCGATCTGCGTAGCGCCCAGATTCATGAGCAAGCCAGGCATTAAAGCAAAACCAGTGAAATACAAACTTAGAGAAAACATCGTTCTCTCGCAATGCTTTATCGTGCCAATTAACGATGAGGTTTCTAACCTGGTCAGCTCTCAAAGTCTTTTCCTTGGCCTAGCACCTCGACTAGTTCGGCGATGATTTTAAGTTCACCTTCGTCGATGTTGGTGAGGATGATTGGTTCGTAGGCTGGATTCTTGGGTTTGAGTTGGATCTCCGCGTGTTTCCAGTTGCCATATTCATCATATTCTTTCGTGCTGTGATAGAACTTTACGGTGTAGCTGCCGCCATTTTCAGGGTCATGGATTAGGTGATGCTGAGCGAGGACGATTTTGCCTTCTCGTGTGCCGAAAACAGGTTTAAAGAACAAGCAGTATGAGCCATCGGGAATTAGTGGCTCCATGGAGTGTCCGACTACCTGTGCGACAAACATTCCTTCGGTTAGTTTTCGGGTGACGCTTGGCAGTTCTACCCAGCCTTCGGGCTCTACAACCTGGGTGCCACTGAAACTACCTGCTGCGGCCCGCAAGGTGTAGAGCGGGACGCAGGTGCGGTTTTTCTCAGTTTCGGTCGGCGCGACGTGCGTAAACGGCAGAACCGAGGCGGTTTCTTGAGAGTCATCTTGGGGCCCTGCGACCACCAAGCCGCCATCTGCTGCAAGCTCGCCGGGGGCGCGTCTTGGCGGATGCGCGACGCGAGGGTCGGCGGGCGGCGGGTCGAGCACTGTTTGATACGGTTCGCCCGTCTTTATGGCCTCGGCCATGGCGTCGTAAATCTCAAGAATAACCCGCTTGGTGCGGTACTCGCCGTATTTAGCCTCGTCTTTGCGTTTTACAATCGGGAAGGTTTTCATTATGTAATCGACGTCTTCGCGCCCAATGCCGTAGAGATGGAAGTATGCGGCATCGAGTTCGCAGCGCAAAAGGAATCGGCGCTCTTCGTTCCAGCGGAAGGGTGGGCCGGTGTAGCCGAGGTCGCTTGCAAAATCAGCCAAATCGTATGAAGAATATGTGAGTTCCTGCATTCTCATCGTGAACCAATTATGAGCCTTATCTGTCGTTTCCCACTGCTTGGTAGACAAATATGATTGTGGTGTCAAGACAGGTAATTGCTTGAAAATATTGTATTTAATATGAATTCCGCCAACCTTCTGACGGGCAGAGTAATCCAGAATAAATGAGTTTAAAGAAGCCGTTATTAGCAACCAATATCTCGATTCACCAATACTGGGGAACATCAAAAGGAATGTATCTCCGCAACCAGACAATTTGATCAGACCTGCAATCACCGTGCGCTCATCTGTGCTACGGCAAATATCCCGCCAGCCGAGAAGCCACTCTCTGTCCCACTTACCCTCAAGGCGGCTTTCAACCTCAGCGTGCGGCACCCAATACCTTGGCAGCACAACGAAATCCGGATTTTGTTTTTCAGTGAGCGCCACGTCGCGGGTTTCGGTGCCCTCATAGGTTGCCCAGCGGTGGTCGAAGTGGTGGAGCATCTTCGCCTCGTAGAGCGGCAAATATTTCTCCGTATAATCATCGGCGTCGGCGCCACCGTCTGCCGCATGCCGTTTACCAGCCGCACGTGCGCGCACAAAAACATTACCGTCCAATGCCCAGCCTTCCGTCTCCAACTGCTCGCCGGTGCGAAATAGATGAGAGTCGTTGGCCATATCGAACATGCGCAAGAAACTAATGCCCCACGGGTTCTCCTCAGGTGGACCTTCTTTTATTAAGACCGGTACACGGCGGTAGATAGACTTAGTCAGCTCGGCGTCACGCTTGGAGCGGAAGATCGGACAGGTACGGGTGTTGGGATTGACAAGAGCTATATCCTCGGCCGAGAGGGTAAACCTGCGCTCATCCTCTAAGAGATGCGTTGTGTTGAGCGCGAAGAAGACAAACTCGGCGCCGCTCGGCGCCGGGCGCGCCGCGCCGGTAAGCGTCAACAGGCAAAACTTCATACGACTATCAACAGCGGGAAAAAGCTTCTCGCGGTTCTCAAAGTCGAATAGGCTCACCAGCGAACGAGAGTCCATTAAATCCTGGAAGAAATACTTCGTGGTGTCGTCGGTCGCGACTCCCGACGGCACGATGCAGCCGACCCTGCCCTTCGGGCTTAAAATCATCCGTTTGGTCTCAGCGAAGATCGCATATGTATTGATATCGCCGCGGCCGCAGAGCGGGTAGCGCTTTGAGACGCGCACCAGGTGGCTCTCGCCTTCCGCCTCACGTTTCGCCTCGAGAAACGCCTCATAAAGCGCCGGGTCGTCATCTTTAAGCGCCGCAATCAAACGCCGCCGGGCTGCCGCATTCGGCGCATTTGCGATGTCGGGGCGATGTGCAGCAAACCACTCCTTCTCCTGCAACTTAATACGCTCCCACGGAGGATTTCCGAGCACAACATCAAACCCCCCGCTCCACCCGGCCTGGGCGTTGTCGGCTATCTCGCCGGGGCCGGGGATACGAAAGACGTCGGGGAATGCGATATGCCAGTGGAAGAGCTTGTACTGGTGCTGCAGCCTCTCTGTCTCGGCCCGCATCCAGCGCGGGATGTGGTGCGGATTCTCCTCTATCCTGCGGTATACTTCCTCGGTGATCGGGTACCGCAGTCTATCCGTTTCTACCTTCTTCCAGAGAAAGGCCGCGCACCAGGCATCGGCAAGCAGACGGCCGAACTTATAGCTGCTCGATTTGACAAGCGTCTCATATTGCGCCTGCTTCTCGCGAACGCCTTCTATGGTGTTGTCGGATATGAGATTAAGCCCCATCACGCTCGAGGCCAGATCACCGAGCTTTAGCCACGCCTCGCCGGTTTCATCGAAGAGGCTTTGCTGCCCGGTTTCGCGCAGCTCTCTATTGCGCCTTCTATATTTAGCGGCAATGGCCTTATCATCACCCTCGATGGGCTTGAAGGCGTCGTCTGGGATACCGCCCGCCATCAACGCGGGGGTTGCGCCGAGCAGGCTGTTGCCGCACTGGATGTGGTGGTCGAGAAAGGTAAGGGGCTTGCCCGGCTCGATCGACTCCATCCACAGGTTGACCTTGCAAAGCTCGACGGCCATCGGGTTGACGTCGACGCCGTAGATTGAGTTGCTTATTACATCGCGAAGCGCCGCCTGGTACGCCTCGGGCGCGGGCTCCTCATCGCCGGTGCGAACAGCGGCCAGGCGCTTTGCAATACGGTGGGCGGCCGCGATTAGGAAGTGGCCGCTTCCGCTTGCCGGGTCGCACACCTTAAGCGAAAGGATCGCCTCTTCTTGTGTGCCGTCGGGTTGCCGCGCGGCCTCGTCGAGCACCGGCTCGAGCGCGGTGTCGAGCAGGCTGGTTATGAGGCTGGTCGGGGTGTAGTAGCTGCCGGTTATCTTGCGCTCGTGGCCGCCCGCGGTCGTTAACTCGAAGGTCGCCGCATCGGTATTTAGCACGGGGTGAAGCTCAAGAAGCGATTCGTAGACGCTCCCGAACTCCTCGGCGCCGAGGTTCTTGTAATCGACCGGCCGGCGCCCGCCGGCATCGGCTATAAAGCCAAGCGCCCGGATTGCGTCGAGCAGGTCGCGGTTGGATATCTCGCACTCATCTATATCGGGCGCGGCCTCGTTTGAGAAGAGAAAACCGCCAAGCGCAGGCAGGCCGAGCGCAGGCGCCCCGGTATCTTCGCCAAGCTTGCCGGTAACCAGTTTTAATCCCTGATAAAGGTCGGCGTGGCGGGTGCCGCGCAGGCGCCCCGCTAGGCGACGTAGCCTCACCGTCGAATAGTAATCCACGTAAACGCGCCGTGCTTCGCCGCTTGCTTTACGGTCGAGCAACAGGTCTCTATCCTCGGCCACAAAGAGAAAGAGCAGACGGTAGACAAGCCGCAAGAGCTGGCGGTAGTAGTCGTCGGTGCTAAGGCCGCCGGATTGAAGCCTTTCGCGCAGGTTGCGGTTGGCCGGGTGGGCCAAGAAACCCTGGCCGAGCAGCGTAATAGTGCCCTCAACGCCGTTTCGCAGTTGGTCGAGCGCGCGCGTGCCCTCGACCTGCGCCGTCTTCGACCAGCGCTCGAGCCTGCAGTTTTCAGGACGGTCGGCCTCGACGCGCGATTCGTGGCAGAGCAACCAGAGGAGCGAGAAATCGGCGTAGCTCTCGCCTTCCATCATCGCTTCGAGATCGAACTCGACAAAGGCCTGGCGCGTGAGGCTCTTGTTATCGCGCAGAATGCGCAGGCGAAGCCCGTTCGACACAAACGCCCAGAGGTGTTTGTCGGAGCGGTTGAGCAGCTCTTGCACGAGGCTGTGCGGGCTGCTTTTGGCTGCACCGGCGACGCCCGCGACGCGCCTGCCGAGATCGATATGGCAACCCACCAGGTGAATCGGTACATCGTTCCAACTGTGCGATATGGGGTAATCCTTGTTCTCGATATGAATAGCTTTCGCTGTCAGGAGGCGGCCGTAGCCTAGCTCTTGAAAGAGCGGGAGCAGCCAGCGCTCGCGGGTTGGCGTTGTCGCCGGTTCATTCTCTTTTAACTTGGCAACCGCTCCCCTAAAATTCGCCCACGCACCCAGGCAGCGGTTCCACGAGCGATTTATCGCCTCGTTTAGCTTCTCACCGGGGGCGAGGTGGTAATCGCCGGGAGTTAGGCCGTCGAGCGTACGGTCGCCTTGCGCGATGCGCTGTAAAAGGTCGGTTGGGAGTATGGCGCCCTCGGTCTTTATGCTTGTGAATATGTCGCGAACCCGTAGATGCATGGCTTAGATCACTATCCTTTTGGCAGGTAAATGTATATACCGAGCACATCTGGCGGCAATTGGGGCTCAACAAAGTGTTTCGCGCCCTTCGCGTTGGCCGCTGCCCGCACCCTGCGGTGTGCATCAAGAAGCTCTTCGCCCCGCAAGGTTGCCGCTTCATCGAGATGCGCGCTAATCGCATCGAAGCCCTCGACTATATTGGAGAGCGCCAATGTGGCTTGCTCCGGTAATATATTGGCTTCGGGTGCAAGCTGCAGCAATTTATCAGCCTCGCCCGCATCAAGCCATTCGGCGCTCTCCGGTGCGCCGCTAAAAGCAAGGAGCCGGCAATCCTCGGCTAAAAGCTGCTTTTCCTCCCCCTGCCGTTTTGTGATGATATGGTAGCGGAACCGGACCAAGAGGGCCGTGGTACGCTTATTAACCTTGCTTGTGCGGATTACGCCCGCCCGCTTGGCAATGCTATCGGTGTGCGGGTCGAGGGCGGTATCCATAACATAGGTCGCCAACCCCTCGACAATCGGGTGGGTCCTGCTTAGATAGAGTTCGCCCGGTTGAACCGGCAGCTCAAAGCGTGCGCTGAAAGATCCTCGCTCGCTGTCGAAGGCGCCGAGCATGTCGGCCAGCGCCCGCGGCACCTCGCGCATATCGAAACTAACAGTACCGTTACCGCTAACAGCCGCCCCATGCGCCCGAAACGCATCCTTGGTAAACGCTGCGACTTCCACGCCTGAGCCGGACGCGGTCTGCGCGGCATGTAGCTCACGTGCCACCTCATCGACTTTAATCGTCTCTTGGGCAAACATGGTGCGCGAGCGCTTCTCGCGGCTCGACGCCTCATCCCATACCGTAAAGAGGTCATCTTTTTTCGGTTTGAGAAACTCCTCGAAGCCGGGCAGGTAGAGCTGCGTACTCTCAGCACCGGCTGCCGCTTCGCGCAGGAGCAAACCTTCAAAAATCGCCTCTATGAGCTGGTCGGTATCGACCGGAACCGGAACCGATATGCCGAGTGAATTGCGGATGGCCTTGTGCTTGCGCAAGAGAACGTCGAGGATGATGCCGTCGATCTGGTTGTCGGTGCCGTAATACGTCATGACGCGCACGTTCGGGTTGGGCTGGCCGTAGCGGTCGACGCGCCCCTCGCGCTGCTCATGGCGGGTCGGGTTCCAGGAGAGATCGTAATGAACGACCGCGTCGAAATGCTCTTGTAGGTTTATGCCTTCACTCAAGCAGTCGGTCGCGACCAGGACGTGCTGCTTAGCCTCGAGTTTAGCTTCGGCGAGCTGCATCACCCTGGTTTCTCGCTCGGCGGGCGGCAGCGTGCCCGTGACCGCCGCGACCTCAACGCGATTACCGAGCTGCTCGCGCAGAACCTCGGCAACGTATTCTGCGGTCGGAATGAATCGGCAGAACAGAATTGGCTTATACCCATCTTTAAGCAGCCGCTTCACTATTTTGACGGCTTTCTGAAGCTTCACGTCTTTTTCGCCTTGAAGCGCTTCAGCCTCGCGGGCCATCTCAAGGAGACGCCGCCTGCCTATAAGCGCGTCATCGCCTGCTTCGCCGATATCACTGCCCGGCGCAAGGTCGATGCCTTCGGCGGACTCGTCGTCGATAAGGTCGAGCACGGTGCGCCGCCCGATTTCGTCTGCTTCTTCTACAGTCTCTGTATCGGCTGTCGCCGCGCGGTTGCGAAGCGTCGCGGCGGCTGCTGCCGGGCTCGATGCAAGGGCGCGCAGAAGCGCGAGCGCCGACCACCAGCGTACCCGCTGCCGGTGAGCCCCGCCCTCTGGGTCTTTTACCGTTTCGCGCGCAAACTGCACTACTTTTTCGAAGAGTTTCTTGTACTCGGTGGAAAGTGCATAGGTTTCTTCGCCATCGCGGCGTACCGGGAAGGGGGTATCGCTATCCATATAATGCTCGATATCGACGCGGCGTCGCTGAATAAAGTGCTGCGCGAGCTTTCGACGGTGCGGCGCATTCGCTTCACCAGTGAGATCTTGCGGCAGCGCATTGAAATCCGGTGAGAGAAACGCGAGGAGCGAGCGGAACGCCTCTTCTTTGCCGCTATGCGGCGTTGCCGTCACCAGGATTACGTGTTTATCCGGGTCGGCGGCGATTCCCGCAACCAACTGGTGGCGCTGGTGTTTGCCGCCCCTACCCTCCGCCGCAAACGCGCACGTATGAGCCTCATCGACTATCACAAGCTCGGGGCATGTACGCAAAAACTCATCGCGCCGTCTGTCGGATTTTATAAAGTCGGTGGAGACAATGACATAATCATAGTGCTCGAAGAGAGACTCGCCGAACGCGCAATGCCGCTCAAGGCGTGCGGCCGTGCTGGGTAAAACCAGCTCGGCATCGATATGAAATTTATCGCGAAGTTCAACCTGCCACTGTTCGGCGAGGTGCGGCGGGCATAGCACGGCTAGTCGTTTAACCTCGCCGCGGTCTATAAGCTCGCGTGCGATTAAGCATGCCTCAATCGTTTTTCCGATACCGACATCATCCGCTATAAGCACGCGAACCGGGTCGAGCTTGAGTGCAACCAGCAGCGGTACCAACTGGTATGGGCGCGGCTCGACCGCTATTCTCGCAAACGAGCGAAACGGCCCGGCGCTTGAGCGAAAACCAAGGCGTACGGCATCGCGGAGTAGCCTGCACGACCGATAATCGCCGATTTGCGTCGGGTCGGGCAAGTCGAACTGGGCGGGCTCGATGTTTTCAAGGGCTGTAACGATGCCTGTTACCTCGTCTTCGGTCCCGCCAAGCGGGCGTAGAACAAGAAGTTCATCGTTCGATTCAGGCAGAACCACCCATTCCCTGCCACGTGCTTTTACCAGTGAGCCAATAGCAAACGTCATAATCGGCCTCCCGGTTTGACGCCAAAGATATTGGGATAATTATTGACAATGGCATCCCAGTTATCTTTATGTCCGAACCTGACAACCGTATATCCACTATCAGCTAAATCTCTGTTGATCTTATCGTCTATTATCATCTGCTCCTTTGTATCATGTGGCGGTCCATCGATATAAACCGCGACTTGATCGTCCTCATATAGGAAATCAGGGCGGGTTTTGCATGACTCAATCAGCTTTTGCGCTGAGGTCGGAAGCCGGTAATTGCGCTCTTCAAGAAAGTCGAGCCATGCTTCTTCGAGTGTTGAACCGCATAGATTCTTAAGTTGTTTTAGATGCTCGGCGCGAGGCAGATTTCGAGGCGATGCCTTTACTTGCGCATCGACTAGCTTGAAGAGCAAATCGCGGATTAACTGCCGATCGAGCAGCTCATGGTCGCGCTGGTTTGCATAGGTCATTAAGCAATTGTAGCAGGCGGCCTCACAATCCTCATATTGACCTTCGGCGTGGCGCTTATCCTCGCCGGTCGCAGGGTCGAAATGGCATACTTGAAGAGCTTCGCGGGCGACTTCGGCAAAAGCCGCAGTATCCTCGACCAACCTTTTGAGGACACCGGCACCGCCCTCAGCCGACTCATATAACAAGATCATGCGCCGGTCTTCCCGGCTTGGTAAAGGCTCAGCAGCCAATTCGTTGTCCTCAAGTTGAAAACGCGCCTGGATAGCGCTTTTTAACACTGCCTGCAATGAGGCCATTGCCTCAGCCGAATCCATGTGAACAGGCTCAACTATCAAACAGTTCTTACGATCCTCAACATAGGGTATCACGCGGCTAGTCTTTGGCGACATGGGGTCGGCGATGTCTTCATCGGCCATCTGATCGTTCTTTGCCCAGAATCCGCGCTCGGTATCGAGCACGAATCCAAACTGCTCTTTGTTTTTCCGGCGCGTCCAGCCAAGGTTGATTCGCCACAGGGTAGCTGCGTGGCCATAAGTGAGACGCGCGATCACATCACCGTTATGGATGACCTCCGCAGTCTGAACTGCAAGCCCCGAGCCATATTCGGCAAACCGAAACCCCGATACAATATCAAAGCCCATTCGCACGCGCTCTTCTTCGTCGGAGCTTATGCGATCACGCCGCTTGGTCGCGACATTTTGAAGTCTGAATAGCGATGGGAGCGCCATGCCCAATAGATTCTCGCAGCGCTCGCACAGGTCCGGGCCTTCGCCGTTGCGCGCAGCATGGAGATAACCGCAATGCTCGCATATTTTTACCTTGTGGGTTAAGGGCTCATCATCACCCACAGGCATGATTACTTTATTGATAATATATCGCGAACCTTCGTGATAGATAATCGCGCGCGGCCCGAACTCGGATATCGCGAGAAACCGGGGGCGCGACAAAAATTCATCAGCCGGCTTCTGCTTTATTCTTCTCGCCGGTATGAACGCCGATAGCGGCAAGCGCGGGAAGTTGTAGCCCGGCAAGAAACCCTCGCTCGCAAAGTAGCGATAGCTATAGAAATCGGATTGAATTATGTTCTCCGCTTCGGTTAAAAGCTTTAGTTGCGCTTCGGCCTCGGCACGCAAACGCTTCGCCTGATCTTTATCCGTACTGCTCCGCGAAGCATCATGAATGATGGTTGTTTGCGCTTTGGCTTGACGCAACGCCGACATATACAAGTTGCGCCAGCGGTCACAGGCCGCGTTGAAGTTGAGCTCAATATGTTTAAGCGCTTCCTCAAGCCAGTCTTCGCTATACCAGTCGGAAACAGCAAGCTCTTCACTTATTGTCACAAGCATGTTGCGCGCATGCGTTAATGCGCGGCGCTGTACAACTTCATCGTCTATTTTATCCTTCACCTTCTCTAGCAGCACCAATGTGGGATCATCGCCCTCAATACTCAAAACGTCTTTTAGCGACGAACCAAGGGTCAGGTCTGCTTCGGCCAGCCAAATTGCATACACATGGGCGCGAACAAGATCTTCGTTTGCTAACTCCAATCGAGGCGGCGTAACAGCGCCTGAGACCATAGCGCCCTGCCGCTTAAAATAATATTGATCGTGCGGACTGCCTGTCGAGCAGTATGAGAAAACTAAAGCCGGCTGGCCGCTGCGACCTGCGCGGCCGCTGCGCTGCGCGTAGTTTGCGGGCGTCGGCGGGATATTCCGAAGGTTGACGACGTTGAGTTCGGCAATATCTACTCCCAGCTCCATGGTTGGCGAGCAGAAGAGTATCGGCAGCTCTGCGCTTCTGAATCGTTCTTCTCTGTCTAGGCGATCGTTATAGTCGACCTGGGCCGTATGCTCCCGGGCTTCGAGACCGAGCATGCTCGAGGCAATGCTTCGATAAAACTCTATAAAGAATGGATTAGTGCTAATCCCTTCTTCTGGGATTTGCGGCACGCGAATCGGATCGTAAAACGCACGCGTGCCGTCACCCGCAGCCCACAACATAGCCGACGCTTGCAATTGATAGCCGGGAACCTGGTCTTCATTGTTAGGCTCAGCAACAACTTCAACCAAGCCGGCGAAGCTAAGCTTTTCAAGCAACTGCAGAATTATCGCACCTGCATCTTCAACGTTGAGCTTTCCTGCAAACTCGCTAAACGTGTTCTTTCTTCTAAGATACATCCCGAAGCCGCCGCGGGCTGATATATAAGCATAGCCAAGATAATCGCTTTTCTTTCGTGGGCGCGGGAATACAATTGACGCATGTGTCATCGATTGAGCTTCACTCTCATCGAGCGACCACGGATCTTTCAGGAGTTGGCTGCTCTGTTGCTGAATTCTCTCCTGGAAATTGATTTCCAAGTAGTCGACCTTGATCGCCAATTCGCGGCGCATAAAATCGAGTAGTACTTTGGCAATCTTTTCTCTCGTTTCCGAGCTAGCCGTAACCAAAGCCTCATGGCAATCCTGCCACAAGTCTTCTGCAGCGCAGGCTTCTTCTAGTGACTGGTATTTAATCTCAAGAAGGCCGCACTGTTCGAGATTGGGCGAGGTTACACGCCACCCGCGCTGAAGGTCGCGGTAGATTCTATAGCCGATCACATTCCTAAGAGCCCTTTCAGTATCTTTCAAAGCCTGGAAGCGGACTTCGGGGTTCGAGGCATATGCAGCAAGCTGCAAATCGAGCGATTTGAAGACCTTTTGTGTCAGTTCATCATGCTCTATACCGCGCTCGCCCGCTTCGGCTACCGCTTTATAGAGGGCGGCGCGGAGCGTGCTGATTTCGACAAAGTCATTGAAGTGGCCTGCCTGTAAGGATGCGTCCTGGCGGTTGTCCGTAAAGCTCAACAATTTCCGGGCTTGCTCCGGCAGTTCCGAATCACCCTTGAGGCCCCGAATGGCCGAGAGGCTGAGTATCGTTGTCGCTGTGCTCCTCCCCTCTGAGCCAAGAGGCGTTAATTTACTGAAGTCTGTTTGTTGGCGAAACCCATACGATATACCGCAGTTCAAACAGAAACGAAACGGCGCTTTTATGTAGTGGTGACTTTGCTTTGCGTTTTGTGCATCGCCACCTTGTAAGGCGCCAGGCGTTATGCTCACCGCTTTTGGCAAGTCTTTTGCACGATCGCTCCGAATACGACGATCCCCATCGCTTTGAAC
The DNA here is from genome assembly GCA_030018005.1 of Actinomycetota bacterium. GTDB lineage: Bacteria > Actinomycetota > Aquicultoria > Aquicultorales > Aquicultoraceae > Aquicultor. The sequence continues at coordinate 13,256 of JASEGT010000042.1, forward strand.
AAGCCAATCGTCGGGCAGCCTGTTAGCGATTTCTTCCACATCGGCCGGCCATGGGTTGTCGCTGCTGTAGTAGAGAAAGCCGGCCTCATTAAAATCGTCGCCACGGTCAAGCAGGGCTCGAGGGCGAAATATCGTTCGGCCCTGCTGAGGTTCGTGGGTTTTAAACACGCTATAATATTCTTGACCACATTCACGGCAAAAGACGAGCGGGAGCAATGCGCGGCTGCGATCACCCGGAACGAACTGTTGGCCCTGGACAGTAATATAGCGTGTACGCTCAGGCTCGAGCGATACGTAAACGGTATCGCCCTTGCTAATAAACTGATGAAGGCGGAACGCAAATGGCCGCCTGCCGGTTTCCGGGTCGGGCTCGCATGTATATCCCGCCAGAAGGCCTTTTCTTATCGCATCGGCGCAGATATCTTGCGAAACGCTGGTGGCCGTACTGAGTTCTCTTGCAGCGCCACTTGGCCCAGAAATGCTTTTTGGCGTTGAACGAACTAGGCGCCCGCTCCTTGGTTCTTCGGTTATCCCGAATGTGCTCTCTATCCAAATCGAAAGCGGGTCATTTAGAAACTCAGCATAAGCAGTCGGCGGCGCCTGCGCGGTGTCGAGGATACGACTTTTCAGCGCGGACAAGAAGCGGGGGTCATCAAGGTTAGCTGCGGGTGTTGCACGTTTCAAAGTTTCACCAATGACGTTTTCCGGCTTCACAGTATCGCCAAACAACAAAGAAGTGACGCGCGCAACCTCTGCTTGCTGCTCTTCAAATGAGCCTTCGCCTGCCAGGGTTGCCGATGTTCCAACGCATTGAAGGCTCGCGGCGGCCAGCCTGTCGCGCACGCGCCGCACCAGCATAGCCACATCCGCCCCTTGCCGCCCGCGGTATGTATGGAGCTCATCCAAGACGAGAAACTGCAAGCCCTGTGCTGCTCTTATCAGCGGCTTCTCATACATACGTGTCAGGATATATTCAAGCATAACGTAGTTGGTGAGAATTATATCCGGTGGGCTGGCCATAATCCGAAGACGGTCTTCATCAGACTCTTGCCCGGTATAGCGTGCAAATGTAACCGGACCCCGGCCATCGGGATACCCGTGGCAAAGAAACTTTGTTAGCTCGCCCTGTTGGCTGTTGGCCAGCGCATTCATAGGATATACAACTATCGCTTGAATGCCTTTGCCTGAACCATGCCGTAATACATGATCGACGATTGGGATAATATACGCCAGACTCTTGCCGGAGCCCGTGCCCGTCGTAAGCACGTAGTTCTCACCCTTGCTCGCTGTTTTGATAGCATCGGCTTGGTGTTTGTGGAGCATCAATGGCTTGCCTTCCCCCATGGTGGCCGACTTGCCAACTTGAAACACTCTTCCGCATTCAGGATGAAGGATTTTTTCCTCAACGAGCTGATCGATTAACTCTCCCGGCTCAAAAGAAGGGTTAAGTTGAATTAGCGGTTCAGGCCAGAGAAAGCCTTCCGCTAATCGGTTATCGACTTCTGCACTAATCCGTTCATCTTTAATCTTGATAAAACTGCGAATGTAGCTGGAATAATCGTTTATCAGGTGATTTCGAAAGTCGAAGATATCCATTGATTACCTCGTGAATACTTGTTGGCTCTACTTGCTTCTATTCTGGTTTTTCGACAAAATGATGGTACTTCCTGCTTAGTACGATAATTAAGTTAACGGGCATGTGAAACGACATGAAGCGTTTCTCTCTCATATGATATATTAAGCAAGTAGGGTTTTCTATAGAGGCATCGAATAAATATTGACGTGTGATGCCCACTGAAAGACAAGCTTTTGAGCTGCTAAAATTGCCGTGCGGGAACTTTTCTAAACAGCGACGGTGTTGAAGACAGGTACCGTCTAAATTATGCATTATTAATGCTGGTAATTGACTTGAGCACTTACTGTTGTACTCGATGGTAACCTTTCAGCCTTGACATGATGTCCTCTTAGATGTACATTTAGATGTACTATTAAGGAGGCACATCCAATGAAAACCATCACCTTTACGGATTTTCGCAAAAAGGCGTCGGATTTTATAACCGAGGTCGAACACGGGGAAACGCTCGTTCTTATGCGACGCGGCAAGCCCGTTGCGGAGATAGTACCGTTTTCCGATAAAGCCAAACGAACGCCCTCATGGAAACGGCCGGGCCTTCGCTTGCAAATGGAAGGAAGCGATTTATCATCGGCTATCTTAGAAGAGCGCGAGGCCGAAGATGAGATTGCTGGTTGATTCTTCGGCTCTTGCGAAGCGATATGTCTTCGAGAACGAGAGCGAAACCATCGATTCTCTCCTTGGACGTGCGTCGGAGTTGGGCCTCTGCATTATATTGGTGCCTGAAATAGTTTCCGGGCTCAATCGGCGAGTGCGAGAAGGGGTTTTGACGGCACATGAGTACCGTAAGATAAAAAGGCAATTGCTAAATGATGTTCGCGATGCGACCGTGCTTCAGTTAACCCCTGCCGTTATCGCTCATTCGGTTAAACTACTGGAAGGCAATGTCTTGCGCGCAATGGATGCGCTCCATGTCGCCTGCGCGCTGGAGTGGCAGGCGGAGCTTTTCGTCACCGCGGATAGAAGACAGTTGACGGCGGCAGGCAACGCGGGGCTCCAAACCAAATACGTTGGTTGACAAATCGGGCGCCTGATCTTGAGGGTATCTCCGCCAAGCCCTTTACCTCACCACCACATACCCATCAACCTTCTGCACCAAGCCCAGCCCCACCCTCCCCTACCTTGACACAACCGCGCCGCTGCAATACCTTGAAGCAATGAAACGAAATACTCAAGATGATCGCCCCACGCGGCAGACGGTAAGGATGGCTGCGGGGTCCAAGATATATGGGCGGGGTCGCGACTATTATGCGGACGGCATGGTTATCTCGTGGACGGAAGAATCGCCGGGTTCGGTTGTCGGAACGGTGAGGGGTTCGGGCAATAAGCGGTATAAGACCGAGGTGGTTTTTGAAGACGGCTACTTCGAATCGTACTGCAGCTGCCCGTATGACTGGTCGGATGTCTGCAAGCACGGCGTAGCGCTGGCGCTTGCCTATCTGGATCGTGACAAATTGGACCGGGACGCCTCGGCAAGCGAAGAGGCGCGCGATGCAAGAGGCGATACGGGAGCATCCCGGCCGGCCGCGCAGGGCAAGAATAGCGACCCTCTGGCGTGGCAGCGCGCCCTCGACGGCCTGGTGGGACGGCCGGATTCGGCACACACGCAGAGCCCGCCCCACTACCGGGCAATCTACCGTCTCGACATCTCCTACGGCGAACAGTTAAACGTCGCGTTCTTCAGGGCCAGAATCGGCAAGCGAGGCAAGGGGGCGGAGGACCGTTTCTATTTCGAATCGCGTTCACCCAACAACTTTCTGCGCGAGCGCGACATCATCATTTTGAGATTGCTCGGCAACCCCTATATCTACCAGCCGTCATACGTCGCGCCCGATGTCGTCGACCCCCTGCTCAGGCTGCTCGCTGGTGAGGACTACGTCTTTCTCGGCGCCGGCGATGAGCGGCCGCAGATATCCTTTGCCCCCATATCGGCGCAGCTGGTCCTTACGGCGAAAGGTGACGATTACGAGCTTGGGGTATCGCTCGATTCCGAGAAGCTCGCCGGACGTGAGGACGGACTCTATATTTTAGGCGAAAACAAGCCCTGGGTGACGGACGGGGTCTCGTTTCACCCGCTGGATACGGCGCTGTCCGGCTCGACTATCAGGAATTTCTTAAAGAACCCGCACGTTATCCCGGCGGAGCAGATCGGCGTTTTTATGGCGCGCTATTACGATGCGCTCGCCGGCAAGAGCGCGCTGGAGGTACGGGGCGATGGGGATGGGACGCTCGATGTCCGCGATGACATCACCCCGCGACCGGTTTTGTGCCTGGAGGACAGCGGCAAGAGCCTTGGCATAGCGCTCTTCTTCGCGTACGGCGACGGTCCCCCGCAGGTGAAGAGCGACTCTGCGGTAAAGATAGTCAAGGCGGCGGCAGATGAGGCGTCCTGCTGGGCGAGAAGGCGCTTTGACCTGGAGGCTCAGGCGCTGCTGGAGCTTGAGAACAACGGCGTAAAGCTCAACGATGAGGGCGAGGGCAGGCTATATGCCGATGATGCCCTGAACTTTCTACAATATACCGCCGGCGAGCTGAGGGAGCGGGGCTTCGATGTTGCGGGCGAGGTGACAACGCTACGCATCAACAGCGCCAAGGCCGAAGTCAGAGCGAAGATACGCTCGGGTATCGACTGGTTTGATCTGAACCTCGAGGCGGGCTACGGCGACTCGCTCGTCGATATCTCGACCATGCTTGCCGCCTACAGGTCGGGCCGGACGTACGTGCAACTCGATGACGGCAGTTGGGGGCGCCTGCCCCTAGAGTGGCTGGACAGAGCGAGTATCCCCATGGATGAACTCGTCGATCTCGAAGGCGTAAAAGAGGACGGCGGAAATAAGAACGGCAGCGTAAAGATACGGCCGCACCATATCCCGCTCGCCGAAGATATCCTCTCGGGGATAGATGTCTACTCATCCCCCTCCTTTAGCGGGCTTAGAGAAAAGCTCGGCTCCTTTAACGGTGTCGAGACGGTTAACGCACCGCGGGGGTTACGGGCGGAGCTTCGGGACTACCAGAGAAAGGGCCTCGACTGGCTCAACTTTCTCTCGGAGTTCTCCTTTAACGGCATCCTCGCCGACGACATGGGCCTTGGGAAAACCGTGCAGGCGCTCGCGCATCTTTTGCGGCAGAAAGAGGCCGCTCCGGCATCGAAGCCGTCTCTCATCATCGCGCCGACGTCGGTCGCCTACAACTGGGAGGAAGAGGGTCGCCGCTTCACACCCGCGCTCAACACGCTTTTGCTCACGGGGCCGGATAGGCATCAACGGTTTACGGATATAGACGGCGCCGATATCGTGATTACGACTTATGCCCTGCTCCGTCGCGACTTCGATGAGCTGAGCAGGCGCGCCTATCACGCGATAATCCTGGACGAGGCCCAGTCGATAAAAAACCCGGGCGCCCAGACCACGAAGCTCTGCAAAAGCCTCTCCGCACATCACAGGCTGGCGCTCACCGGGACCCCCCTTGAGAACAACCTTACCGAGCTCTGGTCGATCTTCGACTTCCTGGCGCCGGGGCTTCTCGGCAGCCATAAAAGCTTTCAGACGCGGTATGAGAAGCCCATCGCCAAGCTGGGGGATGGGGCGGCGCTCGAGAGGCTGAAAAGAAGGCTGCGGCCCTTCATCCTGCGCAGGGTAAAACAGGACGTGGCGCGCGAACTCCCGCCGAAGACAGAGATTATCGTGCACTGCGAGATGACCTCACCCCAGCGGGCTCTTTACCGCCAGGTTCTCAACACCTACCGGGCCAAGGTCTTTGAGTCTATCGAAAGCAAAGGAATCGAGCGGTCCCAGATCACGATTCTGGATGCCCTTCTGAAGCTGCGGCAGGTCTGCAACCATCCCCAGCTGGTAAAGGTCGCCTCGAACAAGGTGAAGACCTCCGGCAAGATGGAGCTTTTCCAGGAGATGATCGAGCAGCTGGTGAGCGAAGGGCACCGCGCCCTGGTCTTCAGCCAGTTCACGCAGATGCTCGCCATCTTAAGGGAGTGGCTCGACCAGAAAGGCATCCCCTATTGTTACCTGGACGGGCGCACCCGCGACCGGCCCGGTGTCATCGGCAAGTTCAACGAAAACGGGGCGCCCCTATTCTTGATAAGCCTTAAAGCCGGCGGCGTCGGGCTCAACCTTACCGCCGCCGATTACGTGATCCACGTCGACCCCTGGTGGAACCCGGCGGTCGAAAACCAGGCCACCGACAGGGCCTACCGGATAGGCCAGGATAAGCATGTCTTCGTCTATAAGATGATCACCCGAGACAGCATCGAGGAGAAGATCCTCAAGCTGCAAGCGCGTAAAAAAGAGCTGTTCGACAGCATCTTATCGGGAGGCGGCCCGGGCGTTTCCCTCTCCAGGGAAGACCTCGAAGATCTCTTCCGCGACGCGGGGGTTTAGGGTCGCTCGAGCTGTTGTGGGCGCTTTGTGCTTTGGGGACGTTCGATAGATTTTTAATTTTTAATAAGCTGAGCTAACTGGTCTTTAGTATGTCCTTAATATGCTCAATATCCTTGCGGCTTTTCTC
>JASEGT010000043.1 GCA_030018005.1 Actinomycetota bacterium
CCGCAGACCGCCGTCAATATAAGCATGTTAGATCAAATCTTTGAGCGCTTCAGCGGCTCCCTCGTAACCGCGCTCCAGTGACCGGGCAAAGGCTTGCCCTGCGCGCTTTCTATCGTCGAGCTGGATATATGAGTACCCGATCCAATAATATGCGTAGGCATTGTTGGTATCGAGGCCCGCCGATATCTCGTGCTCCCGAATAGCTTCCCGATAGAGTTCTTTTTCAAGATAGCATGAGCCCAGGTTGTAGTGTGCGTTGGCATTCATCGGGTCGACCTCGATAATCCGCGCATAATGGTGTGACGCCTTGTCGATTAGGCCACGCTCGAATAGTATGGAGGCTAGGCCGAAGCGCGCTTTTATCATCTCAGGTTCGATTTCGATGGCTTTTTCAAAATACCTGGAAGCCTTGTCGAAATCGTATTTCTCGTAATAGATTCGCCCTATCAGGAACCACGCGTCCGAGTTGTTTCGTTCTATGAAGACCGCTTGCTTGAGGTTCTTCTGAGCCTTACCGAATTGCTTCAAGTTATAGTGGATGACACCGAGCGCGTAGTAGTTGAGCGCATCGTTCGGATTGGCGGCGATTGCTAGTTCGATCTCCTCTTTAGCCATGGCAAAATTTCCCTGGCTGACGTATCGTTGAGCTTTGATTTGCGACTCGTTGATGGTCTCTTTGCTCGAAGCTGCGATTGAATATATGACGGCGCCCGCCGCTAAAAACACCGGTACCGCTACAATGTCGCTAGCCCTAAGGATTAATGCCGGCAGACCCAGCGAGAAGATATCTGCTATGGTGCTGCCTAGAATGACCAAAAACATCGTTGTGAAGACGGCCGCTCCTATCAGGTACTTCCATTCGGTTTTCCTGCGGTACTCGTGGATGAGAATCACGGTGGACGCAATGAGCGAGATGTTGACTGCGACTGCAAACGCGAGTTTCATATAGTATGGCCTCCAAAATTTTATGTAAGCTATGGGCTACATACAGCATCTATACATATTGCCCGTGAGCTGCATATATGTTCTATCGGATTAAATTTTGGAATCTTTAGAGAGAAAGTCTGCTGTGGGTTGGTGCGGTATTGATCAATTTTAAGGGTGTTTAAGAGCCGATGAGCGCCTCTATAAACTCGTCTGCGCTGAAGTCTTTGAGGTCGTCCATACCTTCGCCGACGCCGATATATCGGATCGGTATGGCCAGTTCGTCGTGGATGGCGAGAATGATTCCGCCCTTGGCGGTGCCGTCCAGTTTTGTCAGCACGATTCCATCGACCTCAAGCGCCTCATGGAAGAGACGGGCTTGAGCAATACCGTTCTGGCCGGTAGTAGCATCGATTACAAGTAATGTCTGAAGGTCGGCATCCCCTTTTTCGCGCTCTGCGATACGCTTTATCTTCTTTAGCTCCTCCATGAGGTTGACGTAAGTATGGAGCCTGCCTGCGGTATCGATTAGGAGGACATCGATGCGCCTCGCGCTGGCGGCATGAATGGCATCATAGACAACGGCCGCGGGGTCGGCCCCACGCTCGTGTTTGACGATATCGACACCCATCCGCTTAGCCCAGATATCGAGCTGCTCTACGGCTGCCGCCCTAAACGTATCCGCCGCGCCGAGCAGAACCGATTGCTTCTCTTTAGCAAAACTTCGCGCTAATTTCGCGATGGTGGTAGTCTTTCCGGTACCGTTGACGCCGACTATCAGGTATATGCGACGCTCGGAGGTATGGTCGAGGGTTTGCGGAGCTTCCGTCTTAAGTATTCGGGTCAGTTCCTTTTTGAGCAGACCCATCACCTGCTCCACATCGCTTATTCGCTCGCGCTCCACACTCTCGCGAACACTATCGATGACCCGCGTGGTTGAATGGATCCCGAGGTCGGCCTGGATTAGGATGGCTTCCATCTCATCCCAGAGTTCCTCGTCTATCTTGCCGTGCATCGTCAAGAGCGTGCTGATTTTTCCGACGATATTCTCGCGGCTCTTAGTCAGGCCTTTTTTAAGGCGCGCAAACCAGGATACGGTCTCTTGGTCTTCTTCTTCGAACACCTCTTCGCTCTCTACTTCGGCTTCTTCGAGTTGGTCCGGCTCGACTTCGGCCGCCTCATCAATCGCCTCTTCTGCGACCCGCGCAGCCGCCCCAACTTCTATAGCTTCAAGCTCTTCCGCTTCATCATGCTTTTCTTGACGCCTAAACCATTTCACTCGATCAGCACCTCAATCGTTTGTTCTTTCATATACTGCTTGAATTCAAATCCCGCAAAAGTCTGTCAGGAAATTATTATCATAACATACGGCATTTTGCCAGCACGGATCAGCGTCGCCGGCGACGCCGGCTTTGGAGTTAAGCGGTGCCTACGGTGACTTCGCTGAATTTCTGCGAAATCAGACGGGAGACGCCGTCGGCTTGCATGGAGACGCCGTAGAGCGAATCGGCAACTTCCATCGTCCGGCGCTGGTGCGTCACAATAAGGATTTGACTATCCCTTCTAATTTTGTGGACCAAAGATATAAATCGTTGCAGGTTGATATCGTCGAGCGCCGCCTCTACCTCATCGAGGATATAGAACGGGCTCGGTTTAATCTGATATATCGCGAACGAAAAGGCCAATGCGACGAGCGATTTCTCGCCTCCGGAAAGGAGAGAAAGCCGTTGCAGCTTCTTGCCGCCCGGCTGCGCTATAATGTCGACTCCGCTGTTGGCGATGTCATCCGGCTCACTAAGGATAAGTTCGGCCTGGCCGCCCGGAAAAAGCGATTCAAAGACCTTCTGGAAACCCTCATTGACCAGCTCGAAGGTGTCGACGAACTTAGCGTTCATCTTCTGTTCGATAGCGCTGATGACCTTCATCAATGCGCGCTTGCTCCTCTGTAAATCCTGAATCTGGTCGTTAAAGAACGCGTACCTCTCCTGGAGTCGCTCGTACTCCTCGACCGCGATAGGGTTGACGGGTCCGAGCGCCGCTATTTTCCTGCGGACTTCCGATGACTCGGTTTCCGCTTCTTCGCGTGAAATTCCGAGTTCATACTCTAGCGCTTTTTCGAGGGGGACATCGAATTCGTCGACTACTTTTTGAACTGCCGTCGTGACTTTAAGCTCGAGCTGTGCCTTGCCGACTTCCAGTTCGTGTATGCTCTTTACCGTCGACTCGATGCGGTCACTTAGCCTGTTGATGTGGAGTTGGCTCTGGCGCAGGTCTTGGCGCAGGTCCTCGAGTGTGCCCTCTTCAAAGGTCATCATCTCGGATATCTGATCATGCCTAAACGACACCGAGTCAACGAGCATCTCATAGGCGGTTTTGAGCGGTAATACTTTTGCCTGAAGCGCTTCGATAAAGCCTAAGAATTGGCGCTCCTGCTCCGTTTGCTCGTCGAAGGCGTGTAGTTCCTTGCTAATATTGCTAAGCCTGCGCGCATGATTGGCGTCCTTATCTTTTATGGATTCTATATCTGCCTTAAGCTTTCCGAGGTCCAGTCGTAACTTTGTTTCGTCCCCGAGCCAAGCGTCGCGTGTCTTCACCGAGTTATCCAGCTTGAACTGCGTCGAATAAAGCTTATCCCGATGGAGTTTCAATTCCTGTTTGATTTTGAGTATGTCCTCACGGTCTTGTTTTAGGTTGGTCTCCAGGCTGTCGATCTTAGAGTGCATATCTTTCTCGCGCCAGGCCATGCGCTCTATCTCCGGCTCCATGTCGGAGAGGGATTGCTTTAATTTAGATTGCTCAACGCGTTTAGCCTGAATAACCGACCATATATCCGCCTTTTTCGATTCCTGGCTCTTCAGTTTATCAACGAGTTCCCCGCGTCTGTCGCGGATGTGTACAATCTTTTTCTCTACCTCATTGAGCGTATCTTCCAGCTCCTTAAGCTCCCTCTGGTAGCTGAGTATTCCCACCGCCTCACTCGCGGCGCCTATAATGATCTTGCCGTTTGGAAGAACAATCTCGCCGTCGGTCGTAACGATTACCTCGTGGTCGAGCTTATCTTGTAGTCGCAGGGCTGAATCGATGCCCGAAACGATGTAGACATGACTCAATAGCGCGCTGATGGCGAACTTGAACTCATCCGGGTACGAGACGACTTCGAGCGCCCATGTCGCTAACGGCAAGGTGTCGCTCGGAAGCTTAAACCGTGCCCGGTCACTCGTGATGAATGATGTGAGGCCTACGGATTCGCGGTGTTTAGCGCGGACGATATCTTCGAGGCCCTCGGCATCATCAAGAATAACGCAGAATATATCGCCGCCGAGCACCGCCTCGATAGCGCGCTCATACTCCGGTTTTACCGTAATAACGTCTTTGACGAGACCCAGCAGGCTCGGCAACTCTATCGCGCCGAGGGATTTTGCTATATCATCACTGGTCGGGAAGGAGTCGATGATATCGGCTAGTGCTTGAATTCTTGCTTTGACGCCGGCCTGTTCCTCGCGGAGTGTACTCTCCGATTCGCGGGCGTCGTCGAGCTCCGCGGAGAGTTGCTCCAAGTGCATGCTTTTTTCGTTGAGCTGAAATTCAAGCCTGGAGAGCTCGATGCCGATCAGCTCGATTTCGCGCTTTTTATCCTCGACACTCTGATACAATTTCGCTTTGTTTTTTTTGGTGTACGAAAACTCTTCCTTCAAGAACTCGAGCTGGTTCTCGGCCGTCTGAATCGCGAGCTGCAAATCACCGATGGAGCGCTGGTAATCCTCGGCTGCGCGCGTCTCGGTCTGCGATTTGACTTTGAGGTCGCTAATGTCAGCCTCCAGTTCGCCGCGCTTCTTTTCCAACGCTTTGACCTTGTCTTCGAGGTCCACGACAGAGGCTTCATTGACTTCGAGCGCCGCCGCAAGGCCGGCCCGCTCCTTGTTTAACCATTTCTGCTGGTCATTAAGGCTATGTTTTCGCTGTTCAGCTTGGGATATGTTGTGCCGGATATCGCCCGTTCTTTGCTCGATGTTCTTAAACTTCTCCTCGAGAACGATAATACTGGAGCGAAGACGTTCTTCGAACGACTGCAATTTTCTTCGCTTCTCACTTATGTCGCCAGAGTAGAAATTTTTCGTTTCGAATTCGAGCTGAAGCTTCTCGGATGTTCCGTGTTCGCCGGAGAGTTCCTTTTTAAGCGCACTCAGGTCCCCACTGAGTAGGGTTTCCCGGGCGATGGCGTCTTCCCAGTCCCGCTGCAATTCTTTGAGGTCCATGACGGCGAGGCTTACCTCGAGCGTGCGCAATCGTCCGTTGAGCTTAAAGTGTTCATGAGTCTTGTTGGCCTGGTTTTGCAGTGGTTTGAGCTGACGCCCGACTTCTTGCGAGATGTCTTTGGCGCGCTGCAGGTTTTGCTCCATAGATGAGAGCTTTCTTATGGCGCGGTCTTTTCGCCTCTTATGCTTTAGGATTCCCGCCGCTTCTTCCAGAAGAATACGCCTCTCCTCTGGTTTGCTGCTGAGAATCTCTTCGAGACGACCTTGTCCTATAATAGAATATAGGCCTTTGCCTAAACCCGAGTCGGATAGGAGTTCCTGAATATCGAGAAGCCTGCACGGCGAGTTGTTTATGTAGTAGTCGCTCTCTCCCGAACGATAGAGGCGCCTTGTTATGGTCACTTCACTAAACTCGATCGGCAGCGTACCATCGGTATTGCTGAGCGTAAGGGAGACCTCGGCCATACCAAGAGCGGGTCTCGCCGCACTGCCTGCGAATATGACGTCCTCCATCGAGCCGCTCCGCAGCGTGCGGGCGCTCTGTTCTCCTAAAACCCACATCACAGCATCGCTGATGTTGCTCTTGCCGCTCCCGTTAGGTCCGACGATAGCGGTCACGCCCGGCTCAAAGCGGAGTATTGTCCGCTCTGCGAAAGACTTAAAGCCACGTAACGTCAACGATTTTAGCTGCAATTGTTGCTCTCCTTGTAGTGCTATGACTCAATTGTCACGAGATTAATATCCGGACCGGATTTTGTATTCCTGTCTATGCCGTTACAGACGAGCGAGCCCTCACACTCTCTCGCGAACACGACCGCGCGTGCCAACAATTTCGAACGTATCTCGTATCCCGTTATTATATAGACTTTCCCCACAATATTACTAATCATGCTTGAGTTTGTTCAACGCCTCTTTGGCCGCTTCCTGCTCCGCCTTCTTCTTGCTTTTGCCGACTCCGCCCCCGTAAACCTGGTCGTTTATATATACTTTTACCATAAAACTTCTATCGTGAATCGGCCCGAATTCTTCGACGGTGCGATATCTCGGTATGTTTCCGTGTTTCGCCATGACTAGCTCCTGAAGGCGTGTCTTCGGGTCGCCGAAATGCCCTTTCGAGGCCCTATCGTCTACCAGGTCGGAGAAGTTTCCAAGGATAAACGCCTTCGCCGCATCCATTCCCCGGTCGAGGTAGATGGCGCCGATGATGGCTTCGAGCGCGTCACCTAGGATAGATACGCGGGTTCGTCCCCCAGTCTGCTCGGCGCCCTTGCCCATAAGCAAACATTCTCCAACATGCAAGGTCTTGGCGACATCGGCTAGGAAATTAGCGTTGACGACGTTGGCGCGAAGCTTTGCTAAATCTCCTTCGTTCAAGTCGGGGAATTCATGATAGATATACTCGGTGACACTTAAGTTGAGAACCGAGTCTCCTAAAAACTCGAGCTTCTCATTGGTCTCGGGCAGGTCTTGCTCAAAGCTGTACGACCTGTGCGTCAGCGCTTGGAAAAGCAACTGCTTGTTTTCAAACTCCAGTTCTAGGTATCTCTCGGCCATGGCAATGTTTTCAGGCAGCGACATTTTCTCAACCCCTTTTGCGGGCTAACCTCGAAACTCATGGCACATAGCTCATAGTTAATAGCACTAGTCATCATCTATGAGCTATTAGCCATTATGTCCTAAGGAAAGCCCTAATCGAATAATTAAATCGCAACTAACTCGTATATTTCCTGATTATCAAGCATGCGTTATGTCCGCCAAATCCGAACGAGTTCGATAATGCCGTCGAAATATCCTTGTAAACGGCCGTATTCGGGACATAGTTCAAATCACATTCAGGGTCGGGACTATCAAGATTTATCGTCGGCGGCACTATCCCGCGTTCAGCGGCGAGCGCGCACGCGATAAGCTCCACGCCGCCGGCCGCACCGAGCAGATGACCCGTCATCGACTTGGTCGAGCTTACCAATAAATTATGCGCATGCATGCCAAAGAGACTCTTTATGGCCCTGGTCTCGGCTAGATCACCGACCTCTGTCGACGTGCCGTGCGCGTTGATATAATCTATCTCTTCGGGTTCGATGAGCGCCTCATCGAGCGCCATCTGCATGGCCCTAATCGCTCCGGAACCGCTCGGGTCCGGTTGGGTTATATGGTAGGCGTCGCCCGTCGCACCGTACCCGATTATCTCAGCATAGATTTTTGCGCCTCTTGCCAGCGCATGTTCAAGCTCCTCGACGATGAGAATACCGGCTCCCTCCGACATGACAAATCCGTCTCGTTCGCTATCGAAAGGCCTGCTCGCAATCGTGGGCTCATCGTTTCTCGTTGAGAGGGCTCTAGCGGCGCAGAATGCCGCTAGGCCGAGCGGCGTTATCGATGCCTCGGCGCCGCCGGTTATCATGACATCGGCAATATCGCGCTTTATCATCTCGAAAGCTTCACCAATGGCGTGGCTGCTCGACGCGCACGCCGACACAGTGCAATAGTTCGGCCCTTTAGCGCCAAGAATGATAGAGATATGGCCTGCGGCCAAGTCGGTTATCATCATCGGCACCACAAACGGGCTCACCCTTCGCGGACCTTTCTCTTGGAGAATCAGGAATTGCTCTTCCATCGAGCCCAGACCACCGATACCGGAACCCACGATGACCCCGGTTCTATCGGCGTTATCCTGCGTTATCGTAAATTGCGCATCTTCGAGGGCGAGCGTCGCGCCTGCAACTGCGAACTGCTGAAACCGGTCCATCCGGCGCGCTTCTTTTGCGTCGACGTAGTCCGTCGGCTTAAAATCGGTGCACTCTCCTGCAATCGTCGTCGTATATCCCGCCGTTGAAAACCTCTCGATTTGCTTGATCCCCGATTTCCCGCCTATGATGCTTGACCAGAATTCTTCCAGCCCGACAGCGCCTGAGGTGAGCGGCCCCATCCCTGTGATGACGACCCGTCTACCCATAGGTGCTCACCGGCCTCGTCGCAAGGTCGTACTCCTCGACAAGCCGCCGGAATATCTCTTTTACCGAGAGTATCTCCTTGATTTCTCCAATGCGCTCACCGCAGAATATCAAGCCGTTCTCAAGGTCACCTTGCTGCGCTTTTACCAGCACATCTATGATACAGAAGTTCTTTTTGCACTCCTTGAGGCACTTTACGCATTTGACTTTTTTCTTCGGCGCATTCTCGTCGATGCTCATCAATTTCCTAACGAACGGACTATTAAGTGCGCGGCCGGGCAATCCGACCGGGCTTTGAACCAAAAGTACATCTTCCGGCTTGGCGGCAATGCACGCCTCTTTCCAGGCCAACGCCGCATTAGACTCTTCGCTTACCGCAAAGCGCGATCCGATTTGCACGCCGCCGGCACCCATGCCGAGCGCTCTTGCTATGTCGCCGCCGGTTAAAATGCCGCCCGCTGCGATTATCGGTATGTCGACCGCTTCGACTATGCTCGGGAGGACATCCCAGGTAGACTCTAATGTTCCCAGGTGTCCTCCTGCCTCTTTGCCTTCGAGAATGACTGCGGCGGCTCCCAGGCGTTCAGACATCTTCGCAGCCTTAACCGATGATACTATCGGCACAAATGGTATATTCGCCTCCGCGCACCACTTGAACGCGTCGCGGGAAAAACCCGCCCCCGCCACCACAAGATCGATTCGCTCTTTGATCGCAGCCTTGATAAGGTTTGCAAATTCCGTCAGGGCTACCATGACGTTTATGCCGATGATGCCTTTGCTCATCTTTTTGGCGGCTCGAATGTTTTCAATTAGCTCGGGCGGCTTCAATCCAGAGGCGGCGATAAGTCCTATGCCGCCTTCATTGGCGACCGCCGCCGCCAGCTTGGCCATCGATATGCGAACAGCCATGCCTCCTTGCACAATAGGCTTGGACGCCGTTAAATCACCTATGTGCAGGCTTGGTAGACTCATAACATTCCTTCTTCTTACACATTAATGACTATGATATACGCAGCAATGATCAGCTCGCACAAAATCATGGCAACTTAGAACTCAGGAGCAAGATTTTTGCGCCCAAGCAGGACCTTACATGAGCTGCTCTGTCCAATGCGCTTGGCACGCACCGCTATTCTAGCTCCTGAACTCTTTCATAGTCTACACTTTTCGGACTATTCGGTTTACCCAAATCGAGCCCCTGTCACGTATATTACGTCTTGTTCTCAACATAATCGATCGCGTCCTCAACGGTCGCAATGCTCTCCGCGTCTTCATCGGGAATCTCGATATCGAACTCTTCTTCCATCGCCATAACAAGCTCGACGATGTCTAGACTGTCCGCACCGAGGTCTTCTACAAATGAAGTCTTTCGTGAAATCTCTTCGGCGTCTACGCCTAATTGCTCGACTATGATGTCTTTAAGCTTTGCAAAAAGCTCCTCGTTTGCCATAAAGACACCTCCTTTCGCCAGATATATATTTACTTGCTAACAAATTGTATTTGCTCTTCCCCATGCGGCGCTCGCCGCCGCGCTTATATCTTACATCACCATACCGCCGTCTACCACAAGGACTTGCCCAGTGATATAGCTCGCGTCTTCGGACGCGAGAAAAGCGACGGCTGCCGCTACATCGTCCGGCTTTCCGAAACAGCCCAGCGGTATTCGATCCAGATAGCTCTGACGGATGGTGTCTCTTAAATCCTGCGTCATCTCCGTCTCGATAAATCCGGGGGCTATGGCGTTAACGCGCAGATTGCGGCTTGCGAATTCTTTTGCCAGCGCTTTGGTAAGGCCTATGATGCCCGCTTTAGAGGCGGCATAGTTAGCCTGGCCCGCATTCCCAGTCAACCCTACAACGGACGAGATGTTAATTATCGACCCTGCCTTCTTCTTCAGCATTATCCTGGACGAGGCCTGCGTTACGTTAAAGATGCCGGTAAGATTAGTCTCAATCACCGTGTTCCAGTCATCCTCTTTGAGCCTGATGAAGAGCCCGTCGCGCGCGATTCCAGCGTTGTTTACGACGATATCGAGCGAGCCGAACTTGGCGTTTACTTCCGCGACGACCTCTTCTATTCTCATCCTATCCGTGACATCGGCCTCGTAAAAAAGAGCTTCCGCGCTGTGCCTCGCTAGCGATTTTAACACATTATCGGCCGCGCGGGCATCGCGACCCGTAAAAGCGATAGACGCCCCGTCTCGTGCCAGACGCTCGCAAATCGCAGCTCCTATGCCTCGGCTTCCGCCTGTGACGAGCGCAATCTTTCCCTTAAGCCTCATTTATACCTCTTTTAGCCGTGTCATGACCTCGCCCAACAATAAAGGTTTTTCTGTCGCCAATACCTCGACCTGTTTATCGATACGCTTGATTATCTTCGAAAGAACTTGGCTCGGACCTATCTCTACAAAGGTCTTTATGCCGAGCCCTATCATCACACCTATGGATTGTTGCCATTTTACCGGAGACGACATCTGCTTCTCAAGCGCGTTTCGAATTTCGCGCGGATTTATGGTCGGTTTTGCCGTGGTATTCTGAACGATTGGCGTCCCCGCCGTTAAAAAGATAAAATCATCCAGGTAGGCGTTGAAGCTTCTCTCTGCGTCGAGCATCATCTTCGAGTGAAAAGCCCCGCTTACGGGGAGCTCTATTATCTTCTTGGCTCCTACGGCCGAGAGCGCTTCGAGCGCCCGGTCGGCCAGGTCTGCCTCTACCGATACGACGATCTGTCCCGGGCAATTATAGTTAGCTACCGATATAACGCCGGCCCGTGCAATCTCATCGACGACATCGTCGACGCCACGCATGTCCGCGCCTAACACCGCGAGCATCTTGCCGGAACGTTTGCGCGCTTCACTGCTCATAAGATGCGCTCTTTTGGCGACTATACGCAAGCCGTCCTCGAAATTGACGGTACCCGAGGCGGCTAATGCCGTATACTCGCCTAGGCTATGTCCGGCGAGCACCTGCGGGGTGAAACCCTCGTCTTCGATTATTTTGAATATCGCATAGCTGAGCACATAGAGACAGGGCTGCGTGTTAACGGTATCGTTAAGCTCCGACTCCGGACCCTCCAAGCTCAGTTCGAGCAGTTCCTTGCCGACGATGTCCGACGCCTTGGAAAAGTATTCTTTTATTCCGGGAAAATCGCTTATAAGCTCTTTGCCCATACCTATGTATTGTGACCCCTGTCCCGGAAATACAAAGGCTATACCGTTATTGCTCAACATGCATTATCCTTCTTGCCGACATCAGTGCTGTGATACCGTATGTATCGCGCCGCAACAAACGAGCGGCCGGCTATGCTCACCTTTGGACGCGCTATGCTAGGTAAGCGGTAGTGTCTCGCGCATTATGCCCTCAAGCCTGAGTATTGCAGCTTGGGCGTCTCGGACTATCTCATTTATGATATCCGCGGCGGGCTCTATCCGCTTTACAAGCGCCGCGCTCTGGCCCGCCATCAAACTGCCGAAATCTACTTCCCCGTCTTTGACGGCGGCGCGCAATTTTCCAATGCCGAGTTCCTCGAGGTCTTCAATTTTGGCGCCTTCCTTCTCGAGCTTTTCGAACTCGCGGCTCAGTTTGTTCTTAAGAACCCGGACCGGGTGCCCGGTTGACCTCGCGGTTACGGTCGTGTCTCTATCCTTGGCCGCAACGATTTTCAGTTTATAGTTCTCATGCGCCGTGCATTCTGTCGCGCATATAAAGCGTGTCCCCATCTGCACTCCGCTCGCCCCGAGCGCCAGCGCCGCGACGAGCCCGCGTCCGTCCGCGATGCCTCCCGCCGCTATGACCGGTACCGAGATGGCGTCAACGATTTGCGGCACGAGCACCATCGTCGTAAGCTCGCCGATGTGACCGCCCGCCTCAGTGCCTTCGACGATGACCGCATCCGCACCGACCTTTTCCATTCTCTGCGCCAGCGCAACGGTCGGAACTACGGGAATCACTTTGGTTCCCCGGGCTTTGAAACTGTTTATAAACGAGCCGGGATTACCGGCGCCGGTTGTGACGACCGGGACTCCTTCTTCTAATGTAACCTGGATCAGTTCGTCTATGTGCGGGGTTAAAAGCATGAGGTTTACACCGAAAGGCTTGTCTGTGAGCAGCTTCGCTTTTCGGATCTCGCTTCTTAAAACCTCTGTGGGCATGTGGCCCCCTCCGATGATACCGAGTCCGCCCGCGTTGGAAACAGCAGCCGCAAGCTCCGCAGTAGCAACCCATGCCATGCCGCCTTGAATAATCGGATGTTCTATGCCAAGCAAATCGCAAAGTCTTGTGCGAAGCATATGTGACCCCTCCTTAATACCACTTTATAATGTTAGCGCCCCACGTCAAACCCGCCCCGAAACCTACGAACATCAGGTTGTCGCCTCGCTTGAGCTTGCCCGAGAGATATAGGTCGTTGAGCGCGAGCGGGATTGAGGCTGTCGATGTATTTCCGTATCTTTCTAAGTTTACAATAATTTTCTTCATATCAATACCGAGCCTCGCGGCCGCGGAGTCGATTATTCTGATATTCGCCTGGTGAGGAACGAGATAGTCTATTTCCTCGACGAGCATTCCGGCGTTTTCCAGCGCACCGATAGCGGCCTCGTGCAATATGCGCACGGCAAACTTGAAGACCGCATTTCCATTCATCTGGACACAATGAAGTCTATCACGCACCGTCTCTTCGCTGCCCGGATTGGCGGAACCGCCGGCCGGTATCTTAAGCAAATCAGCGCCGCGTCCGTCAGCCGCGAGATAGCTGCTGATGAGGCCGTACCCCGCCTCCGCTCTCTTCAAAACCACCGCGCCCGCACCATCACCGAAAAGGATGCATGTCCCCCGGTCTTCCCAGTTTACATGGCGGGTGAACGCATCCGCACCTATAAGAAGAACTGTCTCATACATCCCGGTCTCGATGAACTGCGAAGCTACCGTCATGCCGTAGACGAACCCGGTGCATGCGGCCTGCAAATCGAAGGCCGCGCAACCGGCTATCCCGAGCTTGCTCTGGACGAGGCAGGCGGTCGAAGGAAATATCATATCGGGAGTTGAGGTCGCGACTAGTATAAGGTCGATATCATCCGCTTTAATACCCGCATCCTTAATGGCGTTTTTCGCCGCTTCCGCAGCGAGGTCGGACGTCGCGGTGTCGCCTTCGACCACCCGCCGCTCGATGATACCTGTTCTTACACGTATCCACTCGTCACTGGTGTCGACCATCTTCTCGAGGTCGGCATTGGTCAATATCTTCTCGGGAACGAATACTCCCATACCGGCGATTCCGGCGGCGTGCTTAGACATTTAGTTGCGGTTTTCCTTTCAGGTCTTCTTTGATCTTTTCGACGACTCCGCCCCGTACGGCATTTACCGCTTGGAGCACAGCGTTTCCGATGGCCTTCGCCGACGAGCTACCGTGGCATATTATGCAGACTCCATCTACACCTAAGAGCAGGGTTCCCCCATACTCATCCGGGTCGAGGCGCTCTTTCATCTTCATGAGGCCCGGCCTGAATATCAGGCCGCCTAGTTTGGTAAGGAAGGAACTCGATGCGATACTCTTGAATTCGGCCATTACCTGCAACACGAGTCCCTCGGACAACTTTAGCACGATGTTGCCGGTATATCCATCGCAAACGACAATATCGGTAGTGCCGAGCGGTATGTCGCGTCCTTCCACATTTCCGTAAAAGTCTAGGTCGGCGCGCTCGATTAATCCGTAGGCTTCCTTTACCAGCTCATTGCCCTTGCCGCGTTCCTCTCCGATGCTGAGCAAGCCAACGGTCGGTTTGTCCGCTTTTATCACTGATTTTAAGTAAGAGTTCGCCATGATGGCAAAATCGAGCAGGTTCTCGGGCTTACAGTCTGCGTTCGCTCCCACGTCCAGTATGTAGACATCTCGCGTGCGCATCGGAAATTTAACCGTGATAGCGGGCCGGGATATCCCTTTTATCCGCCCCATGATAAGCAAGGCGCCCGCCATGACGGCCCCCGTGCTTCCGGTAGAGACAAAAGCTTGGGCTCTACCATCCTTGACCAGCTTATTGCCGACTACGATACTCGATTCCGGCTTGTTTCGGATTGCCCACGCCGGCTCCTCGCCCATCGATATCGTTTCCTTGGCCGCTTCTATTCTAATAGTGCCGGGTGCCTTTTGGAGCTCAAGCTCGCGGCTGAGAAGCTCTTTTGGCCCAAGGAGAACGATCTCGACGCCGGGCTCGATAGATGCGGCGCTCACGCACCCGCGAATTACTTCGCTAGGGCCCTTGTCGCCGCCCATCGCGTCGACTGCTATGACGATGTTCTCCATAAAATATTCAGCCTTGTCTAATGTTAATAAAATCTTGGATATCGATATGCTATAAGCCGTTCTGTGGCAAGGAGTTACTAGCTTCTAAGATTACAAGATTTTACGGCACGGAAGCAATAGCGCGTAGCTGTGGTTTTTATAATAGCTATTCTTACGATAATGCAACAAGCCGCTCGCTGCGGCGGACTCGCCACTTGTCGAGTTCACTCGCGACTAGCACCGTTGA
This sequence comes from Actinomycetota bacterium, assembly GCA_030018005.1. Taxonomy (GTDB): domain Bacteria; phylum Actinomycetota; class Aquicultoria; order Aquicultorales; family Aquicultoraceae; genus Aquicultor. The sequence goes on from JASEGT010000043.1 coordinate 14,652, forward strand.
GCCGACCACTACGGCTATCGCGAGTTCTTCGACAGAGAGTGCGGTCGTTCTGAAGAGCAACCGCATTGTCGGAAGATACAGAAGTGACAATTGTGCGACCAGCGCTGCCACCATACTAAAAAGGAGAAACTTGTTCTCTGCTAAGTTTTGCTGAAAAGCGGAGAGCCTCTCCGAACGCGAGTTGACTACGTGGAAGAATTGCGCGAAAACGATTGTCGTAAGAGCCATCGTGCGAGCATGCTCGAGCGAGGCACCCGCATTCAAAGTCGAGACGAAGACCGCATAACTCGAAAGACCGAAGACGACGCCGAGGAGAGCAAGGCGCACCAAAAGCGTCCGATTAAGAACCCCCTCCTTGGGGTCTCGCGGCGGTCTCTCTTCAACGCCCGGCTCTTTCGGGTCGAATGCGAGCGCAACGTCTTGCAAGCCGTTGGTGACGAGGTTCATCCATAAGATTTGTACCGGCAAAAACATTAAAGGATACCCCGTCACAATTGCCGTAAGTATAGCGATAAGCTCTCCGGCGCCTGTCGCAAGAAGGAAGAAGGTGACTTTTCGTATATTGTCGAACGCAACCCGGCCCTCTATAAGCGCCCGGTAAATGCTCGCGAAATTATCGTCGACGATGACCATGTCGCTCGCTTCTTTTGCGACATCGGTCCCGGTTATACCCATCGCGGCGCCTATATGTGCCGCTTTCAACGCCGCCGCATCGTTTACACCGTCGCCGGTGACCGCGACGATTTCGCCATTCGCCTTCAGCGCGTTTACGATTCGCAGCTTATGGCGGGGCGATACGCGCGCGAATACCGCTGTAGTTTTGACGACATCCTTCAATTCTTCTTCGGTGAGGTCGTCTAGTTCGCGACCGGTCGACGCGATATCTGAATCGCCGGCGATTCCCATCATCCTGCCTATCGAGAGCGCTGTACGCGCATTGTCACCGGTTATCATGATTACCCGAATCCCTGCTTGCTTCGCAGATTTAACGGCTTCAACGGCCTGGGGGCGCGGCGGATCCATCATGCCTTGTAGGCCGATAAAGGTTAGGTCGAAAACATCATCGTGGACTATTTCAGTTGTCGCCGCCGGCACCTCCTTCAGGGCCATGCCCAGCACGCGTAAACCCTGGTCGGCAAAGTCATCGGCTGTTGCTATAACATCCTTTTTGTCGATTAATTCGACACCGTCAACGCCTGCAACCGTCTTCGAGAGCGATAGAAGCTTTTCGGGCGCACCTTTTACAAGCAGATAGACCTTATCCCTTATTCTATTCAAAGTCGCCATATACTGAAGCTCCGATTCGAACGGCACCATATCGAGCTGTGGGCATTCGTGTTTTTCAAGCTCCTCATCCATGCCCGCCCTAAATGCGGCGACCATAAGTGACACCTCGGTCGGGTCACCATGAGCGACCCACCGGTCTTCCTCTTTTATGAGTTCCGATTCTCCCGCCAGTAGTCCAACGCGAAGCGTCCATTCAAGAAGTTCGTCTTCGCTCAGGACGACCGCCTTTTTCGCATCCTCGCCATCCTTGGTGACGCGTCCGATTGGTTCATAGCCGGTTCCCTCAACAGAGTACGTGCCGCCGCCGGCCCATATCTTCTGAACCGACATCTCGTTTCGCGTAAGCGTCCCGGTCTTATCCGACCCGATGACCGTGCTGCTGCCCATCGTTTCAATGGCCGGCAGATATCGTATAATCGCTTTTTGGCGAGCCATCCTGTTTACCGCCACCGCAAGCGCTATCGTCAAAGCCACCGGCAGTCCCTCGGGCACAGCCGAAACAGCCATGGCAATCATAGTAAGCAATAGCTGTACGATGTCTTCTCCCCGCAAAAGACCGATAGCGAGACCGGCGATACTAAATCCTGCGATTATGAGGATGATCAGCCTACTGAGCGCCTCAATCCTTCCCTGAAGCGGTGTTTTTATCGATCCGACCGCCTTGACTTCCTCTGATATTTGACCGAGCTGTGTCGCGTGCCCCGTAGTAACCGCGACACCCATTGAACGCCCGGTCGTGACGATACTCCCCATAAAGACTATGTTTGTTTGCTCGAACGCCTGGAGGTCATCTTGGGATATGACCTCCGAGGTCTTTGACACCGGAATGGATTCACCAGTAAACGCCGATTCATCTATCTGAAACTCTTTAACATAGTAAAGACGGATATCGGCCGGCACCTTCTGCCCCGATTGGAGCGAGATGATGTCGCCGGGGACAATGAGTTCGGCGTCGATATCCTGCTCGAATCCGTCCCTTACGATGAACGCTTTGAGCGCCAATAGTTTCTTCAGCGACCGAATAGACTCTTCGGCCTTGTACTCTTGGATGAATCCGATGATTGCATTGAGCACGACAACGGCGATAATCACACCGGCGTCGATATAATCTTGCAGGAGGATGGTTATAATCGCGGCGATGAGCAGTATGTATATTAGCGGGTCTTTGAACTGGTGGAGAACGGTCTGCCACGCCGGTGGCTTCTCCGCTTCCATGAGTTGGTTTAACCCATATTGCTCGAGTCTCGCTTCGGCCTCGACTTGCGATAAGCCGTTGACGCCGGTACCAAGCTCTTCAAAGATGTCATCTATGGGTTTCATGTACCACGCTTGCGCGCGTCCCTTGCGACCCGGTTCTTCTTTTCTTATCGCCATATCTCTCCGTCGGTCAACTCCCGCGCATCGCCACACCAAATGGACCAGGAGCGTCGCTTCCCAGGAAACCCTTTACTCTCTCTTAATTACCCAAAGAACCGATAGTCCTAATTCTAGCACGGGGATACCTCGCGCTGGGTATGCGCTCGGTGGGTTAGGAGTGGGCATAAATGGGGAACATATTCTTGAAATACGTTTCTTAAACACCGGGGGTGTCTATGCGATGGACTTTGGTTCTTGGAATAATACTTATAGTTGTGGGCGTCACAGGGCTGGCTGTCTTTAATTACTACTCTTTCTCGCCAAGCCAGCCGGGCAATGTCCGCTTCCCAATGCGGGGTCCTTACGGGGGTTCGGATGGCTTCCGTGGCCCCGGTAGCCGGATGCAACCAGGTGATTTCGCGAGCAACGGGGAGCGGATATTCCTTACGGGTGTCAGCTCACGCGACACCATAAGTGCAACCGGCGGTCCGTTCTGGTTTCAGATGCACGGCGGCGGTTGCGCCGCTTGTCATGGCCCGGACGGAAAAGGCGGCGCTGTCGTTATGATGGGACGTCTCGACGCGCCAAATATCACCTACAAGGTTTTGACCTCTGAGGAAACCGACGGGGGCGAGCAAGAGCATGAACCATTTACGGACGCGCTTATAAAACGAGCCATTACGCGTGGTCTTGAACCGAATGGCGAGCGCTTAAGCGACGATATGCCGCGCTGGCGGATATCAGACCGCGACCTCGATGACGTTATCGTTTATCTAAAGACACTCGATTGATAGGAGGGATAGACATGCCGTGTCCATTTTGACCGGGAGGAAACTTCGGCTTCGGTGGAGGCCCGGGATATTTCGTAAACCTTCTTTTCGTGCTACTGGTAGTCGCGGGCATTGTTTTGCTCATCTGGTGGGCCGTTCGACAAGGTTCTTCCGGTCAACATAATATGCCGGCTCCGGGGGTGCAGTTGCCGTCGAGCAAGGCCCTCGGTATTCTAAACGAGCGCTATGCTAAGGGCGAAATAAATAAAGAAGAGTACGAGCAGCGCAAACAGGCGTTAACCAAAGAATGAGATGCCGGTATCAGAACCAGCATCAACGTATCAGTCCGGGGGCCGAAGCGTTTCTCGTTTCGGCCTTCGCTTTTGATTGCGACTCGCAATGGGAACAACAATTCTTAGACAGCGACCACAACTATCCTAAGCTGTAGTTGCTATGAATTCATGTTGGCTCCATGTTAGCTATTATTCTACTTCTAAGACCTGTGTGCGATTATAGTATCCGCAGGTTTTGCAGACGCGGTGTGTCAACTTTACGTCATGGCACTGCGGACACTCTACCAGCGAAGGAGCTGAAATCTTCAGCCATGTCGCGCGCCGTGAATCTCTCCGTGCCTTCGAGGTTCTCCTTTTAGGTACAGCCATGTATTTCGCACCTCCTCAATCACAAAAAATATGCGCGCAAGCGCCGAATTCAAAGCATAGTGCTTGCCGCGCGTTTCATTACGTTTATGTCATGCCCGCCTGCTTATTAATTTAGAGCCGGTCACTAGCAGGCTCTATTCGTGCGGACAACATTATTATTTTACATGCGCACGCTCGTCGTGTCTAGCACCAATATTATCCGAGGAAATCACCTCAGCGGTCATACGGTCGCACTCGACGACTCTACGTGCCCGATTCAACCGGCCCGCCTTTTAGATACTTCTCGGGCTCCGCCCTGAACTGCTCGAGACACCTGAGCGAATCGAAGTAGTAACGCTCATTTTTATAATCATGGAACCCGGCTGCAACCGCAGCCATGATGACAGCGGCCACTGCGCCCTTTATCATCGTCGATACACCGACAACAACTTCGAATTGCGGCAAAAGTGCCTCAATCGCCCTACCGACATACACCGACAAAAACGCGCCGAGCACGAAACCGAGCACGGTTATTATCGCCGACTGGACGAGAACCGTTGCGTAGAGGCCGGCATTGCTCGCACCGATGGATTTAAGAATCCCGTAATCAGATATTCGCTCGATTATAGAGGTATATACGG
>JASEGT010000044.1 GCA_030018005.1 Actinomycetota bacterium
GGCTCGCGAACCGCGAGCCACTTCTGTGTTTTACCCTTCTTGCTTTCTCGTATTGCGATTTGACGAACTTTAAGACCTAAAGATATCAATCTTACGGCAAGCCTCTCAGGATAAGCTCGTCGTCGTTATCATCAGCTATGCCGGCGTCGTCGGTATGGTCGAGCGCGCTCGTGGCATTCCAGATCGTCGGGTTGTGGCAATCCAGGCAGACGCTGTCGAGGTCATGGGCGACCATGCCGCCGGTCCTTGCTGCTCCCGCTGCGACGGGGGTGCTGTTGTCAAAGTCGAGGCCGAAGAGGTCGTCTTTGAGCATCTTCCAGCCGAGCGTCCTGTGCGGCCAACTGAAGCCGTCGTCGGCGCAGTCGGCAGCAACGAGACCAGCGCTCAACCTTTGGCCCATCGGCACCGACAAGGCGCTGCTGCGCCATCCGCTATTCCAATCAACGGTACGCGATTTCTTGAAGAAACCATAGTAGTTGCTGATGGTGACAGTGTTTTCCTGGTTGGTCGTGGTGTAGTCGGTTTCGAACGCGCTGTTCTTTAGGCTGTTATTGGCATCACCGCCGGTCGTTGTAGTCGAGTCCGCCTCACCACTGCCTATGCCGCCGGCTGCGAGGTATTTCGTATCGCCACTCGTGTGGCAGGTGCCGCACGAGCTTGAGCCCCTATGGCAGTTACGGCAGTGCGGGCCAAAGTCTTGTCCATCCTCCGGATTGAACTTCATCTGGCGCGCTCAGTGCCGCGGCTGGACATCGTGGCCGTAGGCCAGGTCGTAGGAGCCGCCATTCGGATTGCTCTGAACCCTAAGTGCGCGGTCTTCGCTGAATAGCGGGGCCCGAACGGTGTGCTGGCCGGCGTTGCCGTCATGGCAATCGGTACAGAACTCATTCACGCTCCAGATGGCGGTGCCGCCCCGCGCGTCAAAGCCGGGGTTGACTGTGCCACCGCCTGCCGCGCCGACCGGGCTATCCCAATCTATCGGCATTTTGTTGACCGGGAACTTCGCACTGGTCGAATTTTCGTCGCTAAGGTCGACCGACCACCCCATGCCCGCCGCATACTGACCGAGCAAGCCGATGAGAGCATTGCCTTTAGCATCGGTCTTGGCGTAGATCTTGTCGATGATTTCCTGCCCTTTGTTGATGGTCACGGTCTGTGTCGTTTGAAAATCCACATCGAAGTACTTTACCGTCTCGGTATCGGTCGCTATCTCAGCATCCGGATTCTTGATAAGCAGCCAACTACCAGCCAGATAGATGGGCTTATCGTTCTTCCAGTAATTCTTACCGGTATTGCTCCCAAGAGCATCCTCGGCGAACTGGATGTTGTCATGGCCGGGATTGGCTATCGCGTAGTACTTACCAGCCTCCACGACACCACCGGGCGTTCCGTTGTTCTTGTAGCCCAGCATCCTCATTGGGTTAGCGTGCGGGCTGTGGCAGTCGAAGCAAGAGAAACCACCGAACCAGTAATTCGGCTTAAATGCCGGGTAGGTGTCGTCCGGCGCCCGCCACTTGCCGCTCTCGATTCCGAAGCCCATCGTGTGCCCGACGTTATACTCGGTGGTATAGTCGTCGTCGTTGTCCATCTGGATGTTAAAACCGCTTCCTGCGCCAGTGCCATGGCACCAATCGCATGCCTCAAACCTGGTATCCGAGCGGAGCAACTTGAACTTACCGGCTGCGCGGTGGACTGCGTGGCACTCACGGCACCTATGGGTGGACGTGAGGTAGCCGCCGTGGGGACCGGACTGGTAGAGCATCGTCGTGCCATTAGAAACCTGGTCGCCGGCCGCAACATAATCCTGTGCGTCGTTGTAGTTGTAGCCATCGACACCCGCCGTATACGGGCTGTTCCAGGTTCCATAGACATGAGTGCTCCTTGCGTAAATATCCGTCGGTATTGAGCCGGTATAGGCACCGGAACTAGTTGCCACACCCTGCTCGTAGTATTGGTAATCCTTAACCGCACCAGCATGTCCTACCGGCGTGACCTCGTTGGGAACGATATTGCCGGGGCCGCCGTCCGGGTCCTGCTTCGCAAGCGCCATGCTTCCCATCGCAAGCAGCAACGCTAAAGCCATCAGAATAACTAAAGCTTTTTTCATATTTTTTACCTCCTTTTCGTTAAAACACTTAGACAAAACATCTATCATTTCTCAACTCACCCCCTCTCGTTTGAGAATAAACCGGCATTAAGCGTCGAGGCCCTATTGGCTGGGCGTGACGCTTTTCATAATAAGATTTCAGCAGTAAATAATAGTTCTGTGTCTGTGCTTCATGCTCTCTCACGTCGTGGCGGAAAAAATAAGTGCCGCTGGGCTCCAAAAAACCTGCCTAAACGGATGATACCTACCCGGATTCGCTCGTTTGGCGAATAAACCCAGCGGCACAAAGTAGTACTGTACAATGACTCAACTTCCCATCGTGCATACGCAAATAAACAAATAAAGCGAAAAATTTTTTGGCAGTTTTGGCGCCTAAAAGAACACGGCTTAAGAAAGCAGAGGCAGCAATATGCAAGAGGCAGCATCTGCCCACGGAATGAATCTGGGCATGATAGAACAATAATATTACGCCTGGACTTAGCAGGGACGAGTCCTTTCTGACACAAGCAGGGCTCGCTGCTAGAAAATGTAATTCGCTGTTGCTTGCCGGCACAGCGCGAACTTAAGTCAACCTTCTTTGGGGGCATAAATGGTGCCGCGCGAGCTTTTTCCGGAAAAGGGAATAATAAAAATGTAAGCTTTCTCGATAGGGGAGATTGAAATGAAAAAACTGGTCTCGGCTACAACCAGCCAGATGAGAGAGATCGACCGCGTGGTCACCCAAGAATACGGCCTGCAAATCGTGCAGATGATGGAGAACGCAGGGCGCTCGCTCGCCAGGTTATGCCGATTGATGCTCGACGGAAGCGTAGAGGAGCGCCGGATACTCGTCCTCGCGGGCGGGGGAAAGAACGCGGGCGGCGGGCTTGCGGCGGCACGGAACTTGCGCAACTGGGGAGCGGACGTCGAGGTCGCGCTGGCAGTGCGCGATGATTCCCTCAAGCGCTCGGTGGTCGTCCAATTCAATGTCTTGGAGTCGATGCGGGTCCCGTTCGTCGAGGCGAGCACGCTTCGAGCGGCGGAGATACAGGGCTTCGACCTCATTGTAGACGCACTTCTCGGTTATGGCATCGACGGCGACCCGGCCGCGGAATTCGCGCGTGTGATAAGCTTGACCAACGAATCGAAGAAGCCGGTGGTCGCGCTCGACATCCCTTCCGGACTCGATGCTTCGAGCGGCAAACCGTTCGACCCTTGCATTAAGGCAAGCGCCACAATGACGCTTGCCGTGCCAAAGACGGGCTTGCTGGAGAGTACGGCGGCGGAGTTCGTGGGCGAACTGTGGCTGGCCGATATCGGAATTCCGCCCGAAGTGCTGGTTAAAGTCGGCTTGGAGGGGGAGAACCCTTTTATCGAGGACGACCTGGTGCTTCTACACCGCATGAAAAAAGCGGTGGCCATAACTGCGTAAACAGCGGGATAGAGGTGGCCCCAGCGGCTTGCTCGATACGCGCAAATACTATTTCGTCTGTTAAAATGTGCAAATAGGTACTAAAATATAGTAAGCTGCGCGATACGCGCCAGCACGAGCTAACAGACAGGATACGAGTGAATATGTTCTTAGGCGTTAAGGAGAACCCCACGCTCGGCAAAGAGTTGTCGGAGTGGCCATTAGAGCTTCTCGATAGCCTCGTGCCCGATGTAAAAGTCATATACAGCGACGTTGATGGGACGCTTTTCGGGCCTGGCGGATGTCTCTTCAAAAACGAAGCGCATGAATATACGGCGGCTGCCGCCCAAGCGATTCTCGCTTGTCATCTCCACCGCATCGATGTCGTTCTCGTCTCGGGGCGCAACAGGCACCAGCTTCACGGCGACGCGCGCATTCTCGGCTTCCAAAACTGGATAGCCGAGCTCGGTTGCCAGCTGGTATACGACATGGGCGAGACGGTAGTCCTAAACGCCGGTGATTTCAGGACCGACGGAAAGACGGTCTGGGAGACAATCAAGGCGAGCGGCGCACCGGCGTTGCTCCTTGAGACGTATGCGGGCTTGCTCGAGTACCACCTGCCCTGGTCGCAAAACCGGGAGTGCACACATATTTTTCGCGGCTGGATTGACACCGAAAAAGCAAACGAGCTGTTAGCCGGCGAGGGCTTTGCGGACATGAAAATCATCGATAACGGTGAGGTAAGGCGGCGAAGCGAGCAGCTTCGGGCCGATATTCCAGAGGTCCACGCCTATCATCTCTTGCCGTCAGCGAGCAGCAAGGCCTCGGCGGTTCGAAAAGACCGCGAGCTTCGCGCGATTCCCAAAGAGGCCACGATTGCGATTGGCGACTCGGCCTCGGATCTCGCACTGGCGCCTGAAGTCGGTGCGCTTTTCCTCGTCAAAAACGCCCTCACTGAAAATTCCGGCCTGCTCGGGGCGATTAAAGATTATCCCAACGTATTTGTGACCAACCACTCGATGGGGGCCGGGTGGGCCGAGGCCATACACTACCTCATCGGCAGAAAATACAGATAGCGGCGCCGAGCCGATATCCTACGTATCGCTCTCCTCGGGCGCGACCAGCACCATGGTCTCAGCGGTAACAATAGCGTCGAGCGATGGATCTTTCGACTCGAGAAGCCGCTTGAACTCGTGCGCCCCGTATTGCCGGCACTCGATCGATTGAGCCAGCGTCTCTTTGATGTGGGCCAGCTTGCGATCAAGGAGCGTCGCGTCGACCTCGCCTACGACTACCAGATGCAGTCCGGACGGCATCGCGTTCGGACGGCTCTCGAACTCGCCATAGAGAAAAGCGAGCTGCACACCGTGGAGCTCTCGCAGCTCATGACTGAGAAAGTCCGGCATACCCTCTGTCTTTACATAAAGACTTCTTAGTTCGGGCAAGAGCGCGAACTCCTGGCGTACGCTAAAATGCTTGTGGTTCCCGACCATTCGCGACCTAAGAAGCCCTAGCTCTTCGAGGCGCTCCAGGTCACGGCGGACCGCACTGGGGGGTTCGTCTATCTGGCGGCTGATGTCGCGGAGGTAAGTGTCGCATGAGGTATCGGCCATAAAGAATGCCAACAACTTCACCATCACCTTCGACCGGATTAGTGTTTCAAGCACTTAGACCGCCTCCACCTCTGTGTTTATTAACAATATACACAGTATTGTACATCTATTATGAACAACTGTACACCCTTATATTTTAGCTCGGGGCGCTTGCCTTGGCTGTCTGGCTGAGACTTATTCGCACGATATGTAGGCAGGCGCTTGGGTTACGGGGAAGTTCGGCGTAACCGTGTTCTGATAATAAGAGACAGCGGTCGTCTCTAAGCTTGCTCCAATATGCCGGCGAGCTCCAACTCCGCCTCGGCACTGCGCTCGAGCATCTCGGTCATCGTCACAAACTCGTAGCCTCTCTCCCGCAAGGCATCGATGACCATAGGTAGAGCCTCTACCGTGTTCCGGCGGCTGGCTCCTTCACGCCGCAGCAGAGCGCCGCTGTCGTGGAAGAGCAAGATGCTTCCCGGGCGAGCGTGGCCTAATACGCGCCTCAATATCTTTATGGGACTTGTCTGGCGCCAGTCGATACTGCTAACCGACCACAAGACGAGACGATACCCCTCCTCGTCGACGAGAAGGCGCCGCACGGCGCCGCTGTAAATACCCCGCGGCGGGCGAAAGAGCTTCGTGGTTCTTCCGGTGACGCGCTTGATTACCTGCTCGGTCTTGTGGGTCTGCGCGAGAACCATGCGCCTCGTCGCCGGCACCAAGTCTTTATGGGTATAGGTATGGTTGCCGATGTCGTGTCCCTCCGCAACTATGCGGCGGGCGATGTCGGGGTATTTCTTGACGTGCAGGCCTACTACAAAAAAAGTGGCTTTGACGCCTTTGTCTTTTAGTATGTCGAGAAGTTGCGGGGTGTAGGCTGGGTTCGGCCCGTCGTCGAAGGTTATGGCTACGATGTCGTCGTGCGGACCGCGCCTGACGATGCCGTCCTGTGAGCCGATGCCGTGGTATTCAAAGTAACTGACAAATGCGGCCAGACCGCCTGCGCCGGTCAGACCAAAGCCCGCGAAAAGATAGATAGGGTCGATCTCCAAGAACCGGCCCAACAATTCCGGCTGCCGCAAAACCGTCGACCCGAAGACGGCTGCGACCAGAATCACCATTGTGCTCGAAAATATTTGTAGCAGCTTTTTCATTCGTTGCTCCGCTTGGTGTCCATAACACTAGAAACCTCTAAGAGATTATACAATAAAGCTTGCTAACCCTACAGACACAATTTTACAAATTGCTAGCTAACATTGGCGTCTCGACAACTGCTACGGCTTCTTCTTGGGTAAAAGCTCTGCGGTGGCCGGATGATGGCCCGCCTAGGTCCCGGCTGGAAGCCGAATGAGCTGGACGCGGTTACCAGTACTGCGCTGTCGGGTGCAGGCATGAATACATTTGTCTGGTAATCACCGTAAGTTTATTATAATCTCAGAGAGGATCAAGCCTCAGGCGGCCGAATCGGCACGTTTGCGTGTCGACAAAAGGCGTGTAGTATAAATGCTATTTCAAGAGGTAACCGCTCCGCTGGAGCGAATACTGCAAAGGAGTGACAAAGATAAACATATTAGAAGCGGCTGTCGACCTTCCCGCAGAGCTTATCGTCTTTCTTTTCAGCGCGCTACCCATTGTAGAGCTGCGCGGGGGCATCCCGCTAGGAATCGCGATTTACAAGCTCGAACCGTGGAGGGTGTTCTTGCTGGCGTGCGCAGGCAACCTCATCCCGGTCGTGCCGTTACTCCTCTTTTTGAATCCGGTCTCGGGCTGGCTGGCGAAGCGCTCGCGTCGCTTCGCAGCGCTTTTCGACTGGCTCTTCGAGAAGACGCGCAAAAAACACACAGATAAGATGGAGCGCTATGGAGCGGTCGGCCTCTTTCTCTTCGTCGGGGTCCCGTTGCCGGGGACCGGGGCTTGGACCGGGGCGCTCATCGCGTTTCTCTTCGATGTCCACTTCAAATACGCCTTCCCCGCCATCCTTCTGGGAGTGCTCTTCGCGGGGATCATCATGACGGCGGCCTCGACCGGCGCGGTCCTCGTCGCCAACGTTATAGGCGGAGTCTTTTTCGCGGCGATACTCGTCTTTGCCTTAGGGGCGCTGATAGCGCGACGCGTCGTCAAGAAAAAGCGCTCGCTTTAAGGACGGGTCTGCGCTTAAGGCTTCTCGAGCGCCTGCTCGATGAGGTAAGAGATTAGCTCGGGGAATTCATAGCCAGCCGCGCGAGCGGCGTCTGGAAAGAGGCTGAGGCTCGTCATGCCGGGAATAGTGTTTATCTCGAGAACGTGGGGCGTCCCTTCTTTGTCGACGATTATGTCGACGCGGGAGAACCCCCGGCAACCTATGGCGTTGTGCGCGCGCAACGCTGCTTCTTGGGCTCGCCACTGCTGGTCTTCGGGTAGCCTCGCCGGTATGATGTGCCTGCTCATCCCAGTCGTATATTTTGTCTCATAATCAAAGAAATCTGTTTCGGTCTCGATTTCGAGCGTAGGCAGCGCAATCGGGTCGTTGCCGAGAATCCCGACGGTTATCTCGACACCCTCGACGAGCCGCTCGACCATTACCTCGGAATCGTGCTCAAGAGCGCGTTCGACGGCCTCGATAAAATCCTCCTCCCGCCTGACCAGGCTCATGCCGATGGTGGAGCCTTCAGAGACGGGCTTTACGACACAGGGAATGCCGATGGTCCGGAGCGAGCCCGCGAGCACCTCCGCGCTATCCTCTGCGTAGTCGCGAGTACAAAATAATTTGTAGGGGGGCGTTGAGACGCCGGCGGCTTGAAACAGTTTCTTCGACATCGCTTTGTTTATGCCTATGGAGCTGGCCATAACACCCGAGCCCGTGTACGGCAAGCCGAGTATTTCCAGCAGCCCCTGGACCGTTCCGTCCTCGCCGAACCTTCCGTGCAGCGCAATAAAGACGACGTCCGGCTTGAGCCGAAGGAGATCTTCGGCCACGTTCTCATCGAGGTCTATCTTAAACGCTTCGTATTCCTTCTCCAGCAGAGCCTGGTAAATCTGCTCACCGGTCAAGAGCGATATGTCTCTCTCTGCGGAACGCCCGCCCATCAAGACCGCGACTCTCTTCTTCACAACAAACCTTCCTGCAATGCGATGCCGCCGGATGCATCCCGCTCTAGGGAGCGTTCCGAGCAAGCACTAAGAACTAATATTCCTGTCTCGGGAGACTGCTTGGCATGACTATGCTTCGTTAAGGTGAAACTCTTCAAGCTGGGCTTTGATGCTGTTGAGCCTTCTGCGCAGGCTTCGCTCCTGCAGCCCTACCACTTTTTCGAGTTGCAGAGCCGCGATATCGATGCTGCTCTTGGCTTGCTCAAAAAGGTCTGCAGCGCTGTAAATGAGACCATTTGCGCAGCGAGAGATGCGCATCCTGGTCTCGATACCAGAACTGGGAGCCATCATGACGCCCACCGCCACCCCCAGCAGAGCGCCGGAGAGCAGGCCTACCCCAAACTCGGCCGCGCCGAAGTGCTTGACTTTCATTCGAATCCTCCGTTTTGTGGCCATTTACTTTATTATAGCTGCTTGGCCGTCTCAATCCAAATCAATCGTCATCTTTGGCGCAGTGCCCGCAGGTAGCCGATTAGCACGCGCGCATCGATCAACTCGGACGCCCGGCAAGCGTTGAGCAAAAGCTTGGTGGCGCGTCTTTCAAGTCCCGAGACCATTGCGATACCAAGCCTACAGTACGACACTCTCGAGGTCGTCTCCGGAGAGACGTGATATGATTTGCCTCAGTTCATCCTCGGTTCCGAAGTGAATCTCGAGTCTTCCCTTTTCGCCTTGGGTCTTTATCTTTACCTTGGCCGACAGGCGCCTTGATAGGTCTTTAGCGGCCCGCTTGTAATGGAGCGGCGTCGCGGGTATCGCCTCTTTTTGCGGCGCTTCCTTCCAAAGCGCGGCCATCGCCTCAACCTGGCGAACCGATAGCGAATCGCGTATGACACGCTCGGCCAAGCGCAACCGGGACTCCTCGCCCTCGACCGCCAAGATAGCCCTCGCGTGACCCGCCGAGATTTTTCCCTCGACCACCAGTGTTTTAACCTGCTCAGGCAATTGGAGCAAGCGCAACGTATTCCCTATCGTGCTTCGATTCTTGCCGACTTTCTGGGCGACCTGCTCCTGAGAAAGATCGAAATCCTCGATTAGGTGGTAATATGCCGCCGCTTCCTCGAGCGCGTTGAGGTTCTCACGCTGGACGTTTTCTATGAGCGCGATTTCGAGGGCTTCGCGGTCCGAGGTGTTCTTTATGATAGCAGGTACCACCTCGAGACCTGCTTCTTTTGCCGCACGCCAGCGCCTCTCACCTGCGATAAGCTCGAAAAGCGAGCCCGTTTGGCGGACGACTACCGGCTGTACGAGGCCGTGCTCTTTGACCGAGCAGACCAGTTCGGAAAACGCGCTCTCATCGAAATATCGGCGCGGCTGGTTCGGGTTGGGCACTATCTTTGTGACTTGGACATATTGGAGTGCAGCGCGCGTGTCTCCGCTGATTATCAAGGGTAAATCCATGTCTTGCGTCAGGCCCGGTATCAGGGACTCAAGACCCCTGCCTAATCCTCTTTTCTGCACGTGATATCACTTCCCCTGTAAATTGTTGATAAGCTTTTGCGCCTTTTGATTCGGCATCGAAGCGGTTTATAGGAACCCCGAAGCTCGGTGCTTCACTGAGGCGCACGGTTCGAGGTATTATCGTCTCGAACACCAGTTCGTGGAAGAACTTCCTCACCTCATCGATGACCTGCTGCGATAGTCTTGTGCGAATGTCCTGCATCGTCATGAGCACCCCTGCTATCTGCAGCTCCGGATTTAGATGTGTCTTGACCAGGCGGACGCTTTCAAGGAGCTTGCTCAAACCTTCGAGGGCGTAAAACTCGCATTGCACCGGGATTATGACCTCATCTGCCGCAGTCAGCGCGTTGATAGTCAAAAGGCCGAGTGACGGAGGGCAATCGATGATGATGTAATCGTAGCGACCCTTGACCGCCGATAGAGCCCGCTTTAGTTTATGCTCGCGCGAGAGCGCCGAGACCAACTCTATCTCCGCTCCTGCCAGCTGAACCGTTGAAGGCGCCATCGCCAGGTTTTTGATCGAGGTCGATGTAACGATTTCCCTGAGCGGCACCTCGTCGATTATCGCGTCGTAGACGCATCTCTCAAGCGACTTCTTGTCGACGCCCAAGCCGCTGCTCGAGTTGCCCTGAGGGTCAAAGTCTACCAGGAGGACCTTGTGACCGGCGTCCGCCAAATATGCGCTGAGGTTTATCGCGGTCGTGCTCTTGCCGACGCCGCCTTTTTGGTTGACGACAGCGTACGTTAGTCCCCTGCGGTCACCCGCGAGTATTTTGGGGGGCGCATCGCTCAAAGGCGCCTTCCCTCCCCGAATCTCCTCTTCGATCTGCTGTAGCCGTCGCGAAAAGAGGTTTATTGCCATTGTTCCCTGCCTATTACGGTGTCTCAATAAAACGTTCTTTGGTGCTGCGCTTGCTACCTGATCGGCCTTTTAGCTGGTACTCCCGCTCGGCGCGGGTATGTTTCCCCGCTCGGCGCTACCTTCGTCATAGCGACAAGATAACGCTTCGCATTAAGAAATGGTACCACAACTTCAGCGACCTCATCAATGCGACCGCCGAGCAAACTTAAGGCCTGTTTTGCTCCTTCGACCTCACCTAGCACACCCTTAGCCTTGTAGCAAAAGAACCTTCCGCCTATCCTGAGCAGTGGAAGCGCATATTCCACAAGGACTGCCAAGTCGGCGACGGCCCGCGATACCGCATAAGAAAAAATATTGCGATTTTCAAGGCTCTTTCCGAAGTCCTCGGCTCGTTCGTTCGCAACTATCGCATTCTCGAGGTCGAAAAATTCGATTATGTGCGCAAGGAACGCGCTCTTCTTAGCCGAGGACTCCAGCAGCGTCAGCTTGAGATCGGGGCGGATCAGCTTGAGCGGTATTCCGGGCAATCCGGCGCCCGCGCCGATGTCTACCAGGCTCGATCCGGGCGCCAGCTCGAACCGCGAAAAAAGCGCTATCGAGTCGAGGAGGTGCTTTACGACCATCTCCCGCGTATCGGTGATCGAGGTCAGGTTGAACCGCTGATTCCACGCCGCGATTTCCCCGAGATATGCCAATAGGGCCTCGGTTTGGCCTTCGTCGAGGACGAGCCCGAGCGCGGCCGAGCCCTCCAGCAACAACTCGCGAGGCGATTTCTCTGTCGTCAAGACGGCTCCTTTATACGGGGCTTCGTGCTTTGCTTTGCTCGAGGTGGACAAGGAGGGCGTTGATGTCGGCCGGCGTCACCCCAGAGACGCGCGACGCCTGGCCCAACGAGCGCGGCCGCACCTGCGTGAGCTTTTCGCGGGCTTGAATCGAGAGGCCGTGGAGCTGCGTGTAATCGAGTTCGGCCGGGATATGGCGCGCTTCCAGCCTCTTAAACTGTTTGACCTGTGATAGTTGGCGCCTGACATAACCCGCATACTTCACGTCGACCTCGACAACGAGGCGCTCCTCCTCGGTGAGTTGTTTCAGTTGCGGCGCGAGCCACTCGATGTCGGCGACCGCTATTTGCGGACGCCGGAGAAGCTCGGCGACCGATATCGAACGGTTGACCACACTTGTTCCCGCCCCCACCAGCAGGTCGTTGAGGGCATCCGTAGGCTGGATAATCGTCGACTCCAGGCTGCCTGCCACCTCCGCCACCAAGCGCTCTTTCTCTTTGATCCGGCGGTGGCGCTCGCCGTCGATGAGGCCTAGCTCAAAGCCCAAACCCGAGAGCCTGATGTCCGCATTGTCGGAGCGGAGCAGCAGCCGGTACTCGGCACGCGAGGTAAACATCCGATACGGCTCGTCTACCCCTTTGGTAACCAGGTCATCGATGAGAACACCGATATAGGCCTGGGACCGGTCTAAAACAAAGGGCTCTTTGCCCTGTACTCTCAAAGCGGCGTTTATTCCCGCAATCAATCCCTGGGCCGCGGCCTCTTCATATCCAGAGGTACCGTTGATCTGCCCCGCCGTATAGAGCCCCGGGACCGCTTTGGTCTCCAATGTCGGATAGAGCTGATCCGGATAGATGAAGTCATAGGCCACCGCATAGCCCGGGCGCATGATGCGGGCGTTCTCGAGGCCGGGGGTGTTGCGAATGATCTTCTCCTGTACCGCCACGGGAAGGCTGGTGGTCAAACCTTGCAGGTACATCTCGGTCGTGTGCCAGCCCTCCGGCTCGACAAAGACCGGATGGCGCTCTTTCTCCGGAAAATTCATGATCTTTCTATCGATTGAGGGACAATTTCGCGGGCCGTGCCCTGTGACCGCACCCGTCTTTATCGGGGACAGGTGGAGGTTTTCCTCTACGACCCTGTGGGTGTCCTTTGATGTATATGTAAGGTAACACGGAGCCTGTTTGCGCTGCGTCGTCTGGGTCGTGTGCGAAAACGGGCGCGGTTCGTCGTCGCCAAGCTGGGGCGTCATCTTCGAATAATCGAGCGACCGCGCGTCGACCCGGGGCGGTGTCGCCGATTGAAATCGCCCTATGTTGATGCCGGCTCGAACCAGGCTGTCGGAGAGTCCGAGTGAGGGAAGCTCACCCATGCGGCCGGCTGGCCTGATGATATCGCCGATTACGATTTGTCCTTGAAGAAAAGTCCCGGTAGCGATTATTATCGACCTGGAGTAACAGGTGAACCCGCACGCTAGACGGACACCATCTACCTCGCCGCCCCTAAGTAATATCTCAGTTACCGAGCCTTGCCGGATGGATAGGTTGTCCTGGGCCCACAGTACCCTTTTCATGCGGTCTTCGTAGACCTTCTTGTCGGTCTGCGCCCTTAAGGCCTGCACCGCAGGGCCTTTTCGGCGATTGAGCACCTTGAGCTGGATGGCGGCGAAGTCGGTGTTTTTTCCCATCTCTCCCCCGAGCGCGTCAATTTCTCGCACCAGCTGGCCCTTGCCGATCCCGCCGATAGCGGGGTTGCACGGCATAAGCGCGATTTTGTCGAGGCTAATCGTTAGAAGAAGGGTGAGGCACCCCATTCGCGCGGACGCCAACGCCGCCTCGCAGCCGGCATGACCTGCTCCTATAACGATTACTTCATATGCTTGTTTGCCCAATCTAGCTCATCCCTCATAATCCACGTGAAACGGGTGCTTCCTATTATATAGAAAAATGGCCTGTATATCTGTATGCCTCAAGCCCGGGATGCGCATAGCCTGCCCCAGCGAGCGCGGCCTTACCTTTGAGAGCTTCTCAAGCGCTTCCGCCGAAAGCCCCTGTATCTTGGAGTAGTCCAGGTCTGGGGGAAGCTCTAATGCCTCGCTCTTCTTGAAGTCGGCCACTTTCTCGAGTTCCCGCGTGAGATAGCCCGCATAAAGGGCGGTCGCCTCCATCTCCCGGCTCACATGCCGGGCGACTCCTGTCAGGCTGTCCGACGTCTGTTGCGGCTCACCCCTCTTTGCTCGTTCCGCCACCTCCGCCACCAAGCGCTCTTTCTCTTTGGTCCGGCGGTGGCGCTCGCCGTCGATGAGGCCTAGCTCAAAGCCCAAACCCGAGAGCCTGATGTCCGCATTGTCGGAGCGGAGCAGCAGCCGGTACTCGGCACGCGAGGTAAACATCCGATACGGCTCGTCTACCCCTTTGGTAACCAGGTCATCGATGAGAACACCGATATAGGCCTGGGACCGGTCTAAAACAAAGGGCTCTTTGCCCTGTACTCTCAAAGCGGCGTTTATTCCCGCAATCAATCCCTGGGCCGCGGCCTCTTCATATCCAGAGGTACCGTTGATCTGCCCCGCCGTATAGAGCCCCGGGACCGCTTTGGTCTCCAATGTCGGATAGAGCTGATCCGGATAGATGAAGTCATAGGCCACCGCATAGCCCGGGCGCATGATGCGGGCGTTCTCGAGGCCGGGGATGGAGCTTATGAGTTCCTCTTGGGCCTCGAGCGACAGACTTGTCGATAAGCCCTGGACATATAGTTCAGCCTGGTCAACACTGTCAGGCTGCAGAAATATAGGGTGGTGCTCACGCTCGGGAAATCTCACGAGCTTATCTTCTATCGACGGACAGTACCTGGCGCCGCCCGCGTGTATCGCGCCCGAATACAGCGGCGACTCGTTGATTCGCGACGCCAAAACCGTCCGCGTCTTTTCGCCGGTATGGGTTCGATAACACGACAACGAGAACGGTGAAAAGTCGTCTGTCCAAAACGAAAACGGCTCGGGCTCGGCATCCGGTAGTTGCTCGGCAAGCTCGCCCAAAGCGACGCTCTCGGCCGAAATGCGGGGAGAGGTCCCGGTCTTGAAGCGCCCCATGCGAAAACCGAGCGCGGAGAGGCTCATTGAGAGTTCCGCCGCGCTGAGCTCGCTGTAGCGCCCTGCTTCCTCGCGGACGTCGCCGTAAGCGACTTGGCCGCCGAGGAATGTGCCGGTGGTAATGATTGCCGTCTTGCCCTCGAATTCCTCTCCGAAGAGCGACTTGACGACGATGCGGTCGGCCTCTTTCGTTATGCTTTCGATGTGGGCCTGACGCACATATAGGCCTTCGGTGTGCTCGAGCTGGTATGTCATCCCGAGCTGGTATCGGCGCCTGTCTACCAGGGCAAAAGGCGCCTGCACCGCCGGACCCTTCCCGGTGTTCGACCAGCGTGAGTGTATGGTGTGAGCGTCGACCATCCGCGCCATCTCTCCGCCCAGCGCGTCGATTTCGCGGACCAGTTGTCCGCGGCCCGGACCGCCGAACGATGTATTGCACGGCAGAATGGCAATCGCATCCAAGCTTATGGTCACAAGCAGCGTGCGACTTCCCATGCGCGCAGCGGCGCTGGCTGCCTCACAGCCGGCATGCCCTGCTCCGACGACTATAACATCAAATATTTCCGTCACCAAGCGCTCTCATCCTTTGTGTTGCACGTGAAGGCGCCAATCCCTCTTGATCCAAGACATTTTGGCGCGTGCTCCTCTATTTTCCGATACAAAACTGGCTGAATATCCGCCCCAGAATGTCTTCCGATACCGTTTCCCCGGTAATCTCGCCGAGGTCGCTTAGGGCATCCTTGAGAACCGTCGAGACTACCTCTTCCGGCATCGACGCCTCTATCAACTCGAAAGCCTCTTGTGTGGCGCGTGTGGCGCGCTCGATAAGCTGCGCGTGGCGCGCGTTTGTTATCAGCGCCTTATCCGACATGTCGATATTTCCCGCAAAAAAGAGCGTCTCTATGCTTTTCTCGAGGTCTTCTATGCCGCCTCCGGTTAGAGCCGAGACCCGCACCCGTGCTTTGAAGTTCATCGGAAGCTCCAATCCCGCGACCGATTCATGCTCGGTGAGGTCGGCTTTGTTTATCACAAGAACGGCCGGGTCGCTCTTTATCTCCCGAAGCAGTTCTAAATCTTCCTGGCTTATCGGCAGGCTACCGTCTATGACGCACAGGACCAGCGTCGCGGTTTTTATGGTCTTTCGCGATAACTCGACCCCGATTATCTCAACCTGGTCGACTGAATGGCGTATGCCCGCAGTGTCCTTTACGCGCAAGGGGACTCCTTTTACACTTATCGACTCCTCGATGACATCGCGGGTCGTTCCCGGCACCGCGGTCACAATAGCGCGTTCTTCGCGCAGCAGCGCGTTTAAGAGGCTCGATTTCCCAACATTGGGAAGTCCCACAATGGCCGTGTCGATGCCTTCTCTTAGGATTCTTCCCCTGCTAGATGTCTCTCCCAGTGCTTTTAGTTCGCCATGCGCTTCTTGGAGCATCCGGCTGATTTCGTCTACCGGAAGGACCTCGATGTCTTCATCCGAGAAGTCGACTGCTGCTTCGAGCTGGGCTAAAACTGCTACGAGCGCATCCGATATGCGCCCTATCTTCTGTGACAGCCCTCCCTCGAGCTGGTTTACCGCAACCTTCAATTGCGCCTCGGTCTGCGAGTTTATGATATCGATTACCGCTTCGGCCTGCGCTAAGTCGAGGCGCCCATTTAAATAAGCGCGCATCGTAAACTCGCCGGGCGCCGCCGCTCTCGCCCCCGCGGCGCACACCAGGGTAAGTATCTTTTGCATAGCCACCACGCCGCCGTGGCAGTTTATTTCCACGATGTCCTCGCGGGTATATGTGCCGGGAGCGCGCATCACCGAGACGAGCACCTCGTCGACGTCGGTGCCGTCAGCGGGGTCGTATGTGGTTCCTAAAAGAAGGGTGTGGCTTTTGCGCCCAGCCAATCTCGCGCCCTTGTTTCCTTTGAATATCTTCTCCGCTATATCAATAGCCGCCGGTCCGCTCAGCCGGATTATGCCGATTCCGCCTTGACCCGCAGCCGTGGATATCGCCGCTATGGTATCGTTAACAATAATTGCCATAAGTCCTCACATGTACCGTCTTTCCTGCTCGTTCATATTACGTGTACAATAGTATATTATTAATAAACGAGCAGCTCACCACAGAGAAACAAAAACACCCGGCTCACGAGACGCCGGGTGTTAAAATTTTGTTTTTAGGGCGGCTATCTCGGCGCGACCCTTACTTGCCGACTCGGTTCTTCTCCTTCGCTTATTGTAATCACCTCGTCGTTATCTTGCAATGCCAGGTGAACCAATCTTCTTTCAAATGAGTTCATGGGCTGCAGCACTACCGGCCTTCCGATGCTTAGAGCCTTCTCGGCCGCGCTTATCGCAATCTCCGTAAGGCTTTCCGCCCGGCGCTTCCGGTAATCCTCGACATCGAGCACGAGCTTCTTCTTAATATTGTTCTTGCGCAGCACGACGCCGGTAATGGTCTGAATCGCGGCGAGCGTCTCTCCCCTCTTGCCTATAAGAAGGCCGGCGTTGGGGCCCGTGATGTTTATGTTGATGGTCTCACTGTCTTCGGATACGTCTACGTCGCCGCTCGCCCCCAGCTTGTCGATGAGTTCCTTGACGAAGGTCGCTGCGGGTTGTGAGCTACCCTCCGCGACGCTTACACGAACACGCGCTTTGGCCGCGCTAATCCCGAGAAAACCCCGGCTCCCCTCTTCCAAGACCTCTATTTCGACACTGTCGCGATCCGCTCCCAGTTCGACCAACGCCGCCTTGATTGCTTCTTCTACTGAGTTGCCTTCAGTCTCAATTTCCCTTACCATTACTGACCTCCGCTTGTTTTGCTAGTCTTAGGGTTACGTATTGCTGAGCTATCGTCCATATGTTCGTCGTTATCCAATAGAGCAAGACGCCGGTCGGGAGGGTCCACCCGAAGAACACCATGAGCGGTAACATCATGAGGCCCATCTTCTGCTGCTGCGGGTCGGTCGCCATCATCTTCTGCGGTATATACGTGGTCAGCGCCATAAGCGCGATCAAGACAAGATACGGGATAAAAAAGACTATCCCTTCCGAGAAGGCTCCGCTCGGCCGTTTTCCAAGCTCAAATATCCCGAGCGATGTCGCTCGCAACAAATCCTCGTTCTTCATCAACATCTGGAATAAGGCGAAAAAAACCGGCATTTGCAGCAGAAGCGGGAAGCAGCCGCCAAATGGGTTGACCTTGTGCTCCGCATAGAATTTGAGCATCTCCTGCTGGAGCTTCTCTTTGTTGTCTTTAAACTTTTCCTGGAGTTCTTTTAGTTTAGGCTGGAGCCGCTGCATCTCATACATCGACTTGGTCTGTTTTATCGTCAGCGGCAGGATGACGACTCTGATCGCCACGGTTAGCAGGATTATAGCCACCCCATAATCATTAACGTATAAATAAAAAAATTGCAGTACCTCTTTGAGTAAATCTATTAAGCCGTTCCAAAGGCTCGCCAAACAAAAAACCCCCTTTATTTAACTGGGTCGTGCCCCCCGGGAGAGAAAGGGTGACACCGTAGCATTCTTCCGGTCGCCATCAGTCCGCCTTTTATTGCGCCATATTTTTGAATCGCCTGGAGCGCGTAGCTGGAACACGATGGGTAAAACCGGCACGATGGTGGAAATAGCGGGGATATGGTCTTCTGATAGAGTCTTATCAGGCCTATCATGACGCTTTTCATCTTCTTTCTTCCTTCAGCAGCTCCGCTTTATTTAAAACATCAATAAAAGCCTTTTCAACTCCGTGAAAAGACTTTCCTCTTGCTGCGTGTCTTGCGATGAAAACTAAATCATATCCCACTTTGATTCTTGCTTCATTTTTTTTGAATGACTCCTTTATCAACCGCTTTATGCGATTTCTTACGACCGCCGAGCCGATTCTCCGAGAGATCGATGTTCCGGCGCGCGTTATATTGGAATCCTTTTTCAAAAAATACAAGGCCAGCTCTCGGTTTGCGACCGACCTGCCGCGTGAATATACCTCTCCATATTCCTTGCCTGTGGTCAGCCGGGTATCTCTGCGCATAACGTGCACTTAGGCAGTTAGCCTCGCCCTATTTTTTCTACGGCGGTTGGCTATGATCTTTCTGCCTGCCCTGGTCCTCATTCTTATGCGAAAGCCGTGTGTCTTTTTTCTTTTTCTTTTATTTGGTTGATATGTCCGCTTCAAGGTGACTCC
>JASEGT010000045.1 GCA_030018005.1 Actinomycetota bacterium
CCAACTTCCGCTGATTGATTGCTAATTTAAGGGGGGGGTTTGCGCCACAGGCTCTGTAGTGCTGATATTAGCATGCTTAGGGCTCATTTATAGGGTCTTACACTAAAGGAGCAGAGAAAGCGCAGGTAAATGCATGGGATATCGGGTTAAATGGGGGTTATCTCTTAAAGTCCTGTTAGATATCAGGGCTTTCAGTCGCATAGAAGTAAGAAATCGCGGCCCGGGGACTTAAAGAGTGTAGTTTAAAAGGTGTCTGGACGAGGATGCGGACAGAAAAGCAGGGTCGGAAATCCGACCCGTAGTAAGAAAAAGTAAGGAGCGGCTCTTTCAATCAAGCATTCAAGGTAACTCTTTCCTCTCAAGAGAAAAGCGAAGCAGCCCTATGTTGTGCGACTATTAAGGATGGTCACTTACGCCTCTTGTTCTACCGCACTCACCCGGTGGAAGAGCGCTTTGAGGTCGCACGGTATCCTTATCTGCGTGACATAGACCCCTTCCGGCGCGTCTATCACTACCGCAGGGGTCAGAAGCAAGATTCCCTTGACGCCCGCGCTCGTAAGCAGGTTGATGCTATGCTGGACCCAGCTCGGGTGAGTAGCGACGACCGCCACTTCGATGCCCATGGCGCCCAGCTCGGGCGAGATCCCCTCAATCGGTTGGACCTCCCTGCCGTTGATGACCGCCCCGCGGTCGTTCGGGTCCTCCGAGAAGAACGCGGCCGATATAAACCCGTACTTCTCGACCAGGAAGAAACTGAAGAGCGAGCTTATCACCTTAGCCGAGCCGACAAAAGCGACCGGCGCAAACGGCGGCAGCCCGAGAAATTCACCGAGCATATGGCGCAAACCGTCTATACTGTAGCCCACGCCTCGCTTGCCCGGGGTCTCACCCAGGAACGAAAGGTCGTTTCTGACGGTAACCTCGTTTAAACCGAGGGTGCCGGCCAATTCCTTCGACGTTATGGCGCCTTTCTTGCCTGCCAGTAGCCAGTCTGTCAGCAAGCAGTGGTAGAGCGAGAGGCGATGCAACACCGCTGCCGGTGTGGGCTTCGACGACTTCTGCACCGGTAATCACCATCCTTCGTAGTCATATTTACAATTATAAGGGAATTATAATCTAGATATTGCTAATTATCAAACATTCTTTTAAATAGACTGTCTTATTTTTCTCATAGTCGTCGAAATCACAAAGCAGGCGCTGTCCTTGCTCGCCCGCCCGCAACCCCCATCGATTCCGTCCTGCGAAATAAAGTAAAATCGGTTGGATATTTTATTGACAAGAGGCATCCTGTCGATTAAGATATTGATAATAAAATAACAAACAATCCGCTTGCTGCGGTTTAATGTGGGGGCACACCAGCCACAAGCTCTTAAATCGAAACTTCCCAGGTTTCGGCTGTCAGGAATAGCTTGTGGCTGGTTTTTTATGCCCATTCCCGTCGCGACCTCTAACAAGCGCACCGCCGAACAGCATGCCCGCATCGAACACCGTCCAGCTCAAAGCTGGTCGTTACAGCAGATAGACGGCTTGTTTCAACTAAGCGCCTATCAACTTTTTTCACTTTGACACGGTGTTCACAATCTGTTAATAATAGAAGAGCAATAAATAGTTTAACCTGCAGCTTAGCCGCTTGCTCTTGGCGGCGGGTAAGCGCACCGAGACTGGATTAGGCGTGATTTAGTGGAAGAAAAAACAACCCGCATAGCAGATGTTTTTGACGACGTCATTCGCTGGTCGATAGTGAGCGCGGCGGCGTTCCTACCGCTCATGATGTCACCGGTCAACTTCGACGCGTTCGACCTACCCAAAGCGATCTTTCTTTACCTGCTCGTTCTCATTATGCTCTCCAGCTATATAGGGAGGAGTCTCTTTGCCGGCGAAATCTCGATTAAAAAGACGGCTCTAAACAAACCCCTTCTCGCATTCGCCGTAATGACGACGATAGCCGTGGTCGTATCGCCGGTGCCTCTTGTCAGCCTCGTCGGCGAGTACGCGCGCTATGAGAACCTGCCGACACTATTGAGTTACACGATTATCGCATTCATGGCATCACAATTTTTGGATACAAAAGTATGGATCAACAAGTTGATCTCGGCATCTTTTATAGCTTTCGGCATAATAACCCTGTACGGCATCGCGCAGAACCTGGGGCTCGATATTCTCCCGGAGTCCATGCGCCTTTTTGAGGGAAGAAGCCGGTCCACGCTGGGCAATCCGGTATTCTTCGGCGGTTACATCGCGATGATGACCCCGCTGCTTCTGCATTACCTACTCAGAGACGAACGACTGCCGTTTATCTCAAAACCCCTAATAACTCTACTGCTCATGATGGGCTTTACCGGGGCAATCTTCTCGCAAACGAGGGGTGCCTGGCTGGCGATAGCAGTTGGAACCATCGCAGTCGTCTTCTTGAACCGGGATAAACTACTCAAAGCAGCAGGCAACATCGCCGCTGTCGTAATCGTCGGGTTTGCGCTCACGCTCATACTGATCTCAATCGGCGGGCAGCAGCAGGCGGCTCAACAGTTCAACGAAATCAAGGAGCGAGTCGTCTCTGCCGCTGATCTTTCACAGGGCACGGCCGCGAGCCGCATCGAAATATGGAAGAGTTCGGTCGAGATGATAGCGGTGCGCCCGCTGGCGGGCTACGGTCCCGACCAGATGTACCTCTGGTCGCCCGCGTTTAAGACCTTGAAAAAAGCTCAAATTGAAAAGAATACCATTCCAGACCGAACGCACAACGAGTTCCTGCAAGTGGCCGTAAATTCAGGCTTCTTGGGGCTGCTGGTCTTTTTGTGGATTGTCGGTGCTATAGTGCTGATGAGCGCACGTTCCATTAAGGGCGATAGCGACCTTCAAGGGCCCGCCTTAGGCATAACGGCAGCGCTTGTCGGCTATGTCGCACAGGGCTTGTTCGGAGTGGCTATCATAGGACTAACTGCCCCGGCATTCGTTATGGGAGGAATAGTTGCTGCTATGGCCGCAGGAAAAAACCCGGAGCGCTTCGTGATGCCGCTTCACGTAAAGCGAAATGTCGAATTATTTACACTGGTAGCCGTGCTGGCATCGGTCGTCGCTATCTTTGCGCTTAGGCCGCTCATCGCCGACGCAAACTATCTTAACGGCGTTACCAGGGCTAACGCCGGACTTAAGGAGCAGGCTATAGCGGCTCTCAGCCAGGCCGTCAGCCTCAACCCATACCAGGCGCAATACCGGCGCGACCTTGCGGTTGCGCTCGTTGAGAAAGGTCAGACAAACGAAGACAGTAGGCTTGTGGTAAGCGGGATCTCGGTCTTGGAGGAGGGTCTAAGGAAAAACCCGCACGACATCGACTTGATTCTCGCGACGGCAACCGCATACAGAGTTTATGCGGCGCTCGCGAACGACATGGCTATAGTCGCTCAAGCCGAGAACTATTACTCGCTGGCAATCAGAAAGAACCCGCTGTCGACCAATCCGCGAAGAGGAATGCTCGGCTTGCTTATGCCGCTGGAAAAATATGATGAGGCAATCGAACATGCCATCGTTATTCTGCAAATAGATCCCAACGACGCCGATGTAAAGTTGCGCTTAGCCCAGGCTTATGAAAAAACCGGACGGGCTGGTAGGTCTAGACAGCTCTACAAAGAACTCCTGGCAAAATACCCTGATCGGTCCGACATCAAAGAGTCTCTCGAGCTATTCGAGAGAGCCAAAGCCGCTGAATAGATTTAAAGGATTTACATCTACATGGGGACCAAGGGAAGATTTCTTGGAGACACCAGGAGTCAAATCAAAGCACTTTTGATTCTTGCTATTTCGCTTTTTTTATTCTGGGGCGTCTCGATCCAGTTCTTCGCGGAGCGAGGGATTCCCTGTGCGGCGTGTCATGCGACAAAGAAGCAATATGCCTCTTGGAAAACATCTCCACATAAAAATATATCCTGCCTTGCCTGCCACAAGGATACGGGCTACTTCTCGTTCGCAAAGCTGGAGTTGGTGTCGGGAAAGAATTTCTTGGCTTGGCTCTTTCGCGCCTATCAAGACCCAGTCGCAAGCCAAGTCCGCAACGAGGGCTGCCTCGTTTGCCACGACCGCGAAGTCAAACACACGATAGTCAGCAAAGGCATCCGCATCAGCCATAAAGAGTTCGAGAATTATCACTGCACCGATTGCCACGCGAATGTGGCCCACGAAATAGAGGGCCGGACTCGAAACCAGCCCGACATGGATAGCTGCTCCGATTGCCACAACTACTACGAAGGCGATGTCGAATGCGAGAAGTGCCACCCCAGCAACGCCGAAACCGAAAAGCTCTCGACGAAAGGCCCGTGGAAAATAACGCATGGCCCAGCCTGGAAATCGACGCACGGCATGGGAGACCCGAAGACGTGTGCTACCTGTCATGACGCATTATTCTGTATGAGCTGCCACAACAGCGAGGTGCCCCACCCACAGCCGTGGTCACACCTCCACCCGCAGTCGGCTAAACAGAACGTTCAGGGATGCTATCAGTGCCACCGAAAAGATCTTTGCATGGATTGTCATCGCATTGAAATGCCGCATCCCGATAATTTCCTCAGGAACCACGAGTTCGAGGTCGAGGAGCGGGGCTACGACCTGTGCTGGCGTTGCCATAGCGGAAACAACTGTATGCCATGTCACTTAAAAGCGGCGCACACCAACACGCCGGATAAGAAGTTTAGGTTTTGATGAACATGGAACCCTTGAGAGTTTTAGGCACCTACATTTATCTGTCCGGGCTGATGCGCGTGGATTCTCTTTTCGAGAGACTCCTCCACGACGTCCTGCGCTGGCGTGACTATGTCCCGTTAATCCTAAAGTTTCTCGACCAGGTACAGGTGATTTTCAAGAACCCCCGCAAGTATCCGCGCGAGGCCGTCGTTATTATCGCAGCTATTCTCCTCACACTTATCGTGCTGATGATGCTGGTTCTACTCTTCTTCACGATTAGAAATCAAATCCGCATCCGCAAAGCATATAAGAGAATACGAAAGAAGGTGCCGCGAGAAGTACTTATAAAGCGATATATTATCGGTGGCGCTGCCGGTGTCGTTCTACTCCTCGCCCTGACAATCGGCACGGCCCAGCCAAAATCCTGTACGAGGTGCCATAGTCTCGAGAAGAGCTTCAGCTCCTGGGAGAAATCGGTTCACAAGGATACGGGCTGCCTGAAATGCCATTATGAGCCGGGCGTCTTTGGTTATGTTGAGGGAAATATCAGCGGGGCGGAGAACCTGCTGGCCCACTTTTTCAAAGGCAGCGGCTTGCCTCGGGCGCGTGTCTCGAACAACGCCTGCCTGCGTTGTCATAACGATGTCTTCAACCGCATGGTCATCGGAGAGCGCGAAATTCGAGTGCAGCACAAAGACCTTATCAACGACGGGATAAACTGCACCAACTGCCACCCGGACATCGCGCATGAAGCGAAGGGCAAGAAGGCCTTCGCCATGAATAGCTGTCTCGAATGCCACGACAACAAAAGGGCGAGCGCGGACTGCCGGACCTGCCATATCCAGGACATCGGCTATAAAGCGGTGCGTGAGCTCGACGACTGGCCGAAAGTCAAGACCATCAGAATCACCTGCAACGGCTGTCATAAGGTATCGACGACCGATGCTTGCATTAAGTGCCACGGCCTGGAACTGCCCCACTCCGAGATCTTCCAGCAGAAACACGCGATGCGAGCCGAGACCACGAAAGGCGTCCTCTGCTATAAGTGCCACTGGGAAACCATGACCGGTAAGCGAATGTGCGGTTGCCACAGCGACGCAGGAGAAATACACGGTGCGCCGGAAGACTGGTACTTTAAACACAGGGCTACCGCGAAAGGAAACGGGGCCGGCTGCAACTGCCACGCGGCGAGCTTCTGCGGGCGCTGCCACGACGACCCGAAGAACGTCTACCCGAATTACGCCGGCAGCGGCGGTGAAGCAATGCACGGTGGTTGGCATACCGGGATGTAGAGGGTAGCAGATGGCGACACCGCACGGCCAAACAAGAAGGAGAGCGCACCGCTCTCCTTCTCTCCTTAATCGTCTTTGAATCCCCTGCCTTCGCAGTCAGGGTGTTGGCTTCGGGTTACCTCTCCTCGGTATAGACCCGGCTCATTACGTCGCCGACCCGTATCTGTTCAACAACTTCCATGCCTTCCACGACTTGACCGAAGACGGTGTACTTCCCGTCGAGCGACGGCTGTGAGTCGAGGCATATGTAGAACTGGCTTCCCCCGCTGTTAGGGTCTTGTGCCCGCGCCATCGCAACCGTACCTTTGAGGTGCGGCACATCGTTGAACTCAGCGTCGATCTTATAGCCGGGACCACCCAGGCCGTCATTCTCGGGGTCGTCGTCTTTGCTCAACGGGTCGCCGCCCTGAATCACGAAACCCGGTTCGACACGGTGCCACTTAATCCCGTTGTAGAAGCTTTGGCTCGCGAGGCTGACGAAATTCGCCACGGTCTTAGGCGCCTTGTGCGGATAGAGCTCGAAGACGATTTTTCCTTTGTTCGTCTCGACGACCGCATAGAGCCGCTTTCCGGCAGCCGGCTGAGCTGCCGGAGCCGCCTGCGCGACGGTGGTCTCGGTCGGTTGCGGCGCTTCGGTCGCTTCCGTCTCAGTCCCTGCGTCCGCGTCGGAAGCGGCCTTCTCGTCGGCGCCGGATGAGCACCCCACAAGCCCCGCGACCAGCGCCGACAACACCAGTGCCCCTAGAAGCCATTTGAAAATTCCTGCTTTCATTAAACCCTCCTGTGGTTCCGCTCTGTCGCTCACAGCAAAAGGATACCACGAACCCGCCCGCCAAAAAAGAAATCTTGCACGAGCCATAAACCGGACGCTTGAATCGAAGAGCGCGCTCTCGCTTGCTTGGATAAGGGTTTACCGCTGACCGCATGCTTAGCAAATTATGTAAATATTTTATCCATTATATTTTGGCCGTAACGCGCCGTTTAAGGAAACCCGAATTTGCGGCTCTCTAGCTACCTGCGCAAACGCGCCTAAGCGCGTGCTTTTACGCGCTCATGATATTTAGCCGAAGCCATCCCTGCAGCCTTGCCTCAACATGCTTCGTATGCTATCATTTGTATCGGCAATTTTTTTTATTTGCGCATGTGAAAACGGTCACGCATATTATGCAACACTTGAAAGGAATGAGCATGGAACAAAGCATCAAAAAGGTTATGGTGGCCTTGACTATCCTTTTGGCGCTATCGATCGTAGCGGTTCTGGGATTCATGTTGAAAGATGTCTTTTTTGACAAAGGAGTCCCTCAGAATCCGGCGGAGCAAGCATACTCTCTAGCCAAAGCGATGGCCGACAAAGACCCCAAAAACCCCGGCTACCTTTTCGAACTCGCAAAAGCCGAAGCGGACCTCGGGAAGACCGGAGATGCAATTGACCACCTGCAAAAAGCTATCAAAATGCAACCGGCCGCGCCGATGCTCCACTATACTCTCGCTCGCATATATCTCGACTCAGGGCAGGAAAAAGAAGCGGTCAAGGAACTCCAGCAGGAATTGCGCGTCACCGAGAACAAAAACGAACTCGCGTGGTTCGACCTCGGCGAGATATTCCTGAAGCGGAAAGACTACAACCAGGCCATCAATTGCTTTAACATGGCGCTTGTGAGAATGCCCGCCGGCGCAGACGTACACTACAGCCTCGGCAAAGCTTATGAAGGCATCGGAAGATTCGACCTTGCGATGAGGTCGTATGCTACGGCCTTGAAATATATTCCCGATCACACAGACGCCCAGATTGCTATCCAGCAGTTGCAGGTGAAACAACTAGAGCAAAAAACAACCGGGACGACCAAGAGGTAAATGTAAGGGATGAAAGGCTAGGAGGCGTTACGTTGGTTAGAACACGAACATTAATGGTGCTGGTCGCGATTCTTTTACTTACACTGGCAGCCCTTGTATATTTCTATATGTTCATCCTCAATGACCCCAACACGAAAGTCAAAAACGAGGGAATGACCCACCTATATAGTATATACGGCTGGGGCGAGCGACCCGATCAGTTGTTGCGCAGACCACACGGAGTTGCGACCGACGGCAAGGGTAATATATTCGTTACTATGCCGTCAAGGGGTAAAGTCGTTGTCTTTGACAACGATGGAAACTACCTGTATTCATTCGGCAGCAAAGGCATGGAGGAAGGTTCGTTGCGCGGACCGCTCGGTATCGCTGTCGACCAGGCCAGAAACAGGGTCTACGTCGCCGACAGGGCCCGGTTCAAGCTGGTAATATTCACCACGCAGGGCAAGTTTATAAGCGAAACATCGCTCCTCTCCCCTGTTCAGCCGACGATTGCTAAAGACCGTGTCTACCTCACGACATTCGGCCCGATTGCGATTTACAGCCTGGACGGAAGATTGCTTGACACCTGGGGCGGCAGAAGCCGCCAGCTAGGCGGCTTCGACTACGCACATGGCATCTGCGTTGACAGCCGCGGCAATGTTTATGTATCCGACACCAATAACACAAGGCTCGTTGCGCTAAACAAGAAGGGCGATGTCCTGTGGGTGCAAGGCAGGCCCCCTAAAGGCGTGCTCGACCCCAAGAAAGGGCTGAACCTGCCGGCCGGCATGACGATGGATGATAAAGAGCGCCTCTATATAGTGGACGCCTTCGATTTCGCCGTCAAAGTATACAACACCAAGGGTAAAGAGGTCTTTACGTTCGGCGGCCAGTCGGGCAACCTCGAAGGCCAGTTCAACATGCCCGACGGAATCATCTACCTCGGCGACCGTAAGTTCGCGATAGCCGATAAGTTCAACGACCGGGTTCAAGTAGTCAGGCTGACGCTGCCCGGCGAGGGCGGCCCGTTCGAAAACTTCCCATGGTGGATGCTTCTTCTCATACCGCTTCTGATGCTCCTTCTCGGGCGTAAGAAGTTTATCGCCAATGAGGACTTCATGGAGCTTGTCGTAAGCGACCGGAAGCTCAGGCTTCTTACGCAGGTCGCCAAGCGCGTTCAGGTGAGCCAGGAGGTCTACGACCGCTTCGCGGAGCACGTAGAAGAGGAACTCAAGTTCACGGATGTTGTAGCGGTGCGCAAGTCCAAGCCCGAAGAAATCGAAAAACTAATGGAAGAGCACAACGTAGAAGAAAAGACCGCGACCTTCTTGGCCTTAGCTAAGAAGCGCTTCCCGGAAAAACTCGCCATGAACAGAATGACCCTCGCCTTTGAGGACGCCAAGGTTCGCGAAGTTCTCACCGGTAACGGCAAGAAGCCGCCGAAGATGCTGACCTTCGAGGAGTTTGTCGAGAAATACAGCGTCCCCGAAGAGGAAGAAGCGGTCGCCTCTCAGCCGGGGTAGAGCCGTACACCGAGGATTTTAAAGGCAGGTCTTAGACCTGCCTTTTTTATTTCCGCTCGTATTGTAGACGACAAAGCTACGTGAATATTTCTACTGGAAACGCTTGACAGCTTACTTATTATTCGCTATTCTAAGCTTGTGAACGCTAGGACAATCTCACTCCATTCCATCGCTGTGAGAGGCAAGGGCCGTAAGAACCCTAGCTGATTGAAAGCATAAGATTGCAAGTAACTGATTACAGGCATGATAGGCGAACAGTACTCATCGCAGTCTCCATCGAAATTAAGTCGAGACAAAAATTTTTAATTCAGCACATACCCCTACCTGTAGGAGTAACAGCATGGTCGCAACGATACTGCGCCCGCCCGCAAGTCTTTCTGCAGCTTGATCCTTAAGAACACAAAATCGCGACAGCTGGGTGTGAAAAGATGCTTTCTCGGGTTAAAGCCGGAGAAAAAATTTTCGCTTTGCCTATACCCCCAGGGGGTTCAAAACATACGCACCTGGAAAACCGACCCGTATGTCGGTATGCACTATGTTTTTTATGCCTGACAGCAACGACGCGAACTGCTTGATGCCGGTAGAGCATCAATGCGATCTGTAAGGGCTCTATGAAATTAGAAAATCGGTTCCAACATAAATATAGTTGATTCATGCGAAACGAGTTTCGCGGCGCGAGCCGACGAAGCGCTGTTTTGCTCTTTACTTTTTAAGGCTTCTTGAAAGGAGGTGAAAATTTTTATGAAGATAAGAACGAAAATGCTCAACACGACAAAAAAGGAGGTGACACAGATGAAAAAAGGTTTAGTTATTTTGATGGCCATCTCGATGCTCTTCGCAATGGGAAGCATGGCGCTGGCGGCTGGGAATATCTATCCTAACTCTTACAATCTTACCGGAGCGGTAAACGGAAACCCTGCGAAGAATTACCAGTACTACGAGCAGGGCAAGGCAACAAGTTCCGGTTCGTACAGCGGCTCTACGCCGACGGGTGTTTATCTAAACAGCACCCATGTCTACGGTACCTGGAACAGCCCGTATACGAGCGGTATCGACGGCTATAACTACAACGATGCTCAGGACTACACCAATGACGGCGCGCAAGCAGCCCAAGGTGGCAGCCACACGATTACACTCCCGGTTAACGGGATGATGGAAAATGAGCTGTTTGGCATGTTCATGACCGCGATGGGAGCGGCAGACATGGGGGAACTCATGGCTGGATTAGCTGCTGCAGGAGTAACCGTCACCGGCGGCCCAGGTAGTTACGCGATGAACGTAACAGCTGCCGGCAACTTTACGTCCGGCCCGCACGGCGGCTACCTCACGTCCACCCATAGGTGCCGTGAGTGCCACGCAGTCCACCGCGCAGCAGGTAAGTTCAAGTTGCTCCGTTCAGACACCAGGTTTGAGGCGTGCGATTGGTGCCACGGCACCGGCGCAGGCTCTGGATACAACATCCAGATGGACAACAACGACAACTATACCACCGAGTATAACGTCGGCCACACCATGGGCTTCGGAATCGATACCGGCAAGTGGAAAGCACCGGATGACACCTACCCGGCATTTACGCCTAACTATTGGCAGGGTGGTTTCTCCTGCTTCGACTGCCACAGCCCGCACGCCAACCCGGCAAGAATGCTCGGCTACGATGCTGCCGGTAAGGCTATCGAGTCAATCGTTGACCTATGGACAGGTCAAACCTACAACCTCGGCAACCCGGGTCACGATATGTATACATCCGGTGGCGAGGGCTTTGCCCAGACAAAAGCTGACTTCAGTAAAGTCGCTTGGGTGCCTGCTCTCGGCGGTCCGCTTCCGATGAAGTCAAAGCCATACTACCTCGCTGGTAGCTGGCTCTTGATCAAGAACCCGGATAGGGAGATCGCGGCTAATGCCTACAGCAATGTCCCGGTTGACATCTATTCAGTACCGTCAATGATGCCTAATGGGACCGCGCCGTTTGGCGGACCGGTGACAAAAGATGCTACCATCACAGCCATCGCTGCCGGCACTGAGATTCCGGATAACGTAACGATGGATCTCAATGAGTACTCGGCAACGACAGGGTTCCCGGTAAACAAGACGCCTATCGACTGGAACAACCCGATCGGTAGTGCAAGCATCTTGGAGGACACGCAGATGTTCGGCTTTGCACCGCAAGGCCCAGGAGCACCAGGACCAGTCAATCCGTTTGTACCTGTAGACTCTAACGGTGCACCGGTAGACCTTGACGGCGACGACTACGGAAACACCCTCCGTAACCCGTTCTGCAAGTCGCTCATCGTCGATGAGTTCTGCACCGATTGCCACGACGGTAACGCCGGTCTCCACACGCAGCAAGCCCCGCTCTTTAGCGAGGATCGCGCGCTCAGGAGTAGCCTTGTTAGCACCGGTACAACCGACACAGCTAACTTCAAGACCTTCTACGACCTGGCATACGGCCACGATACCAGCGTACGTCACTGAAGCCGCTCAATGAAGTTCAATCCGGAGGATGGACAAACGACCGGCCCAAGGTGCCGTAATTGCCACAGAGGTTCAAGCGGTTGTGGCGCTTGCCATAACGAGAACCCGGCTAAGTCCGGTGTCAACGGAGGCACGGATGCGCAGGTAGCCGACAACAGCCGTACCTCGATAGGTAACCTGTTCGCGAACATGTTCGCTATGATCGATTACACTCCAAACGCTGCTTACTGGAATGGCGTATACGACGCTACCAAGCCGTATACTGCCTACAAACTAGGCCAGACCAGCAACCAAGTGATCAATGGTGTCTCAGACGCATTGACTACCACGACTTCTGGTTTTGCGGTTACCGGGCAGCTCAAGAGCTCGAGAACAGTCCCATGGTCAAACGACTGGAGAGAGGTTAATAGTGTCGAACCGGTCTGCCGCGATGACGGCTTCAGCTGGCCACACCGCACACTCGGCTGGAAGATGCTCAAGGACGACTTGTTCGGTCTTGACTTCGACGGCACTGCAATAGGCGTAGGCGACACAAGAACCTACGGCGGTTCGTCACCTGCTAGCCTAAAGGCACACGACCTCGACAGCGTCTGCTTGGATTGCCACAATCCGACAGTATGGAACGCGAGCAGCTCGCTCGACCATGTTGACGATCCGGCAAATCCGTCTGACGATCGCGACGACGATCTACTGTTGAGAGGATTGCCGTAAGCAAGAATACTTACAATGATTACGCTTACAAGCATTGCAGGCAATATCTTACAAAGGACGCAGACAACGGATACTTACAACTCATATACAGAACAGAGAGGCCCGCTACAAGCGGGCCTCTCTTTATCTCTTTAAGGCTCCCCCGATAATATCGGGTGGTAACTTCAGCATAGGGCTGTTAGAATAGTAACGTAGAACAATAATTACAGGTCAGACATTGTGAAGAGGTGTTAGTAAGTGCCAAAACAGAGTTTAGCAAAAGATTTATCTAGCATGGCTCGAGCCCGCAAGCTCGCGGTTTTTGCCTTTGCCTTCTCGGGTATGGCCGCGCTTATATACGAGGTGGTTTGGACACGAGAACTATCCTTGGTTTTCGGCTCGACAGTCTATGCGGTATCGATGATGCTCGCATCGTTTATGTCGGGGCTATCGCTCGGTGCGTTTCTCGGAGGAAAATGGGCCGACCGGAGCGAAAACCTTTTTGCCCTTTTTGGCAAGCTCGAGTTAGGCATCGCCGTATTCGGCTTACTGACGATTCCGCTCATACAGCTTCTGCCGACTCTTTACTTCTTCGTGTTCAACACCTTGAAACCGGGCTTTGCCCTCTTCTTTTTCTTGCAGCTTCTTTTATCCTTTGGCATCATGCTCGTGCCTACAACATTCATGGGCGCGACCTTCCCGGTCGTCGTTAAGATAAACACCGCCTCTATCGAAGCGCTCGGTCATGACGCCGGAAATGCGTACTCGGTAAATACTATAGGCTCAATCGCCGGGTCCTTAAGCGCCGGCTTCTTGCTCATCCCGCTCATCGGTGTAAAGGGAGCCACTTTCGTCGCGGCCGGTCTCAACTTTTTCGTCGCAACCGGTATGATTTCCATATCGAAGTCGACTGCGGTCAAGAGATTGCTCCCTACCGGAATCATCGCTTTGGTGGTCGTTGGTGTGCTTGCAGGCACAACGCAACCGCCGGCCATAGCCCATAATTTCTATAGAATAGCCGACTACCAAACTTACGACGAGTATAAAGAGTATCTCAAAGATGTGCGCACCCTCTTCTTCGCCGACGACCTCCATGGACGGGTCACCGTCTTCGAGGTGCCGGGCGGCGAGAGGTCTCTGGCGACCGACGGAAAGGTCGAAGGCTCGAGCACCCCATACGACCGGGCGGTCATGTCGCTCTTCGCCCTCATCCCGGTCTTGAGCGCGCCCGAGCCGGAATCGGTATTGGTAATCG
The DNA here is from genome assembly GCA_030018005.1 of Actinomycetota bacterium. GTDB lineage: Bacteria > Actinomycetota > Aquicultoria > Aquicultorales > Aquicultoraceae > Aquicultor. The sequence continues at coordinate 13,740 of JASEGT010000045.1, forward strand.
GGCTCGGCACCGGTTTCACGGCACATGCGGCGCTCTACGGCTCAAACGCCAAGGTGGATATCGCCGAGATAAACAAGGCGGTTCTGCCGGCCTCGAAGTTCTTCGTCGGCGACTCTATAGAAAAAAATCCACGCGCGAAATTCTACATCAACGATGCGCGAAATTTCCTTTACACGACGGAGAAGAAATATGATGTCGTCACCTCCGAGCCCAGCTATCCTGTTTCGACACATATCTCACACCTTTTCACCAAGGAGTTCTTTGAACTCGTAGCCGACCACCTCAACGATGACGGTGTCTACTGCCAATGGGTTCCCCGCTATGTGATGAGGGACGAAGACATGCTGATGATGTTTAAAACATTTACGTCGGTCTTTCCTCGAACTTATGTCTGGGGCTCCAACTACGGGGCGAGCGATGCTCAAGATGTCCTGATGATTGGCGTAAATGGAGACCTGGAGCAAGATACTGAAGCGATTGAAGCAAGAGTGCGCCGGGTGGCGAAAGACAATCTATCCCTTACCAATCTTGAGTTTAGCTTCTATGCCGACCCTGCAACAATCCGGGAGCTGGTCAAAGGGACTCTCCCAGACGGCAGGCCCATACCCCTAAACACCGACGACCGCCCCCTTCTCGAATTCATAGCCCCAAAGAATCATATAGAGTTCTTTAGACAGGGCGCCCAGGCGTTTTTCTAAGGGGATAAAGCAATCAGGGGTCAGGTCTTTACATTTTAATTTGCCAACAAAAAATTCTAACCAAGTAATGTCTATCTCTAACGATCTGATCCCAGAGACTCCAGAGACCTTAATAGCTCTTGAAGATCCTTGTCCGATTTTGCACCGGCGCTAACTTTACCGACAATCTGACTTACTCGAGTGTAGCTCATTTTAAATTGTCTTGCGATTGTCTTAAGATCATATCCACCAAGCTGTCGGCATAGATAGATGGCTATATCTCTGGCCGCTCTATTGGCGCGGGGCTTGCATAAGTCCGCTGCATCTATTCCGTAAACCTTAGCCGCCTGCTCAAGAATCTTATCCATTGCTGGTCGGACTGGATATCTTTGCGAAACGGGTATCTCTTCGCAGATGTCTTTCTCTTTAAGGTTCTTTTCAAGCTCGCTTAAAAAGTTTTCGCTTCCCAGGTATATCTGACCGACCAGAGACGCCCAGGGAGAGGGCTTGCCTATCCCTTCAGCTACAAAATCCCGGTAGGCTAATTGGGCTTTCTTTTTCGCGCCGTCGAATTGGCTTAAAACGTAGTCGGTATAAAGAAAAGAGCTTGAATTAAGACCTGCGGCCGCACAATAGCTGCTATAAGGCCACTTTTCTGGTTTATCCACAATCTTTGCTCTAACCGGATTAAGCGCGATATACCGGCAAAGCTCGAGAAAATACGTCTCTTTCTCCACGAGAATCGCCTTGTAGCGACCCTGGAAAAGGTGTCCGCTTCGCTTATATTTACGATTAAAGCGCTGGGTGTAGATTCCATTTAGTTGCCGCATGCCCTTCGATAGATTTGCCTCTCGCGTTTCCAGCAGCAAATGATAATGGTTGGGCATAAGACAATAAGCGTGTAAGAGCCATCCCTTCTCTTCTGCTGCCTGAGATAGTGTTTTTAAAAAAAGAATATAGTCTTCTTGCTCGCGATAAATTTCTTTTCGCTCATTACCACGAGCTGTTATGTGGTAATGAGCGCCTGGAAATTCCAATCTTAGCGGTCGGGCCATAATAGCTAATAATAGTAGAGACTAAGTTAATAGTAAAGACTGCTCTGCTCCCCTTGCTGCGCTAAGTTAAAAGTAAAGACCTGACCCTGTTTTCTTCTACCTAAACGCCTTTCGCTCGTCTTTGCCGAAAAACTCTATCTGGTTGCGAGGGGTCCTAAACTCCAGGAGCGGCCGGTCGTCGGTATTGATCGGTATCGTTGCCGCTTCGACGGTCTCAGCAATCTGCACAGGGTCCCCGAAGAACGAAAACTCGAATCCTTCCGCGCCCTTCATACCCCTCCGAACTGCTTTATCAATCGCCTCCGGATCGAGTTTGCGATCCCCTTTTAAGCCGATCAGCATGATATCGACCGCCTCGTTCTCGCCAATATTCGAGCCCCAAGCGTATGTCTGTGGAAAGACCATCTGGAATGTCTTGAGCATCATCAGTGTGTCTTCGTCTTTGAGCATGTACCTCGGTATCCACTGGCAATATGCCCCGCCGTCATTGAGGTGCTTCTCGACCAGTTCGTAGAACTCCTTGGTGAAAAGATGTGAGACATGCGTGGAGAGCGGATAGCTCGGCTCCGAAGTTATCACATCATACTTCTTGCCGGTGGTGTATAGAAAGTTGCGCGCATCATTAACATATATGGACGCACGTGCATCGGACTCGATCGCATCGCCCACAAAAAGCTTCGACGCTTGAAGGACCGACTTGTTTATCTCTACCGTGTCGACGTGCTCCAAGGGAGTCCTAAGGGCGGCGAGCGACGTAAACCCGGTACCCAGCCCTATTACCAGCATGGACTTGGGATTCTCGGCGCTGGCGATGGGTAGAAGCGCCAGTAGCGAGGTCGTCTGCTTGTCGAAATCACCATTCGCTCCCTCTATCTTCCCGGAGTTCTGAAGAAAGCGGTTGCCGTTTTGCTCTTCGAGCACGGCGATGCGCCCGTGGACGTCGTCGGCAAAATACAGCGGCTTCAGACTGTCTCTAAAGGTCCGGTACTCATCGTATGACTTAAAATCACCTATACGGTAGAAATTATGGGCGTAAGTAGCTTGCTGGGTAAAAAGCCCGAAGAGCGCGGCGAGAACCAGCACCATCGCCCCCATCGAAAACCATCGCTTTCCCTCGGTCGACTTCGCGGTGATGATCATAAGCGACGCCACGCTGAGGTTTAGTCCGGCGGCCACAAAGGTCGTCGCCTTTACACCTATAAGCGGGATGAGCAGAAATCCCGCGCCGAGCGAGCCGAATATCGAGCCGATAGTATTGACCGAATATGCGTCGCCGACATCGTTCCCGAGTTCCTCGAGCGAGACCGTATTGATCTTTGCGACGACCGGAAAGGTCGCACCCATGAAGGTCGTCGGAATCAGCATGATAATGTATGAAAGCAGCAACTGTATTATGAAGAACAGGAAAAAGCTGGGGCGAAGCGTGTCGTAGACGAAGAAATATAGTGTCGGCAGCGCCTGCACGAGCGGGATGGTAAGCAGGCCGAAGACCGCGATGCCGAGTTCGAGGAGACCGAACATGGCAAAGAGATTCTTGCTTCGATCCGCCCACCTGCCGCCGACGATAGCCCCGAGCGACAACCCGGACATAAATGCGGCGAGCATCATCGATACCGCATAGACAGTCGAGCCGAAGATAAGCGACAGCTCCCGCGACCATAATACTTCATAGATGAGCGCCGCCATCCCGGAAAACGCAAAAGCGACCAGAGCTAGCTTTCGCTTAGCGGCCAGGTTGCCGCCGCCCATCCCTCCGGCACCATCGCCTCTCTCACCTTTTCGCGCTTTGGCCTTTGCTTTGCTGGCCGTCAAGACAACACCTCCAAACTTACCGGGTTCGCAAGCCCTTATTGGCAAACAAGCCCTCCTAAAAGGGCACGGGAACCCCAAATAATTATACCAGGCGTCAAAGACATCAACAATAAAAAGGGCTGGCTAAACTGACCCATCCACTCTGCCTGAAAATCATGCCGATTTTCTAAAATATCTTGCTGCGAGACTCAATCTCATATGCTTTTCCGCGAAAGCTCAGCCCGCACCACCCCGGCACACGACTGCTGTACGCAGCTATTGCGACATCGTATCAATAGCTGTCTTGCCTACTAGCCGCAGATAATCGCTGGTCAGCAGGGCGTTTTTTAGTAAGTTATCGCACAAAGAGTGCTTGACTATTATTCACACTCCCCATATAATTACTGACGATTGCTTATAGTTTAAGCATCTACCGCCCAAAGCCAACTCAATAATGCTTCCTCTCGTATGTGGCCTTGTGTTTGTCGGGCCGGCGTCAAAATATGGCGCTGGGTTCAAACAGGCACAAGGAAGAACGCTTGCGGTCAAGCCGCATGTCTTCCTTGGCTTAACATGTAAGTGGCTGGCAATTATGTGAAGCCTTTTACAAGAATTGTAGTTTTCGTCACGGCAAGGATTGAGCTAATCGCATAATCGGTTAGTCGCTTTATTGTTTTTCAGGAGATATATGGCCGACAACCTGTATCGAAGACCAAGGATTGTCCATAGCTTGTTCACTTTTGAGAACGAGACCTTTTCTCGCCATTTCTCTACGCCCCTTTTCGGGCATTCTTATAGAATTCTACTAGGAAAGGAGGTGATAGAGATGAGGAAAAGATTTGTAGTTCTTATGACTACTGGTCTCGTCCTTACAGCGAGCAGCGCAGCTTTTGCAGCGGCAGGAGATGGGACGACCGTGATAGACCCTACCTCGTATACGCCTACGGGCCATAACGGGGCAGCGAAGGACTATCGCTACTGGGAAGAGGGTGTGGCTGCCACATCCGGCGCCTACGAAGGCTCGACGCCGACAGGAGTCTATGCGTCAAGCACGCACCGTTACGGTACCTGGAACAGCCCGTTCACAGCGGGTGTCGATGGCTACAACTACAACGATGCACAGGATTATGTGGCCGGTGGGGCACAGTTTGACCAAGCAACGGGTGCTGCGGTCGATGGCTCGACAGACCCGAGTAACATCGTGTTTGCCTCGGGCCCACACGGCGGCTACCTCACGTCCACCCATAGGTGCCGTGAGTGCC
>JASEGT010000046.1 GCA_030018005.1 Actinomycetota bacterium
CCAAAGACAGCGATACATATGACCGGCAAGAGGTTCGCCCCCGGCACAATAGTAAAGGTGTATTGGGACGGTCAATATGTCGGCGAGACGACCGCCGACTCAAAAGGCAACGCATCATTTGACTATGCCATCCCCGAAAACGCCACACGGGGTCTTCATTCAGCCAACATGCAAGGAGAAAGAAACAAAGGCGGAACTCTTGCGCTGACCGGACGCCTGCACGTCATAATCAAACGCGCACCCTGGCGGGGAGCATCGAGTCAAAACATATCGGCCCTGTTCAAGGATTTCCCGGCAAAACCAGATGCGGCTTTCTCAAGTGATATTGAGCAAAAACCGCTAGGCAAAGATGGGCTGATTATGCTCTCTCTAGTCGCGGGTTTCTTAGCGACAGCGGCGGGTTTTGGGATTAGGGTTTTGAAAAAGTTGCGATCTTAATCTCAACGTCTGCTACATATTTTTCAATTTTATATATAGGAATACTGAATTTGAACATAGAGTTACTAATATGCTGGTAAGTGGGGATAACGAGGACTGACCCCTTCGCTTTTATACCTGAATGACAGCGTATTTGCGGTCTGGATTACCTTGGCGGCGGTTAGGCCACGGACTCTTTGTTGACGTCCCAGCCTGGAAACAACAATACAGCAGGATGACACTTGAGAGCACGAGCAATAGCCTTCGCGCGCTCAACTCCAAGATTTACTCGATCGTTCTCTATTGCAGAAATTGTTGACTGGGGGATTTTTGTCAAGCTTGAGAGTTCATTCTGACTTAAACCTTGAAGTTCTCGGATAATGCGTACAGATTCACCAACTGATACATCAACAGTCTTCGTCGCTTTACGATATGCCTTTAGATTCATATTTCTACCTCCTTCGATATTCATGAGCAGTTATGTCAATCACTAGAACAATAACCTCTTGAGAAACCACTTCATAAATCAGCCGATACTGGTCTCCCAACCTAGAAGATCGATGTCTTCTCCGTTCACCACGTAAAACCTCATCATGGAATCCTTTGATAAGTCTGAGCCCCTCAGGTCCCGTTATTCTTACAATATCTTTCCATTTTTCATAACGTTTAAGTACCTGAATAGGTAACTGTTTCAACCCTTTAGCGACACGCCGATGTTCATAGACTTCCCACATATCATATACATACTATACCATATTGTGTATGTCAAGTAGCCTTATACCTAACCAAGAATTTGCCGTCGAGTCGCTGATCAGCTGCCCCTGTAGCCCTATGCGTTATCCTGAGACAAAACGCTTAATGCCGAATGATCCGCTATAATATCGAAGTGCTTATCATGGGTAAATATTGATATCTCATTATCTAAGCATATTTGGGCTATGGCCAAATCTACGGTCGAAAGATTAATCCCTTTTCTTGCTAGAGAATATCCAAGAACTCCAGCCCTGTAAAATGTTTCATAAGATTCTTCAATTCGGCATAACGTGCTAAAAAGATCATTGAGAATATTGAGCTCTTCGTCTCCTTTTGCGCCTCGTAGAAGCTCAGTCGCTATCAATCCGCAGTAAGCGGCCTTATTCTCATAAAGAAGTATCTCAATCTTGTCCTTACCTTTTGCGGCTCTAAAAAAATCTATCCACACCGAGGTATCTATAAGAACTTTATCTGTCATGTCGTGCTTCTTCCCAGTCGTGGAATGTAAGCATCCCCGCTTTCGCCAAAATAGCTTCGCGTTTCTTGAGACGAATCAGTTCATCCAAGGCAGCAATTACAGTTTCTGTCTTCGTTTTTTTCTTTGCTAATTGCCGAGCCTGCTCAATTAGCTCAATAGGTATGTCTAATGTTGTCTTCATAAGATTTCTCCTTAATGTAATAGTATACATATATATTATCGTACATTATATGGTCTAACAAGATATAAGTTCATGCTGATTATTGAATTGGAATGGACCGATAGAGGGATTGAGGAGAATGCGGCTCACTGATTATAGTATAACAAACCAATGCAGCTACCGCGCCAACCGCACAACCAAATCCTCCAGCACGGCCTCGGGGGGCTGGGGGCTGGATTTGAGGGCGATGTCGGCTGCGAGGAGCAGCTCGAATGCTCGTTTAAGCTCTTCGATGGAGAAGTTGCGGCTCTGGTCGCGGTATTTGGAGACGACGAAGGGCGGCAGTTTCTTACCGCCCTCACCTGTCAGGTTCTCGACTAGGTACCTGCTGTCGCGCCCCGCTTCTGTCCACACCTTCGTCCGCAGGATAAGACGGAAGTGGCGAGCGATGAGACTAAGGAGACTGAGCGGTGCCTCCTTTTGGGTGAGCAGCCGGTCGAGGAGTTCGATGGCCTTCGGGACGTTGCGCTCCCCTATGTGTGTCGAGAGGTCGAATATCGATACCTCCGTTGACCTGGTGACGACCGCGTCGACCTCGTCGGGGTCGATGATGCGCTCGTCCTCGCAGTAGAGGCTTATCTTCTCTATTTCAGTGCCCAGCCGGTTGAGGTCGGATCCGACCACATACAGGAGGTGCCTGGCAACGGCATCGGAGACGAGTTTGCCGCGCGCCGCGAACTGCTCTTTTATCCAGACCGTGGGGCTTTTGTTGAGAATTTTGAGCGAATATTCGGCGATTTCGCCCGTCTTCTCGACCGCTTTGTAGAGGCGGCTCGTCTTGTTGGCGCTGTTTGAGACAAAGACGACGCAAGCGAACTCGGACGGTTTCTCGGCGTATTCGGCGAGTTGACCCGCATCGTCCCGTGAGAGCTTTTCGGCGTTCTTTACGACAACCAGGCGTTTCTCGGACATGAACGGCAGCGTATTCGCGGCTTGGATTACCTTCGCGGCGCTTACCTCCGCGCCGTTGAATTGGTCGTAGTTAAAATCGAGGTCAAACTGGGCGGAGATGCGTTTTTTGAGGCGCACCAGGGCATCGTCGATTAATTTCTTATCGCCGTGGATAAGGTATATCGGTTTTAGCGGTTTTGGTTTTGTGTTTTTGGACGTCTTGCTGCTCATATCTCATCCTCGCCGACGTCGGTGCCAACTTCCCTGTCAGGGCTAAAGCCCTGAGCTACGCGCCCTGAGCTACGGCGGCTCTAACACAACAGCGCCGCCAGGTCTACTCCTCGACGTAGACCCGAAAGGTCTCACCATCAGACTTAATTGTAACATCTCCATTAAGGTCCGTGCGATAAACGAGTGAGCCGGCCGCCTTGAGCCGGTCGAGCGCGGCGCGTGCCGGATGGCCGTACCGGTTATATTGACCCACCGATATCACCGAGACCTCGGGTTTAGTCGCTCCCAGAAAATCATCGCCGCTCGAATACGCGCTCCCGTGATGGCCGACTTTCAAGACATCGACATCAACGTCGAACTCCTCGCCGCGCGCGAGCAACGACGCCTCGGTCTCGTCTCCGGCATCGCCGGTAAACAGGATATCGAAGTCGCGATATCGCGCGGCAAAGACCGCCGAATCATCTCGTCCACCCCCCGCGTATTCGCTCGCAAGAAAGATGTCCAGCCTCAACAGCGAGCCTAATTCGAGGGTATCGCCGTCATCGAGCGCTATCAGCTCTATCCCGCTCTTCTTTATCTGCCCGATTAGCACCCTTCCCTCATCAGAATTCTCCATTGCACGAGGATAAGCGACCGCGCCTACGTTGCAGACCTGCAAAATCCCATGGACCCCATCGACATGGTCGGCGTGCTCGTGGCTGAAGATAATCGTGTCGATGCGGTTTACTCCCCGCTCGGCGAGTCGCCGCTTGAGGACGGCCGCGTTCGGCCCCGCGTCGATGAGCACCCGCGCTCCATCCGGCGCGGATAGCAGCGCCGCATCGCCCTGGCCTACATCCAAGAAAACGACCTCGAGTTGCGCTGGAGGCATCGCCATCCCCGCCTGCCACCATAGCGAAGCTGCGGATACCCCTATCAAGAGCATTACTATATGGGCAAGCCTTAACCTCACATTTAGCGTGCGCAGAAAGAACAGGCCGACACCTAAGACAGCGTAGGACGCGATTGCGATAGCCAAACCCGGCTGCTTAAAATAGATAGCGCTGCCGGGCGCATTCGCGAGCAGCTCGGCACCGGATATCATCGCGGTCAACAACCAGCGCAGTACCAAATAGAAAGGGCTCGCGAGCGTCGCGGAAGCCGCCTCGACCGGCACAATGACCATCCCGAGAATGAGCACGGGGCCGGCGAGCGGAGCGACGATAAGGTTCGCTAGCAGCGATATCGTCGAGATGTAGCCGAAATAGTAGATCATGATGGGCAACACCCCGACTTGCGCGGCGAGTGTGACCGCGAGCGCTGAGCGGAGTGAACGTGGGGCATCGGCGAGCATTTGCTCTAGCAGGGGTACGAGAAGGATAATCGCGGCGGTCGCGGCGAACGAAAGCTGAAACCCGATGTCGTAAAGGGAAAACGGGTTTAATATCAAGATGATGAGCGCCGCCGCCGCCAGCGACGCCAGGTGGTTCTTCCCCCTGCCGAAGAGCCACGCGCTAAGCGCTACGAGCGCCATGAAGAACGCCCTGGTAATCGAGGGCTGCATGCCGCTCAAGAGCGTGTAGGACGCTGCGGCCGCGATGAGCACGACGTATTGAAAGCGGGCGCGCAGCCGCAAAAGGCGGAGCAGCGGCCAGAGCGCGCCGACGATGAGCGCGATGTTCATGCCGGAAGCCGCCACGATATGGGTCAAGCCGGTCGTCTTGAACGACTCATCGACGCGCTCGCCCAACATCGAGGTGTCACCCAAAACGATGCCGTTGAGCAACCCCGCCGCATCGCCCGGCAGATGGGCCGCATTTCGCTTCTTAACCCAATCGCGGGAAGCGCCCGCCCCGCTCAAGAGCAGCGCCCATAAATCGCCCCGATTCGACTCCACCAGCGTTACGTCCGCCGGATTTGCGTTTATCGTCGCTGTTATGCCGCGATAATAAAGGTAGCGCCGGTAGTCGAATTCCCCGGTTGATTTAGGCAAACCCGCCTTGCCCGAGACGCTGACCGATTGTCCCGCGTGCAGCTCAAGCCTTCCGTCTGAGCGGATTTGGACACGCGCATACTCCCTGAGCGCCCAGTCCTGCCTCCCATCATCGAGCCGCGCCACTCGGATATCGAAGCGCGTCTGTCCCCGGCGGGAGACGGCATCGTTTATGAGAATCCCCTCGACCTCCACATAGGCGCCGTCAACAGCCGCCTGGTTCAGGAGGCCCGCGTCGAGCCGTTCCGAGGCGAGTGCGGTTAGAGTCACGCCCAGCAAAACAACGGCAATTACCGCTAGTATATACCTATAGTATACCTTTTGCCTTATACTTAAGATTAGAGCTATATTACCTGCTAGTAATGCGTATAACGGATAGCTCAACCTTATATTGAGCCATTCTGCTATTGCGATGCCCACCATATAGCCGATGGTAACAAGCGCAAGCGGCGGGAATGCCCTTTTCATTCGACAGTTATCTCATCTTTGAGCTTTTCGAACTTCTTCTGGCCGATGCCGTCGATTTGCATGATATCCTCGACGCGCCTGAAGGGACCCTTCTTCGTGCGATGGTCGATGATCTTCTTGGCGGTCACCTCGCCCACGCCTGATAAGGAATCGAGCTGCTCGGCGGTGGCTAGGTTCAGGTTGATTTTACCGCCCACTGCGGCCGGGTCACCGACGACGCCCGAATCGCCCCCCGCACTCATCTCGCTCACTGGTGGGGGTGCCTCTCCCTTTTTCGGCACGTAGACGCGTTGTCCATCTATAAGTTTTGCGGCGAGATTGAGCGCGTCTTCATCGGCATTGGGCGCACCGCCTCCCGCAACGCCAATCGCGTCGACAACGCGACTTCCGTCTTTAAGTGCGTAGACGCCGGGTTTGGCTACCGCGCCTGCGACATGGACATGGAGTTGGACCGGTTCTTTCGCGGGCGCCGCTGCTTGCTCCTCTTGTTTCTCTTGGGTTGCTGTCTTTCGTTCATCCGCTTTGACTACGATTACCGGCTTTGGCCTGGAGTTTATATAGAATAACGCGCTACCGACGACCGTCACCATGAGCAGCAAAATAATGCCTGCCAGCTGGCGGTTGTCAATCGAAAACCCACGATTCTCGAGCTTATCGCGTATATCGACGACGATTTCTTCCGCTCCACGCTTGTCTTTAGGGTTGTCTGTCGTTCCGATGTGCTTTTGCATAAAAGCGTTATTCGATGGAGTGAGGGCGGTTTCCTGCTGGGGATTTAAGAATTCTTGATTAACCGTAGCGCAGCCCTTTAGCTGACTCCTAGAGCCAAACTCTTAATCTATACGTTATCAATACGAGGGCTAAAGCCCTGAGCTACGAGCGCCTGCTATGAGCGATCAGGGCTAAAGCCCTGAGCTACGAGAAGTAAACTACGAGAAGTAAGTTGCTTAAGAATCGCGTGGGCAAGCTTCGCAATTAGCGCAATGCTTATGACTGCTTGATAACAATATTAACCAACCTGCCCGGCACGATAAAGATATTCTGAACAACCTTGCCGCCGACGTGGGCCTTAACCTTATCCGACGCGAGCGCTATCTCCTTCATCTCGTCTTCTGCGATATCGGCGGCGACGGTGATTTTGTCTCTCACCTTGCCGTTTATTTGCACGACCAGGGTGACCTCTTCGGATTTGGCTAGCTCGGGGTCGAACGCCGGCCAAGTTTGCAGATGAACGCTGTCGGTATTGCCCAGCCCTTCCCACAGCTCCTCTATGAGATGCGGCGCGAACGGCGCAAGAAGCAACACCAGGCTATCGATGGCTTCGCGCATAACCGCAGGGTTACGCTGAGCAGACTCGTTATATCTATATAGCGTGTTTACCAGTTCCATGACCGCGCTTATGGCGGTGTTGAAGCTGAAGCGCCCGATATCTTCGGTTACGCGTTTGATGGTGCGGTGTACCATAAAACGGACTTCGCGCTCGTCCTGGTCCAAGGTATCGGCAAAGCCCGCGCGCGCCGCAGCTGCGCCGGCGACAAATCTCTTGTTATCCTCGACAAGGCGCCATACGCGGTTTAAGAAGCGGTACGAGCCCTCTACACCCCGGTCGCTCCATTCCAGCTCCTTCTCCGGGGGTGCGGCGAAGAGAATAAAGAGGCGCGCGGTGTCCGCTCCGTAGCGGCTGATGATTTTGCCGGGATCCACCACGTTCCCCTTCGATTTGGACATCTTCGCCCCGTCTTTTATGACCATCCCCTGCGTGAGCAGGTTTGTAAAAGGCTCGATGACATCGACCAGCCCCATATCGCTCAGAACCTTCGTGAAAAAGCGCGAGTACAGCAGGTGTAAAACCGCGTGCTCGATGCCTCCTATGTACTGGTCGACCGGCATCCAGTAGTCTACCGCTTCTTTCGCAAACGGCAGCGTCTCATCATGAGGGCTGCAATAGCGCAAGAAGTACCAGGATGAATCGATAAAGGTGTCCATCGTGTCGGTTTCGCGCCGCGCCGCGCCGCCGCATGCCGGGCAGGTCGTATGAATAAACGACTCGTGGCGCGCGAGCGGCGAGCCGCCCGAGCCGGTTATTTCCACGTCATCCGGGAGTTTAATCGGCAGGTCTTCTTCTTTTGCCGGCACAACGCCGCAGTTATCGCAGTAGACCATCGGTATCGGGTTGCCCCAGTAGCGCTGGCGCGATATAAGCCAGTCGCGCAGGCGGTAGTTGACCGCCGCCTCACCCAAACCCCGCTCATTCAAATACTCGGTGACCCTTACGACCCCCTGAGCCTGCGGCGTCCCGTCGAACGGCCCGGAGTTTACCATAACCCCTTCACCCTCGTAGGCTTGCTTCATCATCGAGGAATCGAGTCGCTCGCCTTCGGGTTCGATAACGACCCTGATAGGCAGGTCGTATTTGACGGCGAACTCGAAATCGCGCTGGTCGTGCGCGGGTACCGCCATGACCGCGCCGGTCCCGTAACCCATAAGCACGTAATCCGCAAGATAGACGGGAATTTCCTCTCCATTTACCGGGTTTATCACATAGGCTCCCGTAAAGAAGCCGTTCTTCTCTTCCTCAGCCGAGGTGCGGTCGATTTCGGTCTCCGCCGCGACTTTACGGCGAAACTCCTTCGCTCCGGCCTCATATTCCGTGCCCGCGACGAGTTGGTCGACCAGCGGGTGCTCCGGCGCCAGCAGGAAGAAGGTCGAACCGTACAACGTGTCCGGCCTGGTCGTAAAGACGGTGACCTTCTCGCCGACGCCTTTTATCTCGAAATCGACGTAGGCGCCTTCGCTCCGGCCTATCCAGTTGCGCTGCATTATTTTGACACGTTCCGGCCATCCGTTAAGGTCGTCCAGGTCATATAGCAAACGCTCGGCGTAATCGGTTATCTTGAAGAACCATTGCTCCAGCTCGCGCTGCTCGGCAACCTCGCCGCAACGCCAGCACCCCCCGGCCTCCACCTGCTCGTTGGCTAGAACGGTCTGGCAGCTCGGGCACCAGTTGACGGTCGCTTTCTTGCGATACGCGAGGCCGCGCTCGTAGAACTTGAGAAAGAGCCACTGGCCCCAGCGGTAGTAATCAGGGTCGGCCGTGTTTACTTCACGGCTCCAATCGTAACTCAAGCCCATCTGCTTGAGCTGCTCCCGCATGCTTTCGATGTTGCTAAAGGTCCATTTCTTCGGGTGGATGCCGCGCGCTATCGCCGCGTTCTCCGCCGGCATGCCGAAGGCGTCGTAGCCTATCGGATGGAGAACATTATAGCCGTTCATCTTGTTATATCTGGCGACCACATCGCCTATTGAATAATTGCGCACATGGCCCATGTGAAGCGCACCGGATGGATAAGGAAACATCTCAAGAATGTATTTCTTGGGTTTTGAGGCATCCTCATAGGTGCGGTAGATGTCCTGCTCAGCCCATCTCTTCTGCCATTTGGCTTCGATTTCTTTGTGGTCGTACCGGTCGGCCATCTTCACCCTCCAGATGCGTCTTTGACTTGAGAACTGCATTCACAGCATCGGCTCTTCTTCCTGTTCGTGTTTTCGAGACTATCAGCAAGGAGTCCGCGTTTTTGAACACGTTTTACATTGTAATGGAAACGAGCTGGAAAGAGAAATCAGACGCGGATTAATCCAGCAGGGTAACGCCACAATGGCCATCTTTTCAAATGTACCCTGATATCCCGCCACCTTAATAAGCAGACCTCTCCGGGTAATGCACGCACTTTACCGCTCATGTCCGCCGCAACTACGACTAGAGAGATTAGTTGAGTACTTATCAAGAGCCAAAACAATCGAGTTGAAGTTGTAGGTTCTTCTCCCCTCTATTATGCTCTCTGTATAACGCTTCTAGCTCTGGAATAGCTTCAATTATGCCCTCTGCTGAGACATTAGCGAGTTCCTTAGGCTCAATTTTATGCAAGCCTCCACCATAAACCCTACCATTTCCGATCATGGCATCAACATGAACATTATTTAGCTCCACCCATATTTTCTCAAGCAGAGTTTCGTCTCTCCCAATAGCGTCTTTCAGATAATCTTTCGGATAGAGCACCAAGTAGGAATTGGCAACGATGGCTTTTGAGCGATTTAAGATAAACCGGAAAGGTTTACTATTATCTGCTTGGCGCCCCATATAAGTACAAATAAAAGGCGACGCAGACCGCTTCTCTTGCATATACCAGGGTGACCTGTGCGTACATAGATACCGACTACTAATTTCCTTTTCTTTTCCATGCTCTAAATAATGCCAAAGGGTGGGATGTTTTTCTCTAACTTCATGTTCTGGTAAATCGCACGAGAGCAAGAACAGCCTTTGCTCTAATATTGGATTACCAATATTGTCGGCCTGAATTCTATCAACCGAAAGAAACCGCGGACTAGGTAAAATCGGTTTCAAGAATTCGTCTGGTATTTCATATTCCGCGACTTTCTTCGTATCTAGGATAAAGAACTCATTAGAACCTGTGGCAATACCACGCTTGACATAAAATAGATCGGATAATATAACTTCATTCTTATCGCGTTTTGATCCATTGACATCAAATACGATCCTTGTCCACTTATTGGCTCTTCTTAATTCTTCGACCATTACCTTTTTACAGACCTTAGGATTTCTAAGAGTGCCGCCATATGTGAACTCGATTTCGTGCGCTTCGCTCGGGCTTGTATTTTCAAACCATACTACTGCGGATGAAACAAGCGCATCATCAAATTGCACATCTTTAGGATCAAAACGATGAACTCTTATAAGTTTAACTCTATTAAGCAGGTACTCTTTAACCTCTCTGCCGTAATTCACATCCATGAACTCACTTGGCATTAGCCAGCCCGCTAAACCATTTTCCGACATCCATGCATGCGATAGGAGTAGAAAGTAACAATAATATCCAGATAAGCCACTTAGTTTTATGCCGGTGACCATTCTCGTGAGTGCTTGGAGTTTTGCTTTCTCATGATTGGATAAGTGATGATGTCTAACATACGGTGGATTGCAAAGGATTAGATTTGGCCTATCTTTATCGATTTCTGGTAGTGCAACCTTTGTAAAGTCATTTAAACTTAGCCTCAATGAAGATTCATTCCATAGCCCTATGGCTTCATTAGCAAATTGCTCATCGATTTCATAACCAGTAGCGCTCGCGATTCTTTGCGGTTGGAATGTCCTTAAAAGCGCGGAATAAAAAGAGCCCGTCCCGAAAGCCGGATCAAGAAAGCGGATTTTGCTATTTGCCGGCAAAAGGTCTTTTGCGTATTCCAAAATCTCTGTCGCTAACTCCGTAGGCGTTGCGAATTGCCCTAGTTTGTTTCTTTCAGCTTGGCTCTTTAGAGCATCCAGCCGATTTTGAATTTCTAAGCGTGAACGTTCTAACAGCTCGATTGTTGCCATGTCTAAACTCCAAATTCTGCTAGATCATCTATCCGGTGCTCCCAAACCCAATCTATACCTTCTGCTGCCTCGTACCCCAAATAGCCGCTATCGAAATAGCCACAAAGAAATAATATAAACCGCACATCTTTTCCATAATTTCTCCGTAATTGAGCGATTTTAATCGCTTCCTCCTTTCGGCGTTTGTTGACATTTGTAAAATCACCGGCAGATTTGGCTTCTATGAGAAGAGGCAAATCAACTGGTTTAGAATTAAGCGGCATGACAGCAACATCTATTGGGATATTAATCTGAGTTTCTCCACCTTCAAGTTTGACAGGAACATTTAGATGAAACGCAAATGTTCCTGACTCCATAGAGTTAAACTTAAGGCCCTCGCCTGTGCCTATATAGGTATATCCCCTTCGCTCCAGCCATTCTTTTATAAGGTTTAACTGCCGTTTTTCTTGCGCATTCCTTATTATCGGATCAGCAACTGCCCCGCAAAGACGATCAGCAACAATGGTCGCAGCACGACCAATTTCTTCTTGGGTTGGCCTTTTTCCCGTTTCCAGCCAAGTGAAAATATCTTTATCGGCCAACTTCATTATTGTATCTCCGATTCTTTTAAGCTCCTCATTCAACTTTAAAGCTTCCATTTTTGGTGGTATTTTACAATCTAGCTCCATGCACTTTACTAAATGAGGCGATATTCCAGCAAGGCCGATTAATCTGTCTCGTGCTATAGGTGGTGCCGTTGACATTCGAAGTATGGGCAAAACAGAGGGATTCTCATCCAATATATCCGGTGATATATCCATTAAGTTGTCTGTTTTTTCTAACGCTGATTCGACTTGTTGCGTTGTTTCTACTCTCGTATCTCTATATGCTTTTGGAGCAAACTTCATAAACCAATCATTATAACAATCGACAGATTGGGCTATGTCTGATTTCCATTTACTCGGCTTATCCGCATTTATCGCCATACTTGCTCCCTCGCAGTCAAATAATACTTCATCATATCGCTGAAGTTAACAGCGGTTATGCTAATATTCTAAAACAAAAGTAAGAACTCTCATAGTCATAAATACGAACACCCGTTCGTTTTCATATTACCTCATATGCATTATTAAATCCAATGGTATTTGGGCAGACAGATAAAATCATGAGAACGTCGTCTAACATTCATCCTTGCAGGCAAGAGCTAACGTGAGTTTGTTCGTCGTCCTGACGGGACAGCTTTACATTAATATCAAAAAGATCAGCGACACGAAACTCACTGACCTCTTCAATGGTATATTTACCGATAGTTCGAATAAGAACTATCTGGTGGAGCCAGAGGGATTTGAACCCTCGACCCCTTGGCTGCCAGCCAAGTGCTCTCCCGCTGAGCTATGGCCCCATTCGTCTTGTCGCACTCGACTATTATAGCGAGTTCGCGCCGCTGTGCCTAGCCCGTTTCCCATGTGCGGCTTGGAGCATCCGACCACAACTTCTCGAGTTGATAGAAATTGCGCTGCTCTTGCGTGAAGACATGGACGATGACCGCGCCGAAATCGAGCAATATCCAGCTCTTTTCTTTGTCGCCCTCCAGGCCGATTTTTCGCACCTTCAGCTCGCGGAGCTTGTCCTCGATGTTCTCGGCGATAGTCTGAACCTGGCGGCCGGTTTGGCCGCTGCAGATCATGAAATAATCTGTGATGACGAAGATCTTGCTCACGTCGATGATGGATATATCGGTCGCGTGTTTCTCAGCCGCAGCTTGCGCGGCTATCTCTACCATTTCTTGCGCTTCCAGTTTATGGCCTCCTAGTTAATTGGTGCTCTTAAAATCCTTGCCCACTATTATCGCGATTTCCGCCACATCCTGCGAGATAAGGTGCGTCGCCACTGTGCCGACGCCCAGGATCTGCTGGATGGTCTTGGCTTTCTCTTTATACTCCTCTTTATATACGACTATCTGGGTCTTCGTATAGCTGAAATTACTGGCGTTCTTGACATCGGTGACCATGAACCCGTTCGAGGTCAGCCGCTGTGATATCTCGCGCCCTATCCCAGGCGTCCCGGAACCATTCAAGATTATCACACGAATCGTATCCGATTTGACTACCCTCTTTATTCCCCACAGCGCGAAAACCAGCCGGTTTACTTCGTCGTTGTTGGGCTCATAATACGGCTCCCCGTTGATGCTGACGAACTTCACCGGCAACGGGATGATATCGGTGTTGGCCGAATTTATCTTGTCCACCTCACGGCTGTAGGCCCGCTCCTCGTTTTCGAAGAAGCCGGTCTCTACAGATTTGTCGAAGACCACGTTGAAGCGCTTCTCGTTGATGAGATATTCGAAATCGCCGTAGTGGAGCACGACGTGGTTTTCAATCGGCACCTGCAGCAGGTCCTCAACGGCTTTGCGTGTCGCGTTCAAGCTTACGTTGTACGATTGGCTGATCTGGTCGAGACCGAGCCCCGGAATATTGAGATAGACTTTGTCGGGGATGCTGATAGCCTTAATGGAGCCGTTTTGAAAATCTACCTTTGCTAAGAGCAATCCTTTCGCGCTCTTGCGGCCCGCGGTCTCCTCTACGCCGATTATCAACAGATTCATCAGCTTTCGCATGGCTAGCTGCTGCGGCTCATCATCGGTTAAACCCCGGGCACTCTCGGTGTGAACCTCCGTCTTAGACTCGACCGCGCTTTGACCCGTAGTCTTAACCGGTTTCTTCGCCTGAGTCGCCGAACGCGCAAACATACCGCTATAGATTCCCCAAGCGATAAAAATGACAATCGCTAACGACACGACCGCTGAAAAGAATAAAAGGAGGTTTCTCCGACGACGCCTGCCTTTTTCCTTCTTGAGGCGGTCCGCGCGCGAGGTAGCTCTATCCGTTTCCTGTGCTTCAAAGAAGTCGTCCATGTTCTTGTGCAACTAACCTATTCCATACTTCGACCGTTACCGGGTGAATCAACTTGCCGGCTTTTATAAGGTGTGCCAGCGAATGCGCGTACGCCTCGCGAAATACCTCATCCAGCCCTTCCAACGCCATGTGACGGAGCCTATCCAGCCCCGGATATGCCCGGCCCGGCTCTATCATATCCGCTATATAGATTATCTTATCAAAGTCGGTCATCGAACAAGCCCCGATTGTGTGATACTTTATGGCATCGAGTATCTCCCGGTCGACTATTCCGAGTTCTTCTTTGACCATACAAGCACCGAGTTCAGAGTGCAAGAGATACGGCGCCTCGATTTCGACCGGATTGGCCTCGATACCGAATCCGGCCGCCGCCGCCAGCAGTTCGGCGCCGCTCATGGATTTGGCGTAATCATGGAGCAAGCCCGCGAGATATGCTTTCTCCTCATCCAAGCCATAGGCGTGGGCCATATCCGCAGCCGTCTGCGCCGTGCCGAGACTGTGCTCGAAATGTCGCGGCGTCAACCGGGTTTTCAGTTTTTCTTTAATGAATCCGACGTCGTGCATGCTCGATCCTTTTAGTCCTTCCAAAACCCGGACTTCTTGATATAGCTCGCTACTCCTTCGGGCACCAGATACCTGATAGGCTGGTCTTCCCGCACCCGTCTGCGAATATCGGTTGACGAGATGGCGAGCGCTGGTATCTCCATGATCGACACCCTCGGCCGGCCGGACTCTCTGCCCTCGCCCTCGGGGAGAACATGGAGTTTCTTGAACTTCTCGAGGCTGTACCCGGGTCGCGTAGCGGCGATAAATTCGGTAAGCGCGACTAGTTCTTCGGCGTTTTTCCAGGTAAGAATCTCCCACACCGCATCCGCCCCGGTGATGAAGAACACCTTCGTGTCGGGACCGAATATCTGCTGCAGCTGGGCGAGTGTGTCTATCGTATAAGACGGCCCCTTCCGCTCGATTTCAAGGCGTGAGACGACGAAATCGGGATTGGAAGCGGTGGCTATGACTGTGAGAAGGTATCGCTCCTCCGGTAAGAGGATTTCCCGGTCGCTCTTGTGCGGCGGGACGCCCGCCGGCATAAACATCACCTTGTCGAGCTTGAATTGCGATAGAGCCTCTTCTGCCGTGACCAGGTGTCCGTAATGAATGGGGTTAAAAGTACCGCCCATGACCCCAAGACGCGATATTTTCTCTTCCACCGGCATCTCTTCCCTTTCTCAACGACCCGCTAGCAGGTCTGCGTTTGCAGGCGAATTCTTCGCTGTCCGTAATTATAGCAGCAAATAGGGGGGGGCGAAAATCGCCGGCAAATCAGCGACTTAACAGGCAAGCCCCGAGAACGATTAGACGATGGGTTTTTGGGTCACTAAGCCCTTAATCGCTTATGTGAGTACCGGTTGGTTTAAACAGGTCCTACAACACGCGTGAGATTCGGGCTATTAAATTCGCCGAACCTGATTTCGATACCGTCGCCGAGGATAACGTGGTCGTCAAATTCGACGAACAGGTCGTTGGCGTCGCCCAAGCACCCGACGGTGCTTTCTATGTGATTGGCTCCAACACCATTAAGAGGATTGACCGCCTAGAGCGCTAGTTTTCTCGCGCAAGAACACCAGCTTGTCGAGTTCTTCTCGTTTCCCGGTCAGTTTAGCCGGCTCGGGATGGCCTACGGCGACCACGGCCATCAGCTCGTAGCTTTCGGGCGCCCCAAGCGCCAGCCTTACCATCTCGGCTTTAGCAAGTATCTGGCCCATCCAGCACGCGCCGAGGCCCAATGCGTGGGCCTGCAGAAGCATGTTCTGGATGCAAGCACCGGCAGCCTGGGCGTCTTTTGTCTTATCATATATGACGAGGCGGTCGAGAAAGACCGCTATCAGAGTGTCCGAGCTAAGAATTATAGTCGAATATTTTGTCGCGGCGGCGAGCCGTTTTTTCGTCTCCTTGCTGCGTATCACCGCAAAACGCCACGGCTGGTTGTTAAGACCCGAGGGAGCCCACCTGCCCGCTTCCAGAATCGTGTCGATGTCCATATCCGTGACGGGTTCACCCGTATATTTGCGCACACTTCTTCTTGTTTGAATGAGTTCTAGTATGTCCAATTATCCCCTCCTGCGATTAGCCGCCTTGGTCTTCTTGTTCACTGGTTTATTATAAAATGACTAGCCTAAACGAGCGGTTTTATCTTGAGATTTAGAAGTATCAAGGAGCTTTATCAACCATGTATCAAACATAAGTCGAGATATTAAATCGGTTCTTTTCATACTGAATGGCTCAGATTAGAAGATATTATACGTGGTCGACTATAAAACGTCTAGTATGCCTGGTTATGGTATAAGTAAGCGCACGATTGGTTTGGAGGGCTCCCGTCGCGAGTGCCCACCCTGCCTTTGAGCCCTTGCCGAAAGGCAGAAATCGCTACCCCTGTCGCCTATGCTTTGAATGCCGAGGGACAGATATCATTAAGCAGGCATTTATCGCAACGAGGCTTTTTCGCATCGCAGACCGCCCTGCCGTGCTCTATTAGCAGATAGGTGAATTCAAACCATTCGTCTCTCGGAATAATCTCCATCAAGTCACGCTCTATCTTGTCGGGATTATCTTTCTTGGATAGTCCGAGCCGCCGGGACAGGCGCTTCACATGGGTGTCGACCGCGATCCCGTCGACCACACCATAAGCGTTCCCGAGAACGATGTTGGCGGTCTTGCGCGCCACACCGGGCAGCTCTAATATCTCATCCATCGTCGATGGGATTTTCCCGCCGAATCTATCGAGCACCATGACCGCGGCACCCTTTATGTTCTTGGCTTTGTTTCTGAAAAAACCGGTCGGTCGAACATCCTGCTCCAACTCCTCTAGGCTGGCCGCCGCATAATCGCCGACATCCCGATATTTCTTAAAGAGTTCGGCTGTGACCTCATTTACCTTCTTGTCAGTGCACTGGGCTGAGAGAATCACCGCCACCAGCAGTTCAAAGTCGTTAGAATAGTTGAGAACAATCCTTGCGTTCCTGTATTCGCCTTTGAGTCTTCTAATGATCTCTCCGGCGTGCTTTGCTGTTAGAGTGCTCTTCACCTGTCACCGCCTCGATTGTCTGCCAATGGTTTTTAAGTCTTAGAAATCATGCACTTGGAACTTGGTTATTGCGAAGCCCGCTCATCGATTAGCTTGATCGCACCCGCGGGGCACTCCTCGGCCGCCTCTTCACAGCAGCCCTCTTCCTCGCAATCGGAGTCCTCGATGACGTACGATATCTAAGCGAGTCTTCTGAAAACAATTGTAGCAAAAACCAGAGATTATCACGGCCAAACATCGAATACGGCGATTTCACGCCAGCGCTCGCCACCGACCGTCATAGAAAACGCACCGAAGGTGTGAGAACTATGTTTTCCGGGTAAAGGTGAGATTGAATCGAACGCTACGTGCTCGTTCAAGTTGTAAGGGCAAGAATTAAGGAGGAATAATCATGGCTGCAGTGGAACGTCAAGAATATTTTGAAGAAGGCATTGAGAAGTGGCTTAGGCTCGAAGACGATACGATAGCGAGCTGCGAGAGAATCATCGACGCCAGCGATAACGCTATGGTGAAGTTGGTGGCCGGACTTGTAAAGACCGACTCTCAGAAACACATCGAGATTCTCAACTTCATCAAGGAAGCGCTTGATGGGACCATCACGCTGACCCCGGACGAGCTCGGCAATATCTCGGAGCTTCTCGACACGCACATCCAAATAGAAAAGGATTCGATAACTCTTGGGGAAGCCGAATTCGAGGAGAGCCGGCACTTCGTAGTCCGCCACCTTCTCTCTTACCTGATTATGGATGAGACGAAGCACTTCAAGATATTTAACCAACTGCGGGACTACAAGAGGAAACTCTACCCTTACGTCTAGGGTTCAAGTGCGCAGGCTTCCTCGACACTATCGCGCGCGCTCGATTAAGTCCACGAAAATATCCTCGAGGCTCGGCTTTACTTCCTGTATCGTCGAGCCCATATAACCAAGACCCCTAAGATGCGTTTCAATACGCGGCCCATCGATTTGGGCCGCGTCGACTTTGGCGTGTATGTTGGCGCCATAGAAATATGCCTCGATAACTCCGGGTGAGCCGGTAACCGCGCGCAGCGCCTCCGGCGACGTACCTATATCGATTTCGATGATAGCGCCGGTCGCGTGGTCGCGCTTGACCTCGTCCGGTGTGCCCAGCGCTATGATATCCCCCTGGTAGATGAAGCTTAAGCGGTGGCAATGCTCGGCTTCGTCCATATAGTGTGTCGTGACAAAAAGCGTGGTGCCGCCTTCGGCCATGCGATAGAGCATATCCCAGAAATTCCGCCTCGAAACGGGGTCGACGCCGCCGGTCGGCTCGTCCAAAAAGACCATCTCGGGCTCGTGTATTATCGCGCAGCCCAGGGCGAGACGCTGCTTCCATCCGGTCGACAGGTTTTGCGCAAGCTCGTTTTCCCTCCCCTTTAGGCCGGCCATCTCTATGACGAAATCCTTGCGCTCCGCCAGCCTATCGTTTTTTAGCCCGTATATGAGCCTGTGGCGCAAAGCCCGCTGCCGATTTACGCGCGGAGCAATGCTTGAC
>JASEGT010000047.1 GCA_030018005.1 Actinomycetota bacterium
CCGTCTTCAATCCAATCCACAACTCTTTCGCGATTTCTTCATTTGTATAACCCTTTGCCATCAAAGAGAGAACCTCTCGTTCTTTGTTTGTCAGCTCTTCGCCGCGATTTCCTGTAAATGTGGGAAAGATACTATCATACATATCACCCTTCATAACAACCGCGAGAATTTCTTTTGCGATTCTGCACCGCTCTTTGGCGAGGGACAGTTCTTGTACTCTCATATGCAGTCTGGCGTTCTCAACGGCGATGGCGATGTGGCTCGCGAGTATTGTGAGCAAGACTATGTCTTTATGGTCAAATCGCCTGTTTTCCGGTGCCAAAACCGATAAAAATCCGCTGCTTTTATTCTGGGCCGTTAAGGGAACGATAGCGAATACGATATCCTCTATAGGGCGGTCAC
Source organism: Actinomycetota bacterium (assembly GCA_030018005.1). Taxonomy (GTDB): domain Bacteria; phylum Actinomycetota; class Aquicultoria; order Aquicultorales; family Aquicultoraceae; genus Aquicultor. Next base: position 403 of record JASEGT010000047.1, read on the forward strand.
TCACTTGGTCGTATGAGACTAGCTCACCAGAGGCCAGGGCTATAGTCGGCTTGTTGTTTTTAATCGCAGTTATCGCAACTCGCCATCGATCCGCTTTGCTTACTATATTGGATGGATGCGAGCAGGTGTGACGCATTGTCTCATGGTCGATTTCAAACCCATCAGCCGTTTTGTGTACTAATGCGACTGTCATTTCAGTGCTGCCGGTGATTGCTTTTACTGCTTGGGGTACGGACTCAAGAACATTCTCGAAATGTAGCTTGGAAGATATAGATTCTACTATGCTGTAGAGGGATTTCAATTGCTTAAGCTGGATGATGTTCTTCCCGCTATTAAGGCTAGGGTTCACAATGGCTTCGCACCCCTTTGTCTGATTACTCTGACAATAGTAGCTACTGTCCTGCCCCTTCCTGAAGGAGAGGGAAGGCTTGACATTTATATAGCGCCTCTCCGCAAGGGAGGCGCACATACAGCCCCTCAGTCTTCCGCCCATTCCGCTCGGTGAGGACAGCTATCCAAAATGTGCGCTTAAATATCAGAAAAATCCTAATATCTATTATATCATCATTTGAAATCTACATAAATAATGAGTAAAGGCCAGGAATTATGCTAATCTTAAATTAGAAACCATCATACAATCAGAGGGGAAAGCCATCTTCTATGGGCCAGAGGTTAGTTGACTTTCCCGAGATGACCATCGCCGCGCGAAGTTTTAGCGCCTTGCTCACGGAACTGTCTATCCACGCAATAAGTAAGCAATCGTTTAATTAGATAATGCTTTAACATGTTACATTATTGAGGTAGATGCGCTACAATATAGGGTGTGCGGGCGTGGGCAGCCGCCTTGTTTAGGGTTAAACCGGCAACCCGGCATGTTGAGCTGTGTTCTGCTTGGAGCGTTAGGGGTGCAAGAACGTTCCCTCTCTTGTCTTTTTAAAATTGTTGCGTTTGCTTTACAATATTTTTAACGTCTTTTTAAACTGATACGGCCAACGAACTTGAGATATCTGTGCTATCGGGGGACGAATGTCTTTATATAAAACGCGCGGCATCGTTTTAAGAACCCATAAACTGGGCGAGGCCGACCGCATTGTTACGATCCTTACGGCAAACCACGGTAAGGTAAGGGCGGTCGCCAAGGGCGTGCGCAAGACCAAGAGCAAGTTCGGCAGCCGGCTTGAGCCGTTCACCAATGTCGATTTGGTTCTTTACAAAGGCCGAAATCTCGACATTGTCACACAGGCCGAAATCATCGACTCACTGTCGGAGATTCGCGATAACTTCGATCGTATCACCTACGGCTCGGCCATGCTCGACCTCGCTAATAAAGTCTCGGTCGAAGGGGAGCGCGATGTCTCGCTCTATAACCTGTTATTAAGAGCCCTTGATGTTATCTCTAAGACACGAAAGAATTTCCGGCTGCTCCTCATCGCGTTCGATATCAAACTTATGGCTATCTCGGGGTACATGCCTAAACTCGAGCGCTGCGTGATCTGTGAGAAGAAAACGGGCGCAAAGATGCGTTTCAGCTTTGAGTGGGGCGGCGTCATGTGCGAGGAGTGCTCTATCGCCGACAGAAACAGCGCCGCAGTCAGCTCGGCGACAATAGAGACGTTTACAAGGTTGATGAGGTTGCCGCTGAGCGACATCGTCGCCCTCGATGTTATCGCGCGCTTGGAGGACGACCTCTATCTCATAGTCAGGGATTACGTCAACTACTATATCGAGTCGAAGCTAAAGAGCAGGGATTACTTGGGTCAGTTTACGTACAACTAGAATCCAGGGGCCGGCCAATGTAGCTCAGGGCTTCAGCCCGGATAAAGGCTTGGGTGCCAATGCGCTAATCTTAGTAGAGGCGCGAGGTGTGGCTCAACGGAGGCAGACAAGAAACAAAAGGTATAGCGCTTGCATAGTGTTGTTGTTACAATAGGTGAGGGATGCGCCCGAATACCCTATTCTTTGCGGGTTTGCGCGTGGGGGATGCTCTATCCGGCACGCGTCTGAATATAACGTTTTCAAACACAGATGCATTTGTAGTCATTAATCGCACTCTAGTCGTCGGCCAATCGTTACCTGATATTTAATAGCTCGTGCAGCTTGCCACAGCGCAAAATCCGCGCGCGAGCCATCAAATATGAGGTAACAGGCAAGGAGAGGATAGGTTAGTGAATTTTCAACAATTAATGTTGACGCTCCAGTCATTCTGGGCTGAATATGGCTGTTTGATCGTCCAGCCTTACGATATCGAAGTGGGAGCCGGAACTTTTCATCCGGCGACTTTTTTACGCTCGCTCGGGCCTGAGCCCTGGAATGTAGCCTATGTGCAACCATCGCGGAGGCCGACCGACGGGCGCTACGGAGATAATCCCAACCGGCTCCAGCACTACTACCAATACCAAGTCATCTTAAAACCGTCGCCCGATGATGTGCAGGACGTATACCTTAGGAGTCTCGAGCGTCTCGGGTTCGACCTCTCCAAGCACGATATTCGTTTTGTGGAGGATGATTGGGAGTCGCCGACGCTCGGCGCTTGGGGGCTTGGTTGGGAGGTCTGGCTCGACGGTATGGAAGTAACGCAATTCACCTATTTTCAGCAGGTAGGCGGCATCGATGTGAAGCCCGTCTGCGCGGAGATAACTTACGGGCTCGAGCGCCTCGCTATGTATATTCAAGAAAAAGAAAGTGTCTACGACCTCGAGTGGGTCGACGGCATCTCCTACGGTGAAGTACACCACGAAAACGAGGTTCAGGGCTCTACTTACAACTTTGATGTAGCCGACGTATCGATGCTCTTTGCGCTCTTTGATACCTACGAGGCGGAGGCGAAACATATCCTCGATAACGACCTGGTCTTTCCAGCTTACGAATATGTGTTGAAGTGCTCGCATGCGTTTAACCTGCTCGATGCGCGCGGCGCGCTCAGCGTTACCGAGCGAACCAGGTTTATAGGAAGGGTTCGCGACCTGGCTCGTCTGGTTGCGCATGCATATTATGAGCAAAGAGAAGCGCAGGGTTTTCCGCTCTTGAAAGAGGCGGTGATCTCGAGTGAGTAAGCACGACCTCCTTTTGGAAATCGGTACCGAAGAGATACCGGCCGCAGCTGTCGTTATCGGAAAAGACCAACTTAAAGAGAAGGCCGAGGCGCTACTCAAACGGCACCGGCTAAATTTTGATATCATGAATGCCTTTGGCTCGCCGCGCAGACTTGCCATAATGGCCGTGGGCCTCGACGAAAAACAGGAGACGATCACTATCGAGGTAAAGGGTCCCGCGAAGAAGGCGGCCTTTACCGATGACGGCCAACCCACCAACGCCGCCATGGGGTTTGCAAAGTCACAAGGTGTTGACGTTGAGTCCCTGACCGTCAAGTCGGTCGAGGGCGGGGAGTATGTCTTCGCCGTCAAAGAGGAGGAAGGCCGCGATGCGGTCGAGTTATTACGAGAAATCCTGCCCGAGCTTATCAAGTCGCTGTCGTTTCCGAAAGCGATGCGCTGGGGACATGGCGACATGAGATTTGTCCGGCCTATTCGCTGGATACTGGCGCTCTTCGGTGCGCAGGCCATAGGGTTCGATGTAGCCGGTGTCGCGGCCGGCAAACTAAGTATGGGGCATCGCCGGCGTGCCGAGAACCCGGTAACAGTCGAGGCGCCCTGCGATTACTTCCAGATGCTCTTCAACAACTTTGTCATAGTCGACCAGGATAAGCGGTCTCTTCTCATCCGCGAGGAGATAGAGAGCGCCGCGCGGGCTATTGGCGGCCGTGCAGTTGTCCACCAGCATACATTCGACGAGGTCGTCGAGCTTGTCGAGTTTCCCCACGCCGCTGTAGGAACCTTTGCGAGCGATTTTGTCAGCCTCCCGCGCGACGTTTTGGTTACAGCGATGGAGTCGCATCAACGGTATTTTCCGGTTGAGGATGCGGATGGAGCGCTGCTCCCCAACTTCATAGTGATACACAACGGTGACCCCAAGTTCACCGACATAATACAAAAAGGCCACGAGCGCGTCATCCGAGCACGTCTCTCCGACGCCAAGTATTTCTTCGAGTCGGATAGCTCCAAGCCGCTCGAGAGCTATGTCGAGAAGTTAAACGGCGTAGTCTTTCAGGTCAAGCTCGGTACGGTCTATCAGAAGACCCAGCGTGTCGTAAGGCTCGCCGAGGCTATTGCCAAGGCGCTGGCCCTGTCGCCGGACGAGATGGGCTATGCGGTGCGCGCGGCGTACCTGTGCAAGGCCGATCTCGTAACCGAGATGGTCGGCGAGTTCCCCACGCTCCAGGGGGCGATGGGGCGCGATTACGCCTATGTCTCCGGAGAGCCGCCGGCGGTGGCGACGGCCATCTTCGAGCACTACCTCCCGCGTTCGGCTGGCGACAGCCTGCCGGCAACTGTCAGCGGGCAGGTAGTAAGCATTTCAGACAAACTCGATGCGGTCGCCGGCATTCTAGCCGCCGGCCTTATCCCGACCGGCTCCGAAGACCCATATGCGCTTCGCAGGCAAGCGCACGGAATCGTGTCGATAGTCCTCGAGAACGACCTGGATATATCGATGAACTCCCTAATAGAACTCGCGCTCAAGCTCTACGCAGACCAGGGCATCGATTTCGATGTCGAGGCGACGCACGAACTTATCGATGAGTTTTTCCGCGCAAGGGTCCGCGCCTATCTGCAGGGGCGTGAGCTAACGCACGACGTAGTCGATGCGGTCACCAGCGGTTCCATCGATGACATCGTCGATATTATGAGGCGTGCTCAAGCACTCCAAAGCAAGCATAAATCGGATGAACTCGAAGACGTGCTCGTAGCTTTTATAAGATGCAAAAACCTCGGCAGGTTTGAGCTGGGCACGGCGGTAGACGATAGCCTGCTTATAGAAGAAGCTGAGAAAGCGCTCTACGCGAGCGCTGTTAAGACAGAAAGCGATGTCGAGCAAGCCGGCCGTGACTATGGTGCCGCAATCGGCCTTTTAGCGGGTTTGCGCCCCGCCGTCGACAGGTTTTTTGATGATGTGCTGGTCATGGCCGAAGACGAGAGCGTGAAGAACAACCGGATAAGGCTCTTGAATCTTTGCTACAATACTTATCGCAAGGTCGCGGATTTCGCATTTATCAGAGCCCAGTAGGCGCCAAGGCGGCCACCGCCCACATGGGTGATTCTGCCCTAATGCGGCCAGCTCTTTTATAAGCACGTGATGGTCCGTTTTGCTGGACTATTGTTCCAGTTTATAGATAGACGAAGATTATTTTGGAGGGAATCTAATGCCAGGTAGCAAAAAGTATGTCTACGATTTTAACGAAGGCACGGCTGAGATGAAGTACATTCTCGGCGGGAAGGGCGCAAACCTCGCCGAGATGACGCGGATTGGTCTGCCGGTTCCTCCGGGCTTTACAATCAGCACCGGAGCATGCAATGAATACTACCAGACCGGAGCATTTCCCGACGGGCTTCTGCAAGAGATTGATACGCACCGCGAAGCGCTTGAGCAGAAGATGGGCAAGGTTCTTGGAGACCCGGATGACCCGTTGTTGGTATCTGTCCGCTCCGGAGCCGCGTTTTCGATGCCCGGCATGATGGATACGGTTCTAAACCTGGGCATGAACGATGAGGCTATCAAGGGCCTGACCATGCAGACCGGCGACGAGCGCTTTGCATATGATTCTTACCGTCGCTTCATCCAGATGTTCGGCAAGGTGGTCCTGCGCATCGAAGGCGGGCTCTTCGAGGATGCGATAAACGAACTAAAAGAAAAGAAGGGCGCAAAACTCGATACCGATCTGACTGCGGATGACCTGAAAGAACTCGTCCAGATGTTCAAAAATATCGTCCGCGATCACACGGGCCGTGAATTCCCGACAGACCCAAAAGAGCAACTGATCCTCTCCGTCGAGGCTGTCTTCAAGAGCTGGGGCAATAAGAGAGCCGTTGATTACCGCAAGCTATATAAAATACCGGATGACCTTGGGACCGCAGTCAACATTCAGACGATGGTCTTTGGAAACAAAGGCGATGACTCCGCGACCGGTGTCACTTTTACGCGCGACCCCGCCACCGGTGAGAACGTGCCATACGGCGATTACCTGATCAATGCGCAGGGCGAGGATGTCGTAGCGGGGATAAGGGTCACTGAGCCGCTCCTCAACCTTAAGGTGGAAATGCCCGCGCTCGCCGATGAGCTCCTTAAGAACATGGACATACTCGAGCAGCACTATCGGGATATGTGCGATATAGAGTTCACCATCGAGCAGGGCAAACTCTGGATGCTCCAAACCAGAATCGGCAAGAGAACCGCGGCGGCAGCCTTGAGAATAGCCGCCGAGATGGTCGAAAAGGGACTTATCACCAAGAAAGAGGCCGTCCAAAGAATCGACCCCGAGCAACTAGACCAGCTGTTGCACCCGCAGTTCGACCCGAAAGCCAAAATCAAGGTCTTAACGAAAGGTCTTAACGCCTCACCGGGCGCCGCAGTCGGCAAAGTCGTCTTCGACGCCGACACCGCGGAGGAGATGGGCCAAAACGGCGCGAAAGTCATTCTTACACGCTGGGAGACGACCCCTGACGACCTTCACGGCATGGTCGCGGCGCAGGGTATTCTCACCAGCCATGGCGGCAAGACCAGCCACGCGGCGGTCGTCGCCCGCGGTATGGGCAAACCATGCGTGTGCGGTGCGGATGCGATTAAGATAGACTCCAAGAACAAAGTATTCACCGTCAACGGTGTTCAGGTTAGAGAGGGCGACATAATATCTATCGATGGCACTACGGGCAGCGTGGTAATCGGCGCGGTAGAGCTGGTGCCTCCGAAGCCGACCAAGGAATTCGAGCTCATTCTGGGCTGGGCGGACGAGATTAGAACCCTCGGGGTGCGCACGAATGCGGACACGCCGGAAGACTCTGAAAAGGGGCGCCAATTCGGCGCCGAAGGAATCGGCCTGGCGCGCACCGAGCACATGTTTCTTGGGGACCGTTTGCCCATCGTCCAGCAGATGATTTTGGCCAAAAACGAAGATGAGGAAAAAGACGCTCTCACCAAACTATTAAAGGTACAGAGAGATGACTTTATCGGTATCTTCAAAGCGATGGACGGTTTGCCGGTGACCATAAGGTTGCTCGACCCGCCGCTCCACGAGTTCTTGCCGCGCCAAATAGACTTAAAGGTCGAGATAACCAAGATGGAGATGAGTGGGGCACCAGAAGCCGAACTCGCCCCCAAGAAAGAGCTTCTTGACGCGGTCGAGCGAATGGCTGAGATGAACCCGATGCTGGGTTTGCGCGGCTGCCGTCTGGGTATCACGCACCCCGAGATATATAAGATGCAGGTGCGTGCGATCATGGAGGCTGCTTGCCGGTTGAAAAAAGAGGGCGGTGACCCGAGGGTCGAGATAATGATACCGCTCGTGGCGCACGTCAACGAACTCGACATCCTGCGCAAAGAGAGTGAAGAGGTAGTCGCGGAAGTCATCGCCGCCAGCGGTGTCGATGTCGACTATAAGATTGGGACGATGATAGAGATACCCCGCGCCGCCGTTACGGCCGATGAGATTGCGACCGTCGCCGACTTTTTCTCGTTTGGGACAAACGATTTGACGCAGATGGCGTTTGGTTTCAGCCGTGACGATATCGAAGCAAAGTTTCTCCCGCGCTATCTAGAGAGAAAGATATTGCCGAGCAACCCGTTTGAAACAATCGATGATGGTGTCGCAGCGCTGGTCAAGATGGGCTGCGATAAGGGTCGTGCCACTAAACCAGATCTCAAGCTCGGCGTTTGCGGCGAGCACGGCGGCGACCCCGAATCGGTCAAGAAGTTCCATGACATCGGCCTCACATATGTGAGTTGCTCGCCATATAGGGTCCCGCTCGCACGCCTCGCAGCCGCCCAGGCGGTTCTCGGCGCCGGCTCTTCGGGCTCTAAGTAGTTTACCATACGCTTAAAGCCAATATGGTCTATAAAAGCAACAAAGGACGAGTGATATCTCGTCCTTTGTCATGTGCGCGCGTATTATGTTAGGCGGCCATATAGTTATTGGTCGCCGCTCATCGATAGAATCTTGACGCTGGCGATAAGCCTGTTAAACGCCTCTGCCAGCTCACCGATTTCGTCGCCCCTGCTTACATCGATATTTACATCGAGTTCGCCCTTGCTGACCCTATCGGCGATATCGGCCAGGTGCTTGATGGGCGCGGTTATTCTGCTCGCCAGCCAATAGGTTAAACTAAGCACGACGATTACGGCCGCCGCGAACACATAGATGATGTTCATCATGCTTGCGGCGTTTCTCGCCTCGGCTTCATCGATTGGGAGCGAGACTACCATCATCGAGTCGACGCCGCCCGGAGTGAAGTTCGGATGGCATTTCATACAGGACTCATCGGTCGGCATCGCACTGCTGAACCTATAAAGCTTCTTACCGTTTTCATCGGTCACTTTGTCGTGATGTTCGGTGACGGTGCCGGCCTTCATCTCCTTAAGGACAGCGAGCTCTTTGTCTGTGGGCTCGTTGATAGGATTGAACGGGTTTTCCCGCGGCGACCTGTATGAAAATGCCGCCTTAGCATCCTGCTGTGAGATGGCGGACATCTCTTGCAGGAAGGAGAAGCCGTTCATTAGGGCGAACTTGTCGCCCTTTGCGCTTTTCATCTCAGCGGGTATGCCGGGAATCGCGGCCAAGAACTCGTTAGCGCTAAAGCCGTCTTTTTGCTTGGCGAAAACACCTCCATGGCCCGAGATGACTTTTCGCACCAGTTTCAGGCTATCGTTGATAGATTTTGCCTGGCTGTAGTAGAGTGCCTCAGATTGGCTCTTCTGCGCGCTATACATAAAAGCGAACGCAGTAGCTAAAACAATCAAGAGCACCGAACCGATTGCGACTACCATTCGTGTCTTTAATTTCATAATAGCGTTTCCCTCCATTAGTGTTTTTTAGTCCATGCGTAAAGCGTTTCTTTATTGTGCGAAAGATTCGGCATTACCAGCCGGAATCATATTATTGTAGTAAGTTATCGGTTTCGGGTAGCTTGTCTTTAGCCGTATTTCGAATTATTTAGGGTCAACTCCCGATGCCTGGGCGCTAACGAGTTCTATATAAGATTTTGCCGGCATATGCCGATAGTCCTTTAGAATCGCATTATTATAGATAGCGGAGAATATGATCCAGAGTTCGCGAGACAATCATACACCCATACCCGTGCGCAAACCGCGGATGACTACGGAACAGATTAGAACGATTCTTAAGACGACGAAAGATTTTAAGAACCGCAATCTGTGCAGGTTCAACATGCGCAATTTCAAGCTGCGCGGCTGCAATTTCCACGGCGCCGACCTCTCTGGCGCAAACCTTAGCGGCATGAACTTGAGTGAAATAAATTTTCGCGAGGCCAATCTCTCAGGGGCGGATTTGAGCAAAGGTGAATTTCGTAACGCTGATTTCAGAAAGGCAAACTTCAGTGAAGCCGAGATGTCGGGCGCGGTCTTGATCAACGCCGATCTGCGCCACGCCAATCTGTGCGGGGCCAACCTGCAGCGGGCCAATCTCAGCGACGCTGACCTCCGCCACGCGTCGCTCGCCGTGTCGGATATCATAAACGATGAGGGCAGACAAAAAGTGACCGATTTGAGCTGGGCCAACCTCGAAGATGCCTATATAAGCGGGGCGGATTTACATAAAGCTAATTTAAGCAATGCAAAACTGAGCGGTGCTCGACTATACCGGTCCATACTTACGGGAGCAAACTTAAGCCAGGCGGATTTGCTCGGCGCAAATCTTACCCAAGCCGACTTAGCTCAGGCAAATCTTTCGTCCGCGGACTTATCGCATGCGAAGCTAAACGGGGCGAACCTGCGTTACGCTAATCTGACCGGCGCCAACCTACGACATACGAAGATGAGCGACACTAAGATGACGCAGACCGATGTGTGCGAGGCAAATTTCGAAGGCACGGTCCTTACAAACGTCAAGATAAGCTACGCTAAAAATCTCGAACAGGCGAAGAACTTGCATACCGCGCTCGGGCTCTAAGAGCGCTCTATATCTAACCCAAGCAGTCTAGCCGGATTCTCACTCATGAATCTAATCGCGTCCTCTCCAAAGAGGCGCTCGACGTATTCGCGTTCCACCCGGTGGTCTCTGAAGGGAAAATCCGTGCCGAAAAGAACACGATCATAGCCGATTCTACCGGCCAGCTCCACAAAGCGGTCGTCATCAATTTTGCCGGGCAGATAAGCCGTATCGAAATAGACGTTTTCAAATGACTGAAAACACCTTTCACACCGCCTTCCTCGTCGCCGGTGTGAAAGACGACGATGAGCCCGAGTTCTGGAAATCTGTCTAGTTCGAAGGGGTCGGGGAGTATTACGACTCGTCGATACCCCCGTCTGCCGCCGACGCTAAAACTCCGTCGACAGTTGCGTGATGTCGACGTTTTACGCCATAGATGGCTTCCATTATACCGATGAGTTTATCGGCTATCTCTTCCGCGTAGACATGGGCGTGAAAGTCGAATTTAAGGGTCATAAATGTTAGAATCTAGGGGTTGGCAAACCGGAATCTGTGTGCGCAATCGCAAACTGCGCTATCATATAGAGCGACTTCTGCTAAGAGTAGCACAGCGGGCAAACCATGGAAAGCTCGAAAGTGAATGTGTCTGCCAAAAAAACTCTTAACTGGCAGGAAAATACTGGTATGTGTCGAATACCGATATAGAAGAAACCCTCCCGAAAATTTTGGAAACCAATGTTGAGGTGATTTTATGGAAGATATCTTTGTCGTAGGCATCAACGGAAGCCCGAATGATGATGGTAACACGGCTTTTCTAATAAGGGAAGTCTTGCGTTCTGCTGCGGAAGCGGGCGCCAAGACCGAGCTTCTTCATTCGATGGAAGTCTTGGAGGACCAGGATAAACCGTATTGCGACGCCTGCAGTTCGCCGTGTGACGAGAGCTGTTACGTCGGAACAAAGCTCGAGTCGGCCCTGGAGACGATGGCTAAGGCCGATGCTCTCATCGTCGGAAGCCCGGTCTATTTCGGCACGGTCTCGGCACAGTTAAAGGCGATTTTCGACAAGAGTCGGGCGCTCCGCGCGAAGAAGGCCTTAGTGGCGAAAGTCGGCGCCGGCGTTTCGGTTGGGGCTTCGCGCTTTGGCGGGCAAGAAACGACGATTCGCGCCATACATGATATTATGATGGTCCACGGTATGACCATCGTATCGGACTCTTCCGCCACCGAAACCATCGGTCACCATGGAGTTTGTGCTCAAAGGCCTGCCGAGAGCGACGCTGATGCGATAAAAAGCGCTAGGGTTACCGGCAAACGCTTAGTCGAAGAAATCAAGATAAATAGACGGTGATAACTTGGAAAAACAATCAGTAGTTCCCCGGGAGATATTTGAAGATCGCGAAGTCCAGACCCTGTCAACGTTGGCGATGCGAAGCATCGACAGTAAGGGGAGGGCGAAGCAGTTGCAACCGTGTCCGCTACGCACATGCTACCAGCGCGACCGGGACCGAATTATTCACTCAAAAGCGTTCAGGCGCCTCGTCAATAAGACGCAGGTCTTTCTGAGCCCGGAAGGCGACCACTATCGCAACCGGCTGACCCACACTATCGAGGTCAGCCAGATATCGAGAATAATAGCTCGCGCGCTCGCGCTCAACGAAGACCTGGCCGAGGCGATAGCGCTCGGCCACGACCTAGGGCACACCCCCTTCGGCCATATCGGCGAAGAGGCGATAAATGAGATTTTTCAGGAGTTGAAGGCTGGTGGCAACGATGAGCTTCCCGACGAGTTCAACCACAACGAGCAGAGCCTGCGCGTAATCGATATCCTCGAGTACGGCGGCAAAGGGCTCAACCTCACATGGGAGGTGCGCGACGGTATCTTGCACCATACCGGTGAAAAAGACCCGCAGACGCTTGAGGGCAAAATAGTCAAGATTGCCGACCGGATTGCCTATATCAACCACGACATCGACGACGCGGTTCGCGCCGGCATCCTCAAACTAGACGATATCGACAAAAAATCTATCGAGCTGTTCGGCAAGTATTCGGGCGTGCGCATCAACGCGATGGTCTGCAATCTCGTCGAATACAGCCGGGACAAGAATATCATTTCGATGAGCCCGGACCTGATGAAAGCCATGCACGAACTGCGCGAGTTCTTGTTCGTCCGCGTCTACCGCGGCTCGGCGGCGAAGTCGGAGAATGAGAAGGCCAAGAACGTGCTGAAGAGCCTCTACTTCCTATTCCTAAACAAACCGGAGCTGCTGCCCGAGGAGTTCAGGACCGAGGAGCTCGGTGCGCGCGTCGTTCGCGTCTGCGACTATATAGCGGGCATGACCGATCGTTACGCTATTAAGATGTATGAAGAGCATTTCGTTCCAAAAGTGTGGATGGTTTAGCAGAAAGCCGGAGAGACTAATTTAGTGACCGAGTTTAAAGGCAGGATCAAAGAGAACGATATAGATGCCGTGCGAGAGCGGAACAACCTCGTCGATGTGGTCTCCGAGTACGTGACGCTCAAGAAAAAAGGGAAGCTTTTTTGGGGTCTATGTCCTTACCACCAAGAGAAGACCCCCTCATTCAAAGTCGATGCCGCCTCGCAGCTTTTTCATTGCTTCGGTTGCGGCGAGGGCGGCAATGTCTTCAATTTTGTCATGAAGGTTGAGCAACTGGAGTTCCCTGAGGCCGTCGAGTTCTTAGCAGCGCGCGCCGGCTATCAGCTGGAGTATGAAGAGGGCAAGAGCCGCGAGCTATCCAAAAGAGAGCGGCTTTATGAAGCGAACAACCAGGCCATGCTCTTCTACCAGCATATACTTCTTAAAACAGCCGAAGGGGAGCCGGGCCGCACGTATTTAAAGAAGAGGGGATTGGGCGCCGATATAGTCAAAGGGTATGGTATCGGACTCGCGCCGCAAGCGTGGAGTTCGCTCGGGAACTATCTCGCTAAGCGCAAGTTCTCAAAAGAGGAGCTGGTCGAGGCAGGACTTATTATAAAAAGCGCCAAAGGCCACTATGACCGGTTCCGTTCCAGACTAATTTTTCCGATTACCGATACGAGGGGGCGCACAATAGCTTTTGGGGGCAGGGTGCTCGATGGCGGGCAGCCGAAGTACATGAACTCCCCGGAGACGCCTACTTATCATAAGAGCTCGACTTTGTATGGGCTCCATTTGGCCAAGAACGACATCACTAGAGAGGGCTCGGTGGTCATTGTCGAAGGTTACACAGACGTTCTTGCTCTGGTTCAGGCGGGTGTGCCAAACGTTGTCGCAACGCTCGGCACGGCGTTCACCGGCGAGCACGTTGAACTTCTCAAAAGATTCGCCAATAGGGCGATCTTAGTCTTTGACGCGGATGCCGCCGGTACGAAAGCAGCGGAGAGCGCCAGCGCATATATGTCCGAATTTCGGCCGCCGAAGATGAAGGCCCTCCGCGACTTCGAGGGACGGAGCGCCGAGTCGGGGATAGACGTGAGGGTTGTAGTGCTTCCAAACAATCTCGATCCAGCAGACTATATCACAAACCAAAGTGTAGACTCATTTCGAGAGTTGCTAGATGATGCAGAGCCGTTCTATGATTTTTACTTGACGCGCGAGCTGGAAAAATATACTATCAGTGAGACCCACGAAAAAGAAAAAGCCGCACTAGCAGCCCTAAGATTCATCGCAACACTCGATCCCATAACACACGAAGAATACATAGGGAAAATCGCCCAGAGACTTGGGCTCGACGCGCGGGTTCTTGCTGTCCGATTTAGGTCGTTGCTTGGTAAGAGCGCACCCCGGCGCGGTGTGGCGATCAAGACGTCGCTCGACCCGCAAGAGAAGACGGAAAGAACATTTCTGCATCTCATCATGAAATATCCTCGGCTGCGGGGCAGCCTGCCGGCCGACATAGAGGGCGACTACTTTGTTTCGCCAGCTCATGCTAAGCTTTTCGCGGTTTTAAAGGGAATCGGCGCGGGTAAATTCGATACAAAGACACTGGATGATCTTGACAATAGCTTAAAAGCCAAGGCCACTGAGGTATATTTGACAGAAGCCGAATACGAAGAGGAAAATTTAGCTAAATATTTTGAGGATATTTCGCTATCTCTCAAGGATTTTTATTATAAGCGTCAAATTAGTAAATTAAAACGGGAACTAGAGTCCCCGACGGCGCGGCGGGATCAAACGCGCTACGATGCCTTGTTCGGAGAGTTAATCGAGCTTGAGGCAAAGCGAAGAGATATGCGCTAGTATGTGATTTGATTGGAGGAAACACTGGGTGAATACCCGCATTAACGAGCTTGAAATGCCAGAGGTAAAAAAGCTGATCGCGAAGGGGCAGGGAAAAGGCGTGCTCAACACCGATGAAATAAACGATGCGCTGCAAGCCATCGATCTCACGAGTGAGCAAATCGATAATATATATTCCTATCTGTTCAATGTCGGGGTCGAGATTGTGGATACAGGCGATGACGGTGCCGCCGACGAGGATGGCGATTTGGGCGTCGAGGAGCTTGACGTCGATGGGGATGTCGATGAGAAAATTATCGCCGAGGATGAGGTGGATGTAGAAGACGAGGAGGGCGCCAAAGCAAAATTCAGCCGTGAGCTTGACCTATCGGTGAAATCGCCGATAGACGACCCGGTGCGCATGTACCTCAAAGAGATAGGCAAGGTGCCGCTTCTTACCGCGGACGAAGAAGTAAGACTGGCCAAAAATATTGAAGCCGGCGAAGAAGCTGCCGGGCTGCTCGAGCGTGATGAGGACAAGCTGACTAAAGAAGAGATCCGCAAGATACGCCGGATAGAGCGCGAAGGTATGACGGCGAAGAAAAAACTGGTGGAAGCGAACCTTCGTCTGGTTGTCAGCATCGCCAAGAGATATGTGGGCAGGGGAATGCTCTTTTTGGACCTCATTCAAGAGGGTAATCTCGGCCTGATTCGTGCTGTTGAGAAGTTCGATTTTCGCAAGGGTTTCAAGTTTAGCACCTACGCGACTTGGTGGATTCGCCAAGCTATCACGAGGGCCATTGCGGACCAAGCCCGGACGATACGTATCCCGGTGCATATGGTGGAGACGATAAACAAGCTTATCCGCATACAGCGTCAACTTCTGCAGGAGCTCGGACGCGAGCCGATGCCCGAGGAAATCGGCGAGGAGATGGGTCTGTCACCGGAGCGAGTGCGCGAGATTCTAAAAATATCACAAGAGCCGGTGTCGCTCGAGACACCTATCGGCGAAGAAGAAGATAGCCAGCTCGGCGATTTCATAGAAGACCAGGAAGCCGAGGTGCCATCGGATGCGGCGTCATTCTCACTCCTGCAGGAGCAGCTCCAAGAAGTCCTCGACACGTTAAGCGAGCGTGAGCGCAAGGTTATAGAGTTGCGCTTCGGCCTTATCGACGGGCATCCCAGAACGTTAGAGGAAGTCGGTCGCGTTTTTGGTGTTACCAGGGAGCGTATCCGGCAAATCGAGTCGAAGACGCTGAGCAAACTGCGCCACCCGAATCGCAGCGCGAAGCTTAGGGACTATCTGGAATAGTTGCCGAATGGACACAGGAGCTCGTAGTTCAGGCTTTAGCCCTGACAGATTCTTTGTGCCTCGACTTGAAAAATAATAAGCTGATGATGCGCCGGTCTTTGAGCCGGCGCTTTGTTATCCGCAGGCTTAACCCTTTTCGTCTCTATTGTCGAGCGCGTAGAATAAGTCTTGGCCACCCTCGAATTTTTTCGGGAAGACCTTGATGGCTTTACGGCGCGGTAGCGGACATTTCTTCTCGCATATCCCACAGCCGATGCATTTCTCTTTGACGACGATAGGCAAAACCGCCATCTTTCCGTAGTTCGTGGGCCGTTCTTCGATGATTATGGCCTTATCGGGCAGCGGGCAAAGCTCCACGCAGACCCCACAGCCGTGCCCTGCTATCCAGGGGATACATTTTCCCCGGTCGATTTCGGCCACGCCCACGACAAACTTCTGCTTAGCTTTGAGCTTCAAATGCTCAATCGCACCTGTCGGACAAACTTTGCCGCAAGCGTTACATGACCAATCGCAGACACTGACATTAAAATCGAGGTACGGCGTCCAGACGGCTTCAACGCCATACTGGAGAAGCGCCGGCTGGAGCACATTGGTCGGGCAAGCCTTAAGGCATGCGCCGCACCGTATGCATTTATCGAGAAATGCCGACTCCTTGAGCGCGCCGGGCGGCCTGAGGAGAGTCAACTCGTCCGGTTCCGGCCATTTACTTAAAGGCACCGCATAGGCAGCGACCATCGTTGCGCCGACTGTTGCGATAGCCGTTCGTCTGGAGGGCATCTGGTTGGATAACTCCGGCTTTAAATCGACCGATATGGCCTCTTGCGGGCAGTTGTTTCTGCATTTAAGGCAAAGCACGCAGCTCGCCGCATCGGTCGTCAAGCCATCGCTGGAGACCGCTTCCATGCTACAGCTTTTAGCACATTTCAGGCAGCTCGAGCAAGACTCGACGGCGACTTTCCTCCTGTAGAGCGGCGCTCTTCCTATGACACCGAGCAGACCCCCGAGCGGGCAGATGTAGCGACACCAGAACCGATTGCCGAGCGCGTTCAGGCTGACGACGAACGCGAAGAGGATGATCATCCACTGCGCGGATAAAAACGTCCGTTGGCCGCCATAGACCAGTATCCCCGAAAGTTTCCAGACCGTTCTGTCGACGAACGGCGCTATGTTTCTGTTCGTATAGAGGGAGTCCGCGATTGTCGAAAGGACGTAATCGATGCCGGGGAAGATGGTCACCGTAGTCGTTCGTGTAATCATAGCTAGGGGGTCGAGAACCATCAGGATGTTGACCCCGAAGGCACTCATCACCAGAACGATTGCCAACGTTATGACTGGAAGAGTCTTTAACTTCTTAAAAGTACCCCGTTTTAACTTAAGCACCCTTGAGAGTGGGGCGAATAGGTCGAGAAAAGCGCCCATTGGGCAGGCATATCCACAGAACACCCTGCCCAACACAAGCGTCACGCCTACTGTTATCAGGGCAAAGAGCATCTCGTAACTGAACGGTACGCCGGAAAGGAGAGTGACAAGCGCGATGAGCGGGTCGGCGACGAGAAAAAGTTCAGTCGGAAACGGCAGGCTAATCTGTTTTGCGGTAATAGCTAGGAGCACCAGAAAGAGCAAGAAGAAAAACGCTTGAATTACCCTACGATAATTGGACAATCTTACACCCATGTATTACTCAACGTCCTCCTCTATAAAGCGACTCTTATTATATCTGATTTTTCTAAATCATGCGAGCCTCATCAATCATCCGACAAGGACAGGTATTCGCGGCGCGCGGGACGCGGCAACAAATCCGCATATCGCATGCACTATCAGCGCAGACAATTATCTTGAAAGTTAATGGGATATCTTTTATAATTCAAAAGGTGCGCGAATTGAGCACGCAAACCGCATAGCGCAAAAAACACCATTCCTCGGTAGCTCAATGGTAGAGCATTCGGCTGTTAACCGAAGGGCTGTAGGTTCG
>JASEGT010000048.1 GCA_030018005.1 Actinomycetota bacterium
ACTGGATTTTTCCGGAGAGCGCCCGCACCCTTGCTCTCATGGGCACGGATATCATCTGCCACCCGTCAAACCTGGTACTGCCATATTGCCCGGACGCGATGGTCTATAGATGCCTCGAGAACCGGGTCTTTGCGATAACCTGCAACCGCACCGGACTTGAAGAGCGGGGAGGCAAGGAGCGGTTGACCTTTATCGGCAAAAGCGAGATCGTCTCGCCGAAGGGTGAGATACTGGAGCGCGCGTCCGAAACCGAAGACGCGCTTATTGTCGTCGATATCGATCCGCGACAAGCCCGCGACAAACAGCTTAATCGTTACAACAACTTACTCGGTGACCGCCGCCCCGAGATGTACCCCGAGATGTATCTATAGGCAACTGACCACAGGCGGCCTTATTTGCGCATGTTAGTGTAATCTAATAGAATGACACATGATTGCTCTAAACAATCGCTACCAATATAGTGCCTAGTATAAGGAGAGAGTGAGTGAACCAAGATACGGCGACTATCGAAGGACGCATCGTCTCGATCGGCGACGGCTTCCAAGACCTCTACCTAGAGTTTATGGGCTGGGTGCCGTATATTATCGTAGCCATCGTCGTGCTGGTACTCTCCATCTTCGCGGCACGGATGATTCGGAATATGGCCAGGCGAGCCATGGCTAAGACGAGCACCGAAGGCCATATCGACATCCTCGTTGCCCAGCTGGCTTACATAGGGGCGCTCACACTCGGCGTCGTGCTTTCCCTTAGCATACTTCCTATCGAGAACCTCTCTGCGGTCTTCACCGGGCTCGGGCTTGCCGGTTTTGCCGTCGGTTTCGCCATGAAAGATATCCTCGGCAACTTCCTCGCCGGCATTATCCTCTTGATTCAGCGGCCGTTTACCATCGACGATTATGTTAAAATCGGCGATGTAGAGGGCACGGTGACCAATATCCGCGTGCGTGACACCCAGCTTACCACCAACGACGGTCGCCTAATATATGTCCCGAACAACACCATGTCGACGAGTAATATCATAAACCTGACGGCGCTCCCGTTGCGCCGCGTAGACGTCGATGTGGGAATCCCGTACAGCAGCGATATCAACCGCGCTATTGAGGCCTGTCTTGAGGCCGCCACGAGGCTGCCCGGCTTTGTCGAGCAGCCCATTCCCGATGTGATAGTGACTGAATTCGGCGATAGCGCTATCATGCTCCGCGTGCAGGTGTGGGTCGACTGGAAAGAGTACGGATATATCCACGTACAGTCCGAGGCTCTTAAGCTCGTAAAAGCTGCTCTCGACGCCGCCGGTATCGACATCCCGTTCCCGGTGAGGACGGTCTATCTCCAGCAGTCGAAAGACGCGTAAAGGCGTATGCTCGGTCATCACCTCATGCTATGGTATCGAGGCAGGGTAACCCGTAACGCGCATCTAACCTACGTATCTGCTTCAAGCGAGCGTCTGTAACTTAATATAGCGTAAGACTTACAGACAAGCGTTTTGGCCTGTGTAATCCTGGGTATAAGTAGTCATGAGTGTTGAGGTTACCGCATTCGCATGCGCGTGCACCGCACAATGCAAGGAGTTAGAGAGGAGAACAATATGGCTTACGTGGCGAAAGACTACAGCAGCTTGATTGGGATGGAGGGATTTAGCGAGGCACTCCTGAATAATCATTTTACGCTCTATCAGGGATATGTGACCAACACCAACAAGGCGCTCGACATATTGGGTACGATGTTAAATGACGGCCGGACGGGCACGCCCGAGTTTGCGGAGATTAAGAGAAGGCTCGGCTGGGAGTTTAACGGGATGCGCCTCCATGAATATTATTTCGAAAACCTGGGAGGCAAGGGTTCGATAGAAGCGGGGGGTAAGCTCGCGCTCCAACTGGCCGAGGCTTTCGGCAGCATAGAGGCGTGGGAGCAAGAATTCAGGGCGGTCGCCGCCATGCGAGGCATAGGCTGGGTCGTCCTTTATAAGGATAATGCGAACGGCAACCTCATCAATTTCTGGATAAACGAGCACGATGCGGGCCATCCCGCCGGCTGCACGCCGGTTCTTGTCATGGATGTCTTCGAGCACGCGTACATGACCGACTACGGCATCAAGCGGCCCGACTACATTGAGGCGTTTTTTAAGAATGTCCGGTACGACGCCGCTCAATCCAGACTGGGCTAACCGTGCGCAAATCAATCAATTTGACCTGAACATGAGGCATACTAATTTTGGATAGGGAGGCATGAATATGGGATTTACCAAAGAAGAGCTGGCCGTGAAGTTGCGCGAGATGTATAAGGAGATTGACGACCACAACATGAACTTGACGCTGGATTTCAACGAAGAGAAAAACGCATGGGTAATCGGTCTGACGAAAGGGAAACACGAGCTGACGACACACCTTGAGAAGCAGGATGCCGACGATTGTATGAACGGCATAAAGTGTGTCTATCTCGGGGTTCAGATAGGCCAGTTTGTCCAGCATTTCGAAGAAGACGAAGCTAAGTTGGGCTAACGTTAAGAAAGCGAAGATGATAATTGAAAACAACCGGTGGTGGTTCGCGCGCCGGTTGTTTCTTTTAACCTCGACACGGTTTGGTTAAAGAGGTAATATAATGTAAGGTACCCCGAGGGGGTATAAAGGCCATTTAGCGCTAGCTATGCAATTAGGGCAAAGAGTTCGGAGGCTGCCCAAATGGCGGACGATGGCCGTTTCGGCAAGAAATGAACCAAAGGAGTTTACGTGTTACGAACGAGCAAGAAACCTTTTCTCATATTGGCGGCCCTTGTTGTTTTGGCGATTGCCGCAACCGGGTGCTTCAATTCGGCGGCAGACACCGAGGAGAATGCAGGCCTGCCGATAGAGCAGGAGCTTCAGGCGCAAGCTGCCATCGAAGCGGAGGATAACCAGGACATACCGGCAAGCACGACGACAACTGAGAAGCCGATGTTTGTTAAAGTAGTATCAGCCACATCCCCGGTAAGCCCGGGCGGCGACCCCGTTACTGTATTTATACAGACCAAACCCGGGGCGACCGGCGAAATCGAACTCGGATATGAAGGCGGCCCAAACGAAGAAGAGGCCCTCTACTCGAAACAGGCCAATGCAAGCGGCATGATTTCGTGGACGTGGACTGTCGACCCATCGGTGCCATATGGTGCGTACCCCATAATCGTTACTGCCAAGTCGCTCGACGGGCAGACCGCGGTCGCGAAGAGCACTCTCGAAGTAAAGTCGGCCGAAGAGTGCAAGTCCTGAGCCCCGCCCAAACAGTAGGCCGGTCGGCCTAGATAAAGAGTCCTTCGAATCAACCATCCATATAAGATATAAGAGTCCTTGAGACGAAACACCCGGCGAGGTTGTTTTCCGCGCGGCAAAATGTTTGGCGACCCGCAACTGCCGTTAACTATAAGCCGGTATGCGTTATGATTCCCGTATTAAGCCCCGGGAGGAGCTACGAAGTTAAGGCATATGAATTATGAATTTAGATATTAAAGGCAGGTATGCATACGCCGATACAAAGTGCAGCATATTATGGGGCGAGCCCTCAGAGATACGGGAGGAATTATGAAGATGCAGTTTTCATTGAAGAATCAGAAAGCGGGAACTCAGGTTGTGGCTTGGGTGGCTGTAATTACCATCATCGGCTTGGCGGCATCTATTATCGGCTATACGTCGATAAGTTCACTCGGCACACAAGCCCATAAGCTAGAGGTGAGTGCTGAAAAACTCGAGAAGGTCGCAGACCTGCAACTAGCTATCGAGCGTACGGCTATGCCGGTAAACGATATCATCATCACGCACGAATTGGCCGCGATAGATGAGTATGCTCGGTTGAGGGAGGATGTAGATAAGCGCTCTGAAGAGCTCGCGAGCGTAATGACGTCCGAGGAAGCAAAGAGCATTTCGACCGAGATAAAAGCAAGCCTGGCTATAGCCGATCAGAAAGCCCGGAAAGTTTTCGACGCATATACGTCTAAAGAGGCCGGTGCGTTGATGGAAGATTATGATGTCAGCGCTATCGAGGCCTCAGAGCGCGCCCAGAAGTTGCGTGAATTATTGGGCGAGCAGGAGGACGGCTACCTGAAGGCGTTGGCGGCCACCGAATCGAGTTCGAAGCGCCTCCAAGTCTTTCTTATCCTACTCAGCCTTGGTGTCAGCGCCGGTGCGGTCTTCTTCGTGCTCAAACAGGTCATCAACCCGCTGCGCGACAGCTTTTTGCACATATCCGATGCGGTGCGACGCATTGTCGTATCTACCGGTGAGATTAGCAGAAACTCCGAACAAGTAAACGATTCTGCCAACCAGGTCGCCGGCGCGATTTCTCAGGTGGCATCCGGCTCGGCGGACCAGAGCAGGGCGACCAGCGAGTCGCTGATGATAGCCGAGCAGATCAAGACGGCTATAGAGCAGGTGGCCCAGGGTGCCCAGTCACAGGCAATGTCGGTTTCCGACAGTGTCAATGGCGTGAGCAAACTCGCCGAGGCTATCGATATGGTATCGAATAAAGCGCATGCGGTATCAGACGTGGCTACGACTACGAAAGAGACGGCTACGCAGGGTAAAGAGACCGTCGGCAAAGCGATAGACGGTATGGGTAAGATAAAGAGTACCGTAGAGGCAAGCGCCGCCAAAATACAGGAGCTTGGCGAAAAGTCCAAGCAGATAGGCGAGATAATCGAAGTAATCGACGACATCGCTGAGCAGACCAACCTGCTAGCGCTTAACGCCGCTATCGAGGCGGCGCGCGCCGGAGAGCACGGCAAGGGTTTTGCAGTCGTAGCAGACGAGGTACGAAAACTCGCCGAGCGAAGCGCCAAAGCCACGGGTGAGATAGCTAACCTTATCAAAGGCATCCAGGACGAGACTATGGATGCGGTAAGCGCGATGGAGGCCGGTATGGCCGAGGTCGAGCAGGGCTCCGAGCTTGCCGAGAACGCCGGCAGCGCTATCGCCGAGATGATGATCGCCATCAACGAGGTTGTCAGTCAAATCAGCGAAGTCACAGACGCGGCCGCTCAAATGGCAGCCGCTTCAACCCAGGTAAGCCAGGCGATGGACCAAATCGCGGCTGTCACCGAGCAAAATACGGCGGCGACCCAAGAAGTCGCGGCCTCAGCCGACCAGGTAGCACACTCGGTCAACTCCGTCGCCGCGGCGGCCGAAGAAGCCGCAGCTTCAGCCGAAGAGGTCTCGGCCTCTACTGAAGAGCAGGCTGCCTCGGTCGAGCAGATCGCGGCTCAAGTACAGGCTCTTGCGGGAATGTCCCAAGAGCTTGATGGATTAGTTGCCGGCTTTAACTTATAAGACAGAATTTCTCCTCCAAATGCAGAGGCGGCCGGTGACGGCCGCCTTTTTGTCTGTAAGAATTTAGATGTCGCGGCCTAATCTCCTCGCACAAGCGTTAGCAAAAAGACCAGGTCATCCTCGGCATCTACGGCGTGGACGAGCTTCGGCGGCATAAATATCAACGAGCCCGGTGTCGCCTCGTGCACTTCTTTGTCGAGTTGTACCTTGGCCGTACCGCTTAAAACATGAATTATAGCCGGCGTGCCCGCGGTGTGTTCCGAGAGCGATTGTCCTTTAGACATCATAAAGAGAACGATTTTGCTCTTTGCGTTGTCGACAAGGGTTTTACTGACCGTGCCTTCTTTGGCAAACTCGACCAAATCGTTGATATTTGCGATATGGGTTTTGATTTCTGCCACTAGCTGCCTCCTTCGAGCAAGTCCATGCCACTTTCGCGACAAGCGTCTTATTAGTTCACCTCTTGGATGTGTACTTTGTATCGTAGCATAATGCCGGCGACATGTGCGGGCGCTGCCGGTCGCCGGCTTACCGAAGTGATGGAAGGCGATATTTGTGTTACACTGTTCGCAGTAAAAAACAGGAGGGACTTGATGAGCGGCTACAAAGACGAACTGCGGGATTATTTGAAGGAGAAAGCCGTTGTAATTGGCGAGGTCACGCTCTCGTCGGGTGAAAAGAGCAACTATTATATAGACTGCCGGAAGGTCACGCTCGATGCTAAGGGCGCTTTTTTAATCGGGGAGGTACTCTCTGATATGCTCGAAGATGCCGACGCAGTCGGCGGCCTTACACTCGGTGCCGACCCTATCGCGACCGCGGTCTCCATGCGCAGTTATGAGAAGGGGAGACCTGTATCGGCGTTCTTGGTCAGGAAGGGCATGAAGGCCCACGGGATGATGAAGCGGATCGAAGGACCCATCAATCCGAACTCGAGTGTTGTCATCGTCGATGATGTGATAACAAAGGGCGGCTCGGTGGTCGAGGCGATTGAAGCCGTCGAAGCCGAAGGACATCGGGTCTTAAAAGTCGTCTGTCTGGTCGACCGCGAACAGGGCGGCAGCGAAATAATACGGGGCAAAGGCTATAATCTGGAGGTGCTGTTTACTCCGGCTGATTTCGGAGTCGTGACTAAATCCGAATGATAGTTTAAGGCATTAACTCGTGTCTTTGGCGGTAGTAATCCGGCGTCGCGGTGTTGATTTACTTGTTGTTTGACCGTAAATTGTTGTTAACACACCGGGCGTATACAGCATAAACGTTTGAGGGTTCATGTGCTCTAGGCTCTTCGGTCACATTTTTGCTCTTACATGCTCCAACATACTATCTTTTGATTGTGAATTGCTATATAATATACCCAGTAGGGTATTACCTTTCAGCTTGAGTTATCCGACAAATGGTAATAGATACACTATGCGCGTGCGTATGTGAGTGTGCGCAAATAATGTAATGTATTAAGGAGGCAACGTGAGCGAAGCCGAAAAACCCAAAAAAGCTACCATCATCGCATGGAGCGACGATTTAGACAAAGTCTATCCGCAATTGATCCTGGCCACAACCGCAGCGGCCTATGACGTCGAGGTGACGGTATTCGTCACATTCTGGGGCTTGCTAGCGTTCAAGAAGAACAAAAAGGGCATTACGGGTAAGAGCTTGATGACAAAAATGCTTGCGGTAATGCGCAAGGGCGGCACGGACAAGCTTAAGATATCCAGGTTGAACATGGGCGGCATGGGCACCTGGATGATGAAGAAGATTTTCAAACATGAAAGAGTCGCGAGCCTCGATGAGCTTATCGAAATGGCGCTCATGTCCGGCATAAAGTTCATCCCATGACAAATGACCATGGACGCTTTTGGATTAAAGCGTGAAGACTTAATAGATGGACTGGAAGAGCCCGCGGGCGCTTCTAAAGCTGTCTCGGAAGCGTTAGATTCGCAAATCAACTGGTTTATCTAATAATAGTTGTTGAGAGCTCTGGATGTCTGGGGCTGATAAGTGGTAAATGAATGGGCGCGATGTAGTCGTGCCCATTTTTTATTTTCGGCCCTGAGTACTTCTGAGTCTTGCAAGAGCGCCTTCGACATCCCGCTCGATTTCACAGCTCTCTTTTCCCCGCAGCAGCTCGTAGATGTTCTCAATGTTCTTTCCTGGATTGACTATCAGAAGCATGCCGTCGACCGCTTTTATCTTGGCGCAACAGCTGTCGAGAGCCTCGAATCCGGCCCCGTCCATATAGCGCAAGTCGGTGATATCGATGATTATTCCGGTGTAACCGGCGTCGATGAGGGCGCTAACGGCGCCGTGAGTGAAGGGCGCGGTGAAGGCATCACACTCACCGCTCAACGTGACAAGCGGGAAACCATCGTTACAGCCGAGGTTTATTTGTATATGAGCGCGTTTTTCAGGTTGGTTCATAGCAGGCCACAACCTAGTTTTTCCAAACCCTGTTATCCTATAATTGTCCTATCGACGGGTAATTCTCCCTAATTGATATTATAGCTGGTAAACTAGACTTTGGTAAACAAAACTGTCGCGAAAAGCGTTTTCGTCGAGCGGGTTGAGTTTTCGCGCCGGCGACACACCGAAACATGGGGGAGATGTGGGCATATCATCATATCTTCAGGCTAGAGAGTTCCTGCAAGGGCTCGACCTCTACCTGCTAATAGTTCTCGTTACCCTAGCGACGGTCCTCGCAGTCTTGAGCGTGGCCAGGAGCCCGCATGCCGGCAGTGTGTTAATCGCAACCGTCGCTTCGTTGCTCCTCGGTTTCGCGGTGCTGGTATGGTTTCATTATCAGATTTATTTGAGCGTGCAGCTTATCAGTCCATCGAGCGGGCTCCCCGTCGGCAAGCTGATGGCTCCGCTCTGGATCGAGAGCGAGAAGCTCTATTTCTGGGCGATTTTCTTGGGGTTATTCACGTATTTCGTCTATCGCCGCGATGAGAACAAGACCTTTAGCTGCTGGCTCAATGTCGTCTTTGCCGGGTTCGTCTACTTAACCATGCTCACATCGAACCCTTTCGCCGATCCGCTACCCGGTCTCCATGGGGAAATCATGAATTATCAGATGTCGATGAACAGCGGAGACTTAGCCACCCAGATGCGGTTCTTCCAGATGTTCTCCGGCAAGGTCGCCTATTTCTATAACTCGACCTACATGTGGATACACCCGCCGCTCTTGTTTATATCATATGCCGCGCTTATCGTCTCGTTTCTAGCGTCGGTCTTTATGCTCATAAAGAGGGGAGAGACGGCTTTCGATAGCATCGCGTATCGTTATGCGCGGCTCGGCTATCTTCTTTTAACCTTCGGTATGCTCGTGAGCTACCCTTGGGCGCTCAAGGCTTGGTCTAACGAGCCGTGGTGGTGGTCTCCGAAGGTAAACATGTCTATTTTGATGTGGATGCTGTATACGGCGTATCTACACTCACGTCTCCATCTGCAGCGGCGGGGGATGTGGACGGCCACGGCAGCCCTGGGGATTCTCTGCTTCGTGGCGTTAGTCCTGACTTACATTACGACCTATCTGATTCCGGGTGTGCATTCGTATGGCTAGAGAGGATAGGGGGTGCTCATAAAATGCTAAAGGTGACAAAACCGGGCACATATGACTATGTCTTGGCCCTTGCGACCATCGTAATCCTCGTCGCGCTCTCCACGGTCTTCATCTATGGCACCTTGGCGAGCTGGAGCAACAGCATCAGAAACCCGGACTGGACGAGAAGCTGGCTTTATGCCGATTATCTCAACCGGATGAACGCCTATGCCTATCCGTTCGTCGTTGCGCTCGTGCTCGCGCTGTGTTTGTGCATACCGAAGAGGTTTATCCCGCGGACCTATCTCCTCCAGGCGAGCTTCGTTATTCTGGCTTTAAGCGCTATGGTCGGGATATTTTGGGGTTTCGCTTTTGGGCTGGGTTTTTTACTGCTGGTCTCGGCCGTGATGCAGCTGGTGGTGGTCGTGCTGACGGGCGCACGCACGGGCACTCTCGTATTTGAGCGGGAAGGCGCGCTTGTCCAGTTAGGCTCGGCCTTGCTCCATCTCGGCTTTGTAGTCTTCGTGCTCGACCTGGTGCTTGTCACCGACATCCAACGCCATCTCGTTATCTTCTGGTTTGCAACTGCGCTTATTACCGTCGGGACCCTGATGTCGTTTTACCCGAGAGAGATAGCCGCGCTGGTTCGCCGTTCAAAGCAGGACTAGGATATTCTCTTTACTTGATGCTCATTTATTGAGAAAATCAGGGTAAGGATTTACTGTAAGGAGTGATTTGATGGCTAAGCGGAAAGCAAAGGGAAGACCGGCCGTAAAACCTCAACCGAAAGCTAACGTTAAGACCGGCTCGAACACGAGCCGCACAGCCGCGATAGCGGTTATCGCAATCTCGCTGGCAGTGCTGGTATTTTACGCACTGCAATCGGGGAATACGACTCCGGCACCGGACAATACCGGGGCGACCCCTGTCAATTCGAGCCAGCCGCAAGCACCGGCTATGACGGGTGTGGAGGTAAAGACAGTCGGCACAATCGATGCGTCGAAGGCTAAAGTAGCCACGTTTAAACTGGTCGAGTTGTCGGGTACCGATTGCTTTGAGAGTGTCGCAGCTCAGTTTCAAATTGTTGGCGGCATAGGCCAAGTGAGGGCCGACTACAGCAACCAGCTCTGCGAAGTACAGTATGATGCGAGCAAGGTGAGTGAGGCTAAAATTATCGAGGCTCTCACAAAATCGAACCATCCGGGGCAAGTCTCCAGCCAAAAGATAACATCTACCGAGCCGGCGCAGGTTAGCGCTGAAGATACACAGAAGTAGGCACGCGATAGACTCTGATAAAATAATAAAAGACAGCGGCTCACTCGAGTCGCTGTCTTTTTAACGGCATGATTTAGTAGGGTAAATCATGTAATATTCCCAAGCGTGTCTTCGGCTAGTTTGTGACCTCTATTATCTCCACCTCGAACCGCAGCTCCTTGCCGGCCAGCTCATGGTTGAAATCGATGCTTATGAACTCATCGTTTATTTCGAGAATAGTCCCGACGAGCATTTCACCTTCCGGGTCCTTGCCGGGAACCTTGTCGCCCGCGTGTATGTCGGCTTCTTTAGGGATATCCTTACGCGGCACGCGAATTATTTTTTCCTCCGTGTGTATCCCATAGGCGTCTTCGGGAGCAACGGTTATTGATTTCTTGTCACCCTTTTTTAGGCCATCCAGCTCTTTTTCGAGGCCGGTTATGAGGCTGCCTTCGCCTTGCACGTAGGTCATGGGCTTGCCGTCGAGGGTCTCATCCATTAGAACGTCATCGTGGAAAAGTCTGTATCCGAACGTCACAGTCGACCCTTTTTTGATAAGCATAATCGAATCCTTTCTCGTAAAATCACGCTGAACTTAAAAATCGGGTACTTGACCCGATTCGTCTGATAACTTCTATTATCTGGTTCTATATCCTATCGCTAAAGTGCTGTTATGTCAATTTTCGAACGTGCTTGGCCTGAATTGCGGGCAAAAGAAAAGGGCTCGACACGAGCCCTTTGGCTATGCGTTGCTTTAGCCAAAAATCCAGCCGCCGTAATCTGCGAAGTAATAGGCGGGATCGGTAAGGTATTTCTTGGAGTTGGCGAGGAGTTCGTAGTGTTGCTGCTCTTCAGCGACCATGAAACGGAAGAAAGTCTCGACGCGCTCATCTTCGGCCTCCTCAAGCGCCTTCTCATAAAGTTCGTAGCTACGCGTCTCCATCGTCAGCGCGATGTCGTATATGTCGATATCATCAGCTAGCGGTTCGACACCTTTTTCAGTGCTCTTCATCCGCTCTTCGACGAGTCTTTGGACGCGGTCGGTAAGGTCGAGGCTACATTCATTCGCGAAGTCGAAGTCGCCGTTGCCTAAGAGGTGGTCGTTGAACGCCACGATTTTCCGTACGTGCTCGACTTCCTCATCGGCGAGAAAAACGAGGACTTTTTTTGCAAAAGGGTCGGTCACTTTGTCGATGAGTTGACGGTAAAACACCTCACCGTTGTGCTCGAATTCGAAGGCCACGCGCAGCGCGTCACAGTATGCTTGCTCCACTAACATCATTCCTTTCTCAAGACCTCTATTGAATCAATCTAAAGACTAAGTTTGACGAAGATCATTAGATTATTATACCAAGCGCTCGGCAAATTTGCTTCCAGCGCCGAGCGGTGGGCTAATCGAGTTGCTGGCTGTCGTTTTATGATACCCAAAATCCTGGGAAATTTATCATGGGAAAGAGGACGTAGGATGAAATATAATTGACCTAGCGGTTGAAATTTGAGTCTAGTCATAGGCTAGTCATAGGCCAAATTCCGCAGAACAAGATATTCATAGGTAGGTTAAATGCGCGAGAGATAATCGCAAGCACGATGGATTTTGCGCTCAACGGGTTGAGGAAGGCTAATGAGGGCTAGGATTGCGGCGATTTCGTCGCTTGCGCTGGTATTAGCACTGCTATCGCTGGGCGTCTTCGCTGAGGCCGGACAGAGGAATCGCAGTATCGAAGCGTCGGGTGTGCTCGAAGATAAAATCTTCGTCGTGAGTGTGCCGGCTGAACTGGCGTTGCTAACGGCCGAGGCTGGGGGGCGCGGGGCAAGTATGTCGTCACCCGTGAGGGCGAACAAACCCATAGGTCGCGTCGATGTCGTCAAGGTCGAGCTTGGCGCTATAGTAAAGCGCGATGATGTGCTCTTGTCTGTCGCGGGAGAACTCGCTGCAGCCAACCTTGAGAGAGCTAAGGCACAGTTCGAGCAGATCGTGGCGACAATCGAGAGCCTGGAGGGGACGCGAGGCGACCTAGCCCATAGTAGGGCCGAGCTGAGCGAGACCGAAGCCGAGCTCAAGGCGAAGGCGCGGGTGTTGAAGAAACGACACGACCAGGCCGAGGTGAGTCTGTCGCTTGCCCGAAAGCTCAAAGACGCCTCCGAGATCAAGGCCGGAGCCGCCGGCAGGGTGCGCGAGCTAAAAGCGAGTGAGGGAATGGTCGCCTATCCCGGGCAGAAGCTGATGCTCATAGCGAACGAGCAGACGATGCGACTCGATGTGTATCTGCCCGTCGATGAGGCGATTCTGGTCGAGGCTGGGGATGACGTTGAGGTCGGTGTCGATGCATGGCCTGGGCATGTTTTTAAAGGTAAGATCGCTGGGGTAGGCGCCAAAGCTATCTTTGCCCCGTCTAATTCGGCCTCAGGCGAGCTTGAGCTTGTTCGTGTTATGCGCGTTTTAATAGAGGTCGTCAACGAGGACGGCATCTTAAAATCCGGTATGCCCGCCGATGCGCGGATAGCAGCCGCGAAGTGATTATTAAATACTCAGTCTAAGAGGAGGAATGATGGTTATGCATAAGAAGCGCGCGATGATTCCCCTGGCGCTCGTCTTGATTATCACCGGGGCTTTAGCCTGGTATTACTATTATGGGGAAGGAGCCGCATCAAGCAACGGGAGGATAGAAGGCTCAGGCACTCTTGAGGCGGTCGAGCTCAATCTCGGCGCGCAGGTCGCTGCCAAGGTGATAGATGTAAAGGTTGAGGAGGGGGCGGTCGTGAAGAAGGGCGACGTCTTGGTCGCCTTAGATGATCGAGTCTTAAAAGACCTGGTGTTGGCGGCGCAAGCCGGGGTCGAGGCTGCCCAGGCGACGGTCGATGACGCGGATACGAGCGCTGAGCTTAAAACAGCGAAAGCTCAACTGAAACAGGCCGAAGCGGCGTTATCGACCGCTAAGATTCAGGAGTCGTATGCGACGATCACCTCGCCGATCGACGGGGCCGTATTGAGCCTTCCGATTGCCGAAGGCGAGGTGGCTGCTCCGGGCACGACCATAGCTGTCGTGGGAAAATTGTCGTCTCTCGAGCTGACCATCTATGTCGACCAAAGGGAGCTCGGCAAAGTCAAGGTCGGCCAGAAGGCATCGGTAAAAGTAGATGCGTTTTCAAAGAAAGAGTTTTCTGGAAAAGTGGTCGAGATAGCGTCTGAGGCCGAGTTCACGCCGCAGAACGTTCAGACCAAAGAACAGCGATCGAGCCTGGTTTTCGGCGTAACCGTCAGCGTCGACAACGGCTCAGGCGACCTGAAACCGGGCATGCCGGCGGATGCGGTTTTGAAATAATCAAGGCGGGTGGGCGTGGGATTAGATTATGAATGAGCACATCATAGAGACCGAAAACCTTATAGTGGATTTTCCCGGTGTGCGCGCTGTCGACGGCCTCAATATCAGTGTGAAAGAGGGCGAGATATACGGGCTGGTCGGGCCGGACGGCGCGGGCAAAACGACTACGATTCGCGCTTTATCGACTATCTTAAAGCCGACATCCGGCAGTATTTGGTTGTGGGGCAACGACATCGCGCGCGATGCGAGCGCCGCGCGGGGGCGCATCGGGTACATGTCGCAGCGGTTCAATCTCTACGGGGATCTGACGGTCGAGGAGAACCTGCGTTTTTTTGCGGAGCTACACGGCCTTTCGGACAGTCAATGGACAAGCCGCACCAAAGAACTTTTGCGCTTTGCCCGTCTCGAAGAATTCACGAGCCGGCAAGCCGAATTCCTATCCGGCGGGATGAAGCAGAAACTCGCTTTGGCTTGCACGCTTATCTACCAGCCGGACGTCCTCTTTCTCGACGAGCCGACGACCGGTGTCGACCCCGTAAGCCGGCGCGAGTTCTGGGCGATACTCTCCGAGCTTCGGAGCCGGGGGCTGACCTTGTTCGTCTCGACACCCTACATGGACGAGGCCGAGCGCTGCTCGACGGTCGCTTTTATAGATGCCGGCAAAATCAGGGTTAGCGACAGCCCGAAGGCCATAAAGGGCGCGTTCAGTGGAGAGGTAGTCGAATTAATCGCGACACCGCAGCGAGTGGCTCGCGATCTCGTTCAAGACCTGCCCTATGTTCGCGATGTGGAGATTTTTGGCGAGCGCCTGCATCTGACGGTCGATGACGCGACCGAAGCTGCTCGAAGACTCCGACTCGACCTCGCGGGCAAAGTGGAGGTCTCCTCGGTTAAGACTAAGGCACCATCGATGGAGAGCGCGTTTATCGCGATGATAAAGGCCGGCTCAATCGGCAGGTTAGACAGCGGGGCAACTTATGAAGATGATTAAGGCCATCGCGCGAAAAGAATTCATACATGTCATCCGCGATCCGCGGACGCTGGTTATCATCTTGATATTGCCGTTATTCCAACTGTTGATGTTCGGATACGCGCTCAGTTTCGATATCGATAATATCCCGACCGGTGTTTACGACAGCGACAGGACCGCTATGAGCAGGAGGCTTGTCGATAATTTCTCCAGCTCCGGGTATTTCGATATTACCGCCCGGCCCGCGCAGGCCGATTTTGCCGAGCGGCTCGACGACGGGAGCATCAAAGTGGCGATAGTCATACCGCAAGGCTTTGAAGAGGACTTGCTTGCGGATGAAAAGGCTAAGCTTCAGGTAATAGTAGATGGTTCCGACCCGACGCTCGCGCGGGTAGGCGTCGGTTACTCATCGGCGATAATAGGACGTTTCTCGTCAAAGGTGACCGCCGAGTCGCTCTATCGCAGGGGAGTTGATATATCGCGCAGCCGGGTGCCGGTTCAGGCGAGCAGCAGGGTGTGGTACAATCCCGAACTGCGCAGCGTCAACTATATCGTGCCGGGACTGATAGCCCTGATTTTGATGACGGTGACGACGATTACCATCTCGCTGGCTATCGTTCGCGAAAAAGAGAAGGGCACGCTCGAAAATCTCATCATATCGCCGATTAAGAGCTGGGAGCTGATTTTGGGAAAAATCGCGCCCTATGTGTTAATCGCTTTCGTCGAAGCCCTACTAATAACCACCACGGGGATGCTCTGGTTTAACGTGCCGATGAACGGTAGCCTGCTCTTGCTCTTCCTGGGCCTTATTATCTACGTTGCGGGCACGCTCGGCTTGGGTTTGGTCATATCCGCCGCAACCGATTCGCAGCAGGTGGCGAGCTTCGCCGCGTTCATGGCTACGTTTCTGCCATCGTTCTTGCTGTCGGGCTTTGTATTCCCGATTAAGAGCATGCCGTTTGTCCTGCAAATGTTTACATATTTAGTCCCGGCGAGGTATTTCATCGTCGTGGTCAGGGGCATCTTCTTGAAGGGCACGGGCCTAGGCGTTCTCTGGCCGGACTTCTTGGCGCTGACTGTATTCGCCGCGCTTACGATTGTCATTGCTTCGGTAAGGTTGAGGAGGGCGTTTGCATGAGGCGTATCCTGATGCTCGCCAAGAAAGAGTTTATACAGCTCAAGCGAGACAAGCGGATGATACCGCTGGTGTTTGTCGCTCCTCTTATTCAGCTGCTCCTCTTCGGCTATGTAGTGCAGACGGAGATAAAGAACATAGACATGGTCGTAGTCGATAGCGATCGCTCCGCCGAGAGCAGGGTGTTGACGGAGAAATTCGTCAATGCCGGCTATTTCAAGATTGCCGCGCGCGCCGATGGGGAGGCGCAAATAGCCGAATATATCCGCGCCGACGAGGCGACCATCGGTGTGATAATACCGAGCGGTTACCGGGACGCCATCGCGAGCGGGCGCACGGCGGAGGTGATGCTCGTCATCGACGGCTCGGATTCTAACGCCGGCGTTCAGGCTCAGCAGTTCGCCGTGCGCATAATCGCGTCGCGCTCCCAAGAGTTGATGGAGAAGCGGCTCTCGGCGGTGAGGGCGATTGCGCCCAAGATATCAACGGTCGAGTCGAGGATAAGGGTCTGGTACAACCCCGACCTCAAAAGCGTCAATTTCATGATACCGGGCCTGATGGGGCTTATCATCACGATTATTACCACACTCGTGACCTCGCTTGCCATCGTCAAAGAGCGCGAGCGCGGCACCTTGGAGCAGCTCATAGTATCGCCCATAAGCCGCGCGGAGCTGATATCGGGCAAGATACTGCCTTTCGTGCTGATCGCGTTTATCGAGATAGGGTTGGTGTTGGCGCTGGGTATAGGCTGGTTTGGCGTCCCGTTTAGGGGGAACCTCTTGTTGCTGCTACTCCTTTGCGTCGCGTTCTTGTTTACCACCGTGGGGCAGGGTCTTTTTGTCTCTACGGTTTCGAGGACACAGAATCAGGCGCTGATGACGACCTGGTTCTTTATGATGCCTGCGATGATGCTCTCGGGTTTTATCTTTCCGATAGCGAACATGCCCGTGGTCATCCAGTGGTTCACATATATCGTGCCGCTCAGGTATTTTCTGGTCATCGTGCGCGGGATATTCTTGAAGGGCGTCGGCATCGGGGCGCTCTGGGACGAAGCGCTTCTCCTTATGCTGCTAGGTGTTTTGATTTTCGGGGTGAGCGTGTTGAGGTTCAAGAAGCGGTTTGCGGAGTAGGCGCCGGGGACGAGCAGGAAGTAGGCAGCAAAGAGCAAGCAGTAGGGATTTAGCGGTAAGCAGTAAAGGATAGAGAGTGGGATGCAAACGGTCGGCGTCGAGCAGGGAACAAGCTCGAAAAATGTGTCGAGTAGTGATAGACAACAAATAACACGAAAGAGCGTGGCGTATGTCTAATGGTAATTCCATAATCGTCGACGGGTTGACCAAACAATTCGGCGATTTCAAAGCGGTAGAGAATATATCGTTCGAGGTCAAGCGCGGTGAGATATTCGGTTTTCTGGGGCCGAACGGCTCCGGGAAATCGACGACGATACGCATGCTCTGCGGTATTCTCGAGCCGAGCGGTGGGCGCGCCGAGGTCTTGGGCTTCGACGTGGCGACCCAGGCCGAAGAGATCAAGCGCCGCATCGGCTATATGTCACAGAGGTTCAGCCTCTATAACGACCTCACGGTCATGGAAAACCTCGACTTTTTCGGGGGCATATGAGCCTGTGGCGCAAACCCCCCCCTTAAATTAGCAATCAATCAGCGGAAGTTGGC
>JASEGT010000049.1 GCA_030018005.1 Actinomycetota bacterium
CAACTAACCTTACTTGATTCTAGTCCGTGAGCCTAAAAAATTGGGGGAAGTCCTGGTAGATTCAAGTCGGCTAAACTCTCTGCGCGGACTAATCATCGAAGTCTCTTTCATCCGCTTAAAACATTATCGACCCGCAACTTATTTAGCATTGCGCTATGCTATAATTGTAAAGATTTTAGCCGCAGGCTTTGTCATTTACCACCCCTTATGCTTATTCGAGGTGTCGGGCGCAAAAATGCGAAATGGAGAATACGTAGCAGCAACAGAAGAGCTAAAGGCGCCATCGATTGCTAAATCAACCGCGAAGATGTCTATAGCGACCATATTCAGCCGGGGGACCGGCTTCATTAAGACCATGGTGCTGGCCTATGCTATCGGCATCGGTCCGATCGCGGATGCGTTCAATACCGCCAACGTCATGCCGAATATTATCTTCGAGCTGGTTGTGGGTGGTATTCTGGGCTCGGTTATCATCCCGGTTTACGTCCAATATCTTTCTGATAAAAGTGACGAAGAGTCCCGCTATATGATAAGCAACCTCACGAATATTATTTTTGTCCTGGGTATTGTGTTGAGTTTGTTTAGTTTTCTGTTCGCACCGGCTATCGTTCAGTTGATGACCATGCGCGACCCATCAAAGGCGACCCCGCTGATGATCTTTTTCTTCAGGGTGTTCTCGCTCAAGATAATGTTCTACGCGCTGGCGGCGGTATTTACGGGTGCGCTTAACTCACAGCGCAGGTTCACGATACCGATGGCGGCACCGATATTCAATAACCTGGTCGTCATTGTAACGGTTCTGGGCCTGTATGTTCCTTTTAGCGAAAGCAATCCCGATTTCGCCTTGGCGGCGCTGGCCATTGGTACGATGATGGGCGTAGTGGTGATGGCCCTGGTGCAAATCCCTTCTGTTTTAAAGATAGGCTTAAGGCCACGGCTCTCTTTTAACTGGCATCATCCGGCGGTCAAACAGGTGGCCAGATTGGGTCTTCCGATGCTTGGATTTGCCGCGACCACCCAAATCAACACCTTCATCATCTACTCGCTGTTGCAGCCATTCGATAAGGGCCCGACCGCTTATGCATATGCTCTAGCGTTCTTTCAGTTGCCTTACGCGATTTTTATCGTCTCGATTACGACGGCCATCTTTCCTGAGCTGTCTCGGTATGCGAACAGTAAGGACTTTCAGAGCTTCAAGAAGACGCTCTCGCTCGGCGTGCGCGCGACGTCGTTTATTACCATTCCGTCGGCTATGTTTGTCGGGATAATGGCAAAACCGATCATCGGGCTCACGCTTGAGCGTGGACGATTTGACGCAGCCGGTACGACGATTACGGCGGCAGTGCTAACGTCTTTTGCCTTCGCACTGCTATCGTTCTCGCTTTACAATATGTTGACCAGGGTATATTATTCACTGCAGGACACAAAAACGCCGTTAAAGATAGGTGCCGTCAGCGTTCCGTTGCAGATTCTGTTCAACTTCCTATTCATCGGTATGGTGGGGGTTCCAGGTCTGCCACTGGCATATGCGCTGGCGCTTACTTTTGCCGTCATAGCCCAGCTTTACGTGCTGCGCGGCAAGATAGGCCCGATCGGGGCCTCGCATATGCTTAGGGCGATGGGGAAGCAGATTATGGCGGCGATACCGGCGGGGGGCGCGATGTATCTCGTTCATTACGGTGTCGGGAGCGTGGAGTTGCCGCGTATGATCGGCTTGGCTGCTGAAATCGGAGGCGCCGCGGTGCTCGGCTTCGTCGTATATCTCGGGTTGTCCCTATTGTTCGGTGTCGAAGAGGTCGATTTTATTAAGAAGTTACTAAGGAGATTTAAGGGCGCGAAAGCGACATCTATATAATGAATCAACAGAATATCAGAAATTTTAGCATTATTGCCCATATAGACCATGGCAAGTCGACGCTTGCCGACAGGATGCTCGAGGTTACCCACACGGTCTCGGGGCGTGAGATGATGAACCAGATCCTCGATTCGATGGACCTCGAGCGCGAGCGCGGCATCACGATAAAGGCCCGCGCCGTGCGCATTAACTACAAGGCCAAGGACGGGCAGGACTATATCCTCAACCTTATCGACACCCCCGGGCACGTCGATTTTACCTATGAAGTCTCGCGCAGCCTCGCCGCCTGCGAGGGGGCGCTTCTCGTTGTCGATGCGGCTCAGGGGGTCGAGGCTCAAACACTCGCAAACACTTTCTTGGCGCTCGAGAACAACCTCGAGGTCGTTCCGGTCATCAATAAAATAGACCTTCCCAGCGCCGACCCCGTCAGGGTAGCCAAAGAGATAGAGGAGAGCCTCGCCATCGATACGAGCGATGCGCTGCTCGTAAGCGCTAAGACAGGGGAGGGCACGCTCGACGTGCTCGAAGCCATCGTAAGAAAGATTCCCGCGCCGTCCGGCAAGCCGGATGCGCCGCTTAAAGCGCTCATATTCGACTCGCTATTCGATTCATACCGGGGCGTTATAGTCTATATCCGCGTGGTAGACGGTTCCATACAAAAAGGCGATAAGATCAAGATGATGGCGACCGGGCGCGTGGCCGAAGTCGAAGAGATAGGTGTGCTTCGCCCCGAGATGCAGAAGGTCGATGGGCTTGCGGCGGGTGAGGTAGGCTATCTTATCGCCGGCGTCAAGGATGTACGCGACAGCAAGGTCGGCGACACGATAACAAACGCGAAACACGGTGCCGACGCGCCGCTTCCCGGCTACAGCGAAGTCAAACCGATGGTTTTCTCGGGCTTATACCCGGTCGATGGGAGCCAATATGAGGATTTACGCGACGCGCTCGCGAAATTACAGCTAAACGACCCGGCGCTCGTATATGAGCCGGAGACGTCTTCGGCGCTCGGTTTTGGTTTCAGGTGCGGTTTTCTTGGGCTGCTCCATATGGAGATAATCAAGGAGCGCCTCGAGCGCGAATACAACCTGGAGCTGGTAGCGACCGCGCCGAGCGTGGCGTATAGAATAACCAGGACCAACGGGGTGCAGGACGCTATCAGGAATCCGTCGGATATGCCCCAGCCCCACGAGGTAGAGAAGATGGAGGAGCCGTTCGTCTCGGCCGTTATTCTGCTGCCGCCGGAATACGTCGGCGCTATTATGGATATATGCCAGGAGCGGCGCGGTGAGTTCAAGAACATGCAGTATTTGAGCGAGAACCGGGTCGAACTCCATTACGAGCTGCCGCTTTCCGAGATATTGCTCGACTTTTTCAACCAGCTCAAGTCGCGCACTCGCGGTTACGCGTCGCTCGATTATGAGCATTTAGGTTATCGCCAGACCGAGCTGGTCAAACTAGACGTGATGTTGGCGGGTACGCCTGTCGACGCGTTTTCGAGCATCGTTCCGAAAGAAAAAGCCTATTATCGCGGCAAAGAACTCGTAGCCAAGCTCCATGAGATAATCCCGAAGCAGATGTTCGAGGTCGCCATCCAAGCGGCGATAGGGAGCAAGATAATCGCGCGCGAGACCGTCAAAGCGAGACGAAAGGATGTTACCGCCAAGTGCTACGGCGGCGATATCAGTAGAAAGCGCAAGCTTCTCGAGAAGCAGAAGGAAGGCAAGCGCAAGATGAAGCAGGTCGGACGCGTAGAAGTGCCGCAAGACGCGTTTATGCAAGTACTTCGGGTGGAGGAGAAGTAGCGAAGCAAGTCACCATCTCCGCTGGTAAGGACGACCCCTGTGAAAAACAAATCCCGATTACTCGAACAACTGAAAAGCGTGCCGAACAGCCCCGGCGTCTATATCTACCGGGACATCGACGCCAAAGTCATCTATGTAGGTAAGGCAAAATCCCTCAAGAACCGCATGCGCTCGTATTTCCACAATAGGGGCACAGACCCGAAGACCCGGGCGCTCGTCGAGCGAATCGCCGACTTCGATTTCTACGTGACCGGCAACGAGATAGAAGCGCTCGTTCTCGAGTGCAACCTGATAAAGAAATACCGCCCGGTGTTCAACGTCTCATACCGGGACGACAAGAGCTATCCCTATCTCGCGATAACCTGGCAGGACGAGTTCCCGCGAATCATGGTGACGCGGGAGCGCCACAGGAAGGGCACGAAATATTACGGCCCGTATACGAGTGTGCAGCCGGTGCGCGAGACCTTTGACACGTTAAGGCGGATTTTTCCGTTTCGCACGTGCAAGCGCGCCAAGCCCGGCAAATCGACCGGC
Source organism: Actinomycetota bacterium (assembly GCA_030018005.1). GTDB lineage: Bacteria > Actinomycetota > Aquicultoria > Aquicultorales > Aquicultoraceae > Aquicultor. The sequence goes on from JASEGT010000049.1 coordinate 4,192, forward strand.
TCGCCGTGCCTTAACTACCATATCAAACGCTGTCTGGGGCCGTGTATAGGCGCGGTCGCGAAAGACGAGTACCGGGAGATGATGGAGCAGGTCGAGCTATTCTTGGAGGGGCGCCCCAATCCGGTTGTTAAGCAACTCGAAGCCGAGATGGAAGAAGCGGCAGCCGGCCTCGAGTTCGAGCGCGCGGCGCGCGTCCGCGACCGGCTCGAAGCCGCCCGGCATGTTCTGCAGAAACAGAAGATAGTTTCGGAAGCCGGCGAGGATTACGACGCTATCGGCTACAGCCTCGAAGATTCGCTGGCCGGTGTCAACCTGCTCGTCATACGCGACGGCAAGCTTATCGGAAGCGATAATTTCGTTCTCGCGCGGGGTGGGCTCGACGAGGACGTGGTTAGCGCGTTCATCAAACAGCATTATGTCTCATCGGTTGCAGTGCCGCCGCAAATAATCGTGCCCGGTGCGGTCGAAGACCGGGAGTTGATAGAGGAATGGCTGGGCATTCGCCGCGGCTCCAAAGTAACTATAAAGACGGCGCAACGGGGGGCGAAGCGGGACTTGCTGGAGATGGCGTCGTCGAACGCCCGGCACGCACTGGCGATGTCGGCTATAAAATATTCATGGGAGCAGGAGTCGGCCACGCTGGCCCTGACCTCTCTCGCGAGCGCCCTGGGCCTTGCCGGCCCGCCCGGGCGAATCGAATGTTTCGATATATCGACGACTCACGGCTCGAATTCTGTTGGGTCGATGACCGTTTTCATCAATGGCCGCGCCTCCAAAGGCGACTACCGGAAGTTCAAGATAAAGCATGTCGAAGGCCTCAACGACTTTGCCATGATACACGAGGTAATCAGCAGGAGGCTGGGGCATCTGGGCGATGACTTCGACCCCTCGTTCGCTGCTGTGCCCGACTTGATAATCGTGGATGGCGGCAAAGGCCAGCTATCAGCCGCCATTTCGGCGCTCCAGGAGAAGGGCTACCCGGATATTCCCATCATCGGCCTGGCCAAGAGAGAAGAGGCTGTGTTTATGCCCGGACAGCCGGATTCCCTCATACTCGACAGGTCATCGGAGGCTCTCAAGCTGCTCCAGCGGATGCGCGATGAAGCGCACCGCTATGCGATTGCCTACCACCGCAAGCTGCGCGGCAAAGCGATGGTCGAATCGACGCTCGATAAGATACCGGGAGTCGGCGAGAACCGGAAGCGTTTACTGTTGACGCATTTCGGCGCGCCCGGCGTGATTGCCGATGCCGCGCTTGAGGAACTAAAAAGCATACCCGGCCTTCCGGATATAATCGCCGAGCGCGTACACCGCCATTTCCATAGTAACGGGGGAAAGCTGTGAAGACTTATTGCATCTACGAGACAGAGTGGGGCGACGGGGCCTTGCTCTTTAGCGAAAAAGGATTGGTGCGCGTGCTCTTCCCGTCACTTTCGGCGCAAGACTTGTTGGTTGAGCTAGACGAGCGTTTTGAGCAGTATAAACACATTCAGAATCAGGATTATGGATTAACCTCGACCTTAGCTAGATACTTTAGCGGAGAGCGGGTTAGTTTCGATGTCGAGATAGATTTCGGGCGCCTGAGCGACTTCGAGCGCACCGTATTGAACAAGCTGAGAGGTCTTTCCTACGGTGAGACCATCGGATATAGGGACTTGGCGGAGGAGTGCGGTAGCGGGCGCGCGGCTCGCGCGGTCGGCAATGCGCTGGCGAAAAACCCGGTGCCGATTGTGGTGCCGTGCCATCGCGTACTCAGGAGCGACGGCCGACTTGGGGGATGGAGCGGGCCGAAGGGTTGGAAGGAGCGACTCCTCGAACTCGAGGGGATAACCTTGGGCGACGGCAATCGAGTACGGGCGGAAGAACCTCTAAGTTAAAAGTAAAGACCTGACCCCACTTCTCAGAACCTCTAAGTTAAAAGTAAAGACCTGACCCCAGTTCTCAGTTCTTCTACATAAAGCTCACAGCGCGCCGGCGTGAAGCCGAAAAATAAGTTAGAATAAAAGAAAATCCGGGAGCGAGGTATAGCTACTTTTGAACCCTAACATCGAATTCGCAATCATAACAGGACTATCCGGCGCGGGAAGGTCCGAAGCAATAAAGTGCTTCGAGGACATGGGATTTTTCTGCATCGACAACCTGCCCCCATCACTAATCCCGAAGATGGCCGAGCTGGCTACGCTTCCAGGGAGCAAAATCAATCAAGTGGCGGTCGTCTGCGACGTGCGCGGAGGGGAGTTCTTCGACGACCTCCTCGAAGAACTGCAAAAGCTGAAAGAGCTGGACATCAAATACCAGATTCTTTTCTTGGAGGCATCCGATGAGGTGTTGGTCAAGCGTTTCAAAGAAACGCGCCGCAGGCACCCGCTCTCCGAAGAAGGGGCTATCGTCGAAGGCATCCACAAAGAGCGCCATATCATGGAGCAGCTCAGAGGGCAGGCTAACCTTGTCATCGATACGAGCGGCCTAGCATCTTTCGAACTGAAGGATAAGATTCGCACCGCGATTCTTAAACAGGATAAACAGAAAAAAGGCATCATGATAACGATCATGTCGTTCGGCTATAAGTACGGGATGCCGCTCGATGCCGATCTAGTAATGGACGTGCGCTTTCTACCCAACCCGCACTACATCGAGGCGCTCCGGGATTTTGACGGCACGAACGAGAAGGTCTGTGATTTTGTGCTTAACAGGTCCGAGAGCCGCACCTTCATCAAGAAGTTCACCGGTTTGCTCGCCTTTTTGCTGCCGAGGTATGTAGTCGAAGGCAAGACCCACCTCACTATTGCGATAGGGTGCACGGGTGGAAAGCATCGTTCGGTGGCAATCGCCGAGGAAGCAGCGAAATTCTTGCGCGAGAAGGATTACAATGTCGTTGTCCGTCATCGTGATTACCAGAGAAGCAAGTAGGGGTAGGGGGACGTTCCTCGGATTTCACGGATTCAGAGAATCTTAGGTGTCCGATGGGTGTCCATAAGCAAATCTGTGAGCAAATCCGCTATATTCGAGGAACGTCCCCCTATATCAGGCGGGAGATAAGGAATCGTATGCCAGGGATAAAAGTCGTGGCAATCGGCGGGGGAACCGGTTTGCCGATAGCGCTTAAAAGCATAAAGGAATATGCATCCGAGGTAACAGCGATAGTCAGCGTGGCCGATGACGGGGGAAGCTCCGGTCGTCTCCGTCGCGATTTGGGAATGCTGCCGCCCGGCGACATCCGCAACTGCCTCGTGGCACTCGCGGGTGATGAGCCCATGGCCGAGCTTTTCAAGTATCGTTTCAAGGAAGGTGCCGGAATCACCGGACACAACCTCGGCAACCTGATAATCGCCGCGCTCACCGACTTGCGCGGTGGTTTTGATCATGGCATTAACGCCGCGGCTGAACTTCTCGACGTTGCCGGGCGCGTTCTCCCTTCGACGATTGATAACGTCATATTGCGCGCGGCCACGTACGCTGGGGATCCGATTGAAGGGCAAGCTAGTATCGCGACGACGACCAGGCCGCTTAAAGAGGTATATCTAGATCCACCCGAGACGCAAGCATACCCGGCGGCGGTCGAGGCGATTCTCGAAGCGGACCAGGTTATCATGGGGCCGGGAAGCGTCTTTACGAGCATTCTCCCGAACCTGATAGTCAGCGGTATAGGGCAGGCGCTCTCGGAGACGAACGCGATAAAGATTTACATCTGCAACGTCATGACACAACCCGGGGAGACCGACCTTTTCACCGCATACGACCATATCGGCGCGATTTTCGACCACGGACCCAGGGACTGGGTCGACGTCATGATAATCAATTCCGAGCCGGTGCCCGAAGATAGGGTCATCGATTTTGCCGAAGGTAGGCGCTATCAAGTCTCCGCGAATATCGAGGATATCGAGACTTTAGGAGTAAATGTTATTTCCGCCGATGTGTTGGACGAGGACAAACCGTCATGCCATAGTTCAAAAAAGCTGACGGCGATTTTGAGAGAATTGAAGTAGCCGCGGGGTTTTTAATGAACCGCGAACCAGGCTCGGGCTCAGACCTAGGCCCAGGCAATAATCCCTGGGGAGCCTGTCACAAGTGAAGCTCAAGGAGTTTTAGTTGGCATTTTCGACACAGGTTAAAAACGAACTCGCCAAGTTGCAGCCAAAACGAGCTTGCTGCATGAGGGCTGAAGTATCGGCGATAATACATATGGACGGAACGCTTCACCTGCTCGGGGATGGGCGCCTCGCGCTCGATATCGCTACGGAAAACGCCGCGGCCGCGCGCCTCTTGTATAAATATCTAACCGATGAGTTCTCGCTGAAGGTCGAATCCATAGTTAGGAGATCGGTTCTTCACAAAGTCAACAACTACCTCATCCATATCCCGGACCAGCCGGCCATCACGCAGGCGCTCAACGAGATCGCCATAATCGACGACCGGTCGCGGTACGTGCCCGGTATTTTGCCGAGAATCGTCAAACGGGACTGCTGCGCGGTGGCTTATCTTCGGGGTGCGTTTCTCGGGGGCGGTTTTGTAAGCGACCCCAAGCGTGATTATCACTTCGAGCTGGCGACCGACAACGAGGGACTCGCGGAGGACCTACGGTCTCTCATAAACAGACTTGGATTGCACGCAAAGATAAGTGAACGTCAGCGAAATTTCGCCGTCTACTTGAAGGATAGCGAGGAGATAGCAAAAATGCTCGTTCTTATCGGGGCGCACACCGCGGTTCTTGAATGGGAAGACCAGCGCATATTAAAAGAGATGCGGGGTCAAGTCAACCGTCTTGTAAACTGTGACACCGCAAACGTCAACAAGGCTGTCAGCGCCGCCGCCGAACAGGTAGACCACATCAGAGCCATCGACTCCAACATCGGATTGGAAAATTTACCACCGAGTTTGCAGGAATTCGCGCGCGCGCGCGTCGAATATCCCTATGCAAGCCTACGAGAGCTGGGGGAGCTTTTCGACCCACCGCTGAGCAAATCAGCAATCTATCATCGGGTCAGGCGGTTGTCGAAGCTGGCAAAAAGCCTGCGTTAAGGTTTTACATCATACCGTAATGGGGAAAACTCAACCGGGTACGCTGCAAGTCGCATAATTGTTTGTCAATTTAATGTGTTAATGTGTTAAAATATTTGAGCAAGGGCTATCCAGAAAACCTGACAGTTTAATGTAAATTGTTTTTTTTGCAGGGGAGGAAGATGTATGGCAATCAAGGTAGGCATCAATGGTTTCGGCAGGATTGGCAGGAATGTGTTTAGGGCCGCTTTCGATGACCCGGATATCGAGATAGTCGCGGTAAACGACTTGACCGATGCCAGGACGCTGGCGCACCTGCTCCAGTACGACTCGATCTTCGGCGTACTCGACCTAATCGTCGAAGCCAAAGAGAACAGCATCGACATCGACGGCGACGAACTCAAAGTCTTTGCCGAGCGCGACCCGGCCAATATTCCGTGGGGCGACCTCGGTGTAGACATCGTCATCGAGTCGACCGGACGTTTCACAAAAGCCGAAGACGCGAAGAAGCACTTAGATGCGGGCGCTAAGAAGGTCATTATCTCGGCGCCGGCCAAAGGCGAGGACATCACGGTCGTTCTCGGCGTCAACGACGAAAAGCTCAAGGCCGAGCACAGGATAATCTCGAACGCATCGTGCACGACCAACTGCCTCGCGCCGGTTGCCAAGTTGATAATGGATAACTTCGGTATCGAGCGCGGCTTCATGACAACGGTCCACGCCTACACGAACGACCAGGCGCTTCTCGATATGCCGCACAAAGATTTGAGAAGGTCGCGCGCGGCTGCTATGTCGATTATCCCGACTTCGACCGGTGCGGCGAAAGCGATAGGCCTCGTAGTACCCGAGCTTCTAGGCAAGATGGACGGTATGGCTCTCAGGGTGCCGGTGCCGGACGGCTCGCTCTGCGACCTTACCTTCGAGTTGACGAAAGAGGCTACGGCTGCGGATATAAACAGGGTAATCGAAGAAGCCTCCGATACCGACCACTGGATAGATTATCTCGGTTACACCGAAGACCCGATAGTCTCCATCGATGTCGTCGGCGACCCGCGCTCGTCGATTTTCGACGGGCTCTCGACAATGGTCCACGGCAAAATAGCGAAAGTTCTCTCATGGTACGACAACGAGTGGGGTTACTCGAACAGGCTCGTCGATCTTACTAAAATGATTGCCGAATAACGATAAAATATGCGCAACAGGATAGCAGGTGTGGGCCGGCGAATGTGAGTTCTCGGCGCGCATCTGCTATCGGCTTTCTGTCCACCTGAGCTGATGATTGGAAAGCTTTGGCCGGGAATTAGCTAAACGGGACTTGAGACACGAGATTTGATAGAGGGGGAGGAAGTTGGATAAGAAGACCGTGCGGGATATCGATGTATCCGGAAAGCGCGTGCTGGTAAGGGTCGATTTCAACGTGCCCTTACGAGAAGGTGTTGTTACCGACGATAGCAGGATAAGAGCGGCTCTGCCGACTATCGAGTACTTGACCGAACAGGGGGCTAAAGTCGTTTTGATGAGCCACCTGGGGCGGCCCAAAGGGGTAGACGATGCCTTGCGTCTCGATCCGGTGGCGCAGGAACTCGCCGACATACTCGGCAAGCAGGTCGAAAAAGCGGACAGTACCGTCGGCGACGACGTCAAGGAGGCCATAGACAGGTTGGAGCCGGGCGGGATATTGCTCCTCGAAAACCTCCGTTTCAATGAAGGTGAGAAGAAGAACGACCCCGAATTTGCGAGCCAACTCGGACAACTGGCCGATGTCTATGTCAACGACGCGTTCGGCGCGTCCCATAGGGCGCACGCCTCGATCGTCGGCCTTAGTAAACATATGCCCGCAGTCGCCGGTTTGCTCCTTGAAAAAGAGATAGACACCCTGGCCGCTATTCTTAAAGACCCCGACCGACCGCTCATCGCTATTTTAGGCGGGAGCAAAGTATCGGACAAGATAGGGGTCATCGAAAAATTTCTCGATATCGTCAACGCCCTCTTAATCGGAGGTGGCATGTGTTTCACTTTCTTGAAAGCCAAAGGTTACGATATTGGAAATTCGCTGCTCGAGGAGGATAAACTCGACTTTTGCCGTGGGGTAATCGAGCAAGCCGCGCAAAAAGATATTCCGATTTACCTGCCGTCCGATGTAGTCATCGCAAGAGAGATAAGTCCTGATGCCGAAGCGAGGGTCGTTCATGTCGATTCCATCCCGGACGGCTGGATGGGATTGGACATCGGGCCAGACTCGATAGCCGTGTATCGGGGCGTGATAGGCAACTCCCGCACGCTTTTCTGGAACGGGCCTATGGGGGTCTTTGAAATCGAGCAGTTCTCGCGGGGGACCGAAGAGATAGCATCGGCTATCGCGAATTCGGTGGCGACAAGTATTATCGGCGGCGGCGATTCGATCGCGGCGCTGAAAAAATTTCATCTCGAAGAAAAGGTCACGTTCGTCTCTACCGGCGGCGGCGCCTCACTCGAGCTTCTCGAGGGTAAAGTGCTCCCCGGTTACGAAGCACTGATGGATAAGTAGGGATTGAGAAACCGCGGAATCGAAGGGAGAAGGTATGTCGGATAAGCGTCGAATCATAGCGGGCAATTGGAAGATGTATAAGACTGCGAAGGAAGCTGTCTTTTTAGTGCAGGAACTCGAGGTCCAACTCGATAGTATAGCGGCGGACGGTGCGGGGCTTGAGGGTGTCGAAGTTATCGTTTGCCCGCCTCTGACAGCGCTCAAGAGTATCTATACGGTGCTTGGTCAGGATAAGCCGCCGATAAAGCTCGGCGCGCAGAATATGCACTGGGAGGACGAGGGCGCTTACACCGGCGAAGTCTCGCCTGTGATGCTCAAAGACCTCGAGTGCGAGTTCGTCATAATCGGACATTCCGAGCGGCGTATGTACTTCGGCGAAACCGATGAGACGGTAAACAAAAAAGTCAAGGCCGCGCTGGCGCATAACATCACGCCGATAATGTGTTGCGGAGAGTCGCTTGAGCAGCGCGAATCCGGCCAGGCGGAAGCGTTCATCGGGTCGCAAATCTTGGCGGGCACCGAAGGGTTAAGCGAAAGCGACATGAAGGACTTTGTCATAGCCTACGAGCCGATTTGGGCGATAGGGACCGGCAAGACGGCGCTTCCCGAGGATGCCAACAACATTATTTCTCACATCCGCAAAGTATTGGCTTCGAGATTTAACGAAGAGATCGCGAAAGCGGTGCCGGTTCTTTACGGCGGAAGCGTAAAGGGCGGCAATATCGCGGAATTCATGGCTGAGCCGGATATCAACGGTGCCCTGGTCGGAGGTGCGAGCCTGGAGGCGGAGAGCTTTGCCAGCATCGTGCGCAACGCGAGAAAGCAGTAGTTGCGGTTGAATGCTAAGATAGATTAGGGCGACCGCGATTCGATGACGCGCGAAGTCGTTGCGCGGAGTATGACTGACTATTTACGACCCTGAACTGGAGAGATCACTATATTGAACGAGCAAAGCATGACGAAGCGACCCAAACCGGTTGTTCTTTGTATTCTTGACGGCTGGGGCGAAAACCCCGATTTAGAAGGGAACGCCGTGGCAGCGGCCGACACGCCCAATCTTGATCACTATGAAGAGGCGTACCCGTTTTCGACCCTGATGGCCTCCGGTGAGGCGGTCGGTCTGCCCGAGGGGCAAATGGGAAACTCGGAGGTGGGACACCTCAATATCGGCGCGGGACGTGTCGTCTACCAGGAAATCACGCGAATTAGCAAATCGATTCGCGATGGCGATTTCTTTGAGAACGCGGCGCTCCTTGCAGCTTTTAGCGGTTGTACGAAGGAAGGAAGAGCTGTTCATCTAATGGGATTGCTGTCCGACGGCGGGGTTCACAGCCACGAGGAGCATCTATTTGCCTTAATCGATATGGCGAAGATGAACGGCGTCGAACGGCTCTATATCCACGCTTTTCTTGACGGACGCGACGTTCTGCCGAAGAGTGCCCTCGAGTATTTCCAACGTCTCGAAACGAAGATGCAGGATACCGGGCTTGGCAGGGTGGCCACGGTAATAGGCCGTTACTATGCTATGGACCGGGATAATCGCTGGGATAGGGTCAAGATGGCGTATGATGCGATGGTCTACGCCGAGGGTGAGCGCGCGTATACGGCGGCTGAGGCTGTGATATCATCATATAAAGCCTCGCGCGTCGACGAGTTTGTGGTACCGACGATAATCATCGACCGGGAACTCGATTCTCCTGTTGCCACGGTCGATCGCGACGATTCGGTGATTTTCTTTAATTTTAGAGCCGATAGAGCTCGCGAGATAACACGTGCTTTTATCGAGGATGATTTTACCGATTTCGACCGGGGGCCTCGGCCGCCCGAGGTCTCTTATATCTGCATGACTCAATACGACGCCAATTTTGACGTCCCGGTAGCCTTCCCGCCGCAAGAGCTTACCAACGTTCTCGCCGACGTTCTTGCCGCTCACGGTCTGCGACAGCTCCATGTCGCCGAGACCGAGAAGTACGCTCACGTCACTTTCTTCTTCAATGGCGGCGAAGAGAAGCCGAAACCGGGAGAAGCCCGCGTGCTCATAGCCTCTCCGAAAGTGGCGACCTACGACTTGAAACCGGAGATGAGTGCAGATGAGGTAGCCGACGTAGTCGTGAATGCCATTGGCTCGGGCGAGTATGATTTTATTGTCGTCAACTTTGCCAATGGAGATATGGTGGGGCACACCGGTATTTTCGAAGCTGCCATTAAAGCGGTGGAAGCGGTCGATAGGTGCGTGGGGCTCATCGTCGAGTCCGTCCGGAGCGCCGGAGGTATCATACTCATAACGTCCGACCACGGCAATGCGGACAAGATGACCGACAGCGGGCACGACCAGCCTTTTACGGCACACACCACCAACGAAGTACCGTTATATTTTATAACTGATGAGCACCTGAGGTTGGCCGGCGGAGGCATACTCGCCGATATAGCGCCGACGCTTCTTGATGTCCTGAAAATCGAGAAACCCGCGGAGATGACCGGACAATCCCTGATTGTGCGCGATTAACGCGCGATTATTCCAAAGCTTCGCGAAATATGCTATTATTTTAAAGGTTTATTATTTTAGGAGGTTACCGTGGTAGTTTTTGTTGAGACGATTCATGTTATCTTTTCGCTCGGCCTAATCGTCGCCGTTCTTCTACACTCGGGCAAAGGGACCGGTCTTTCAAACGCTTTTGGCGGCGCTCTTCCTACGACGTTTTCGGGTACGAGTATTATCGAGAAGAATCTAAACCGTATAACGGTTGCGATTGCTATCGGCTTTGGTGTTACGAGCATGATTCTTTACTATTTAACCCAAAAAGGCGGCCTTTAAGGCGTCTAGGTTGCATCGGATGACCTTATATCGAGCTTAATGACACTGAGCGCTTCTGTTTTGAGGCGCTTTTTTATTGAACTCAAAGCGTCGACACGAGCCAAACGAGATGGCCGGACATTCAGATAGAGTATGAGCAGTGAGCAAACTGCCGGTAACGCTGAAGGTGATTCCTGTTTATGGTGGTTAGAGAAAAACGTGTAACGGTATATCTGCTTATCCTAGCGCTTACCTTGACTATTGTGTCCGGTTGCAATCCTTCGAATGATGGCGACCCAGTGGGCGTCGCAAAACCGGGCAAGCCGGTGACCGGAGGAAACCTGGTCATAGGTGTGAGCGAGGAGCCCGCGAGCCTTAATCCGTTTCTGCCCGATGGAACGTCAATGGCGACAAAGCTGGTCACAGCGAATATCCTCTGGGGACTACTTGTTGTGACCCCATCACTTGCACACGCGCCCCGTATCGCCGAAACTGTTCCCACGATTGAAAACGGGCTGGTGACGCAGAACCCGTTTACCGTGACCTACCGGATAAAAGAAGAAGCAGTATGGAGCGACGGGGAGCCGATTACGTCTTGGGATGTCCAGTTTACGTGGCAAAACATCATGGATCCCAAACGAAACGTCGCCGACCGTGCGGGCTATGACAAAATCGAAACCATCCAAACCCCGGATGCCAAAACGGTGAAGATGATCTTTAAAGAACCGTATATGCACTACAAGGAGCTGTTCTCCACGACCTATCCCATATTGCCCAAACATCTACTTAACGGTAGGAGTTATGACGATTTGCTCAGCCAGATGATAACATTTGCGAGTGGGCCGTATAGATTTAAGAAATGGACCAAAGGCGAGAGCATTACAATTACCAGAAATGAGAACTTCTGGGACAAAGAACCCTACATAGACCAGGTGATCTTTAAATTTGAACCTAAAAGCGATTCGATGTTTACGGGGTTTAGGGACGGCGAGTTAGATATGGTCTATGCACCGTCCGACATAAAGTTCATCGAGCGTCTGATTACGCTCGAAGCTAAAGAAGTAAGGATAGAACCGGGTCTAGTCTGGGAGCACATCGGTTTTAACTTGAAAAACACCCGTTTAGGCGATGAGAATGTGAGAAAAGCGATAGCACACGCGTTGGACCGTAAGAAGATCGCCAAAGAAGCCACCGGAGACGAGAAGGTACTGCAGAGTGTCGTGATGCCGCAGCAAGACCGTTACTACGTCCCCTCATGGAAAGCCTATGACTACAACCTCGACAAGGTGCGGGACTATCTGCAAAAGGCGGGTTTCAGCCGAGGCGCAAACGGGATCTACGAAAAAGACGGCAAGCCGCTTAAGCTGGAGATAAGTACGACAGCCGGCAACAAGGTGAGAGAGCGGACGGTAGATATAATCAAAGAAGACCTAATGCGTGCGGGGATACGGGTCGAGGTGAAGAATGCTGCCGAGGAAACATTTTTCAATACGAAGTTGCCCGGAGGAGGTTTTGAAATAGGCGTCTGGGCGTGGCTGGCCGGCGATGAGCCTAAGCTTCAGCATCTTTTTGCGTCAGATATGGCTCCACCGGCAGGTTTTAACTATTACGGTTACAATGACAGCTTCATCACCGATGTCGTTAAACGGCTTGGCCGGACTGTCAACCAGAAGGAACGTGCGGCTGTCTATAGAATCGCCCAAGATAAACTCAGCGACGACGCGGTTGTAATCCCGCTCTACCAGCATCCCCATGTAATAGCGTATGATGGGCGCGTCTACGGCATCCGCGATAATATCTCTTTCGAAGGTCCCTTCTGGAATCTCTATGAGTGCTGGATCGCGAAGTAGGCAACGTTGTACTGTCCACTTCTATCGGAACCTTATTCCCCTTAAAGCGTCAATTAAATAACCGTATCCTTGTTAC
>JASEGT010000004.1 GCA_030018005.1 Actinomycetota bacterium
CAAACCACGAGTTGGGAGCCGCTTCAATTTCAACTAAGTATAGGACACGCTCATTTTTAGGAAACAACGGTGTTGTGTGATGGTAACTAACCGATATGCGTGCTATTCTGTAACAGTATCACGGTCTCATAATTCTATAAGGCATGCTTATCTACGGAAAGCGGAAAGGGCAAAATATTGTGCTGAAAAGACAGAGCAAAGATAAAGCGTTTCTTTTTCTTATACTATATCGTTGGTTGACTCTAGGAAACGTTATAATCCTCAGCTTGGCGAAGGAATATCCTTCCGTACTTTTGCCGGTTATTCTTGTTTTTGTCTACAATTTGATACTCAGCGTATACCCGATGTGGATTTATGAAAGACTTAAAAAGGCGCCTCTTTTGCTAGCCATCGATTTAATCTTCTGCGCATTGATCCTTCACCTGACAGGGGGTTGGGCAAGCCCGTTTTATCTTTATTGCATAAGCCCCCTACTCCTATCGGCCCTCCTTTTTACACTGAAAGGTGCGATATATTCTGCGGCAACCTTTAGCTTTCTTTATATATCCGTCCTTTATGCTAACGGATACTCAGTCGGAAAAATCACCGAAATGGGAAGAATTGATTCCCTAATATCAAATTTCGTTTCATTTTTCTTAGCCTCCATTTTTTTTGCATATCCCGCTGTTCTTATCGAACAATTAGAGACAAGCAAGCGAGAAACCGAGACCGCAAAACATGACCTTGAACAAACCCACAAGGAATTGGAGATAGCTTACAAGCTGGTTCCATTATCTCAGAGAGAGACGGATGTATTGCGTCTTCTGTCGGGAGGCAAAAGCAATAAGGAGATCGCCGAGATACTCTTTCTTTCGGAGTCTACGATAAAAACGCATGTATCTAGTATCTTAAAGAAATTAAAGATCAAATCTAGAACCCAAGCTATCTCTTATTTCTATAATGAACGTAGTTCGACTAAATAAGTAAGTGCTTACCGGCCTATCTGCAAAAGTACCAAATTAATTCATACCCCGATTATCGATGATTACTACTTTTTACCGATACCCCTAGCTAGGATTTCCACCTAACCTAACGATTAAGCTTTGTGCGGCAAGCATGGGACAGGAGAAACGCTCTTAAGGCGGAGACAATCAAGGGGGTGGGGTTTCAAGCGTTGTCTTTTTGTCCTGTGTTGAGATAGGTTCTTCTCACCCGCGCTTTGCACTAATGACGACCGGTAGGCTTCACTCACCCGCAAGACTTTATGAACTGGAGGATTTTTATGAAGAAAAGCAGAATTACAATCGTGATGCTTATTTGCTTGGGCTTACTAATGCAAGCAAGTATAGCCATGGCTGTAGTGAACGACGTCGACACACAAGGCGATGTCAGAAAAGAGCAGAAAGATATAAAACATCGCAACAAAGATGGAACCGTTCCGGATAAGTGGAACCTACCCAAACCAGAAGTTGTTCCTCACCCGATGTGCCACCAGAAAGCGCGGGTGGTAACGGAGATGGCGTGAACTATATGTCATTTGCCCTGTTCGATACAGGTGACATTATTGTAACCCAAGGCACTGCAACCGGGCATGCGGGTGAATGGGACGCTTCAAAGTATAACGGCCTTGACGTAAAATGCATCTGGAGCGCTAATACTCAGCCCGTTGATGGTGTTCAATTAGAGACACCCAGAAAATATAGAGGTTATGATGAAGCATACGGCTTGTTGGTTTTGGGAACGACTTCAACTCAACGGACTGCTGCGAAGAATTATTGCGCGGCACAAAACGGAGAACCGTATAGCGTAACTTCTTTGAAGAGCAATCAGAGTGCATGGTATTGCAGTAAGCTAGGCTGGGCCTCGTACAATTACACTGCGGCAAACAAGGATTTAGATGGAAATGGCGGGCTTTATGTCTGGCCAATAGACCTAGTAAACGATAATGACACTGCGATCTTCGTATATAGTAATTAGTAGTTAGTAGTTTTATGTAAAAGCTGAGCCTACCGGTTCTCATCTTAACGTATTGTATGACGCGCATTCCTCAAGGATAGGTACATTCTATGAAAACACGGATAGTTGCTATTATAACCCTGGCAACAATTATGGCAACACTTACAAGCGGTTGCCGTATCGGCACCCCTGTCGAAAACAACGCAAACCACCACCCAATACTAGCCGTGCTGTGCAGCAAGGAAAGCAAAGCCATCTACTGCATTGAAGTTGATTCTCTGAAAATAACCAATAAAATCAAGCTCAGATCGCTGAGCTTGGATTTCACTGCGGGTGATGACGGTATCATTTATACTTCACAAACTGGTGGCGTCGGCTCCAATGCGGATAATGTGATAGGTGTGGTGAATGTGCGGGCCGGGCGGGTTGAGCGCTACTTCAAATTAAAGAACAGGAACCCCGGTGAGATAACGTATGTGAACGGCAAGATCGTTGTCATTAACGGTATCATGCTTAAGAATGGCAATTTAATCGGTGAAATCATCGAGCCTAAGAACGGCTATAAGTCCACCAGCATTGAAGTGCTCGGCATCACGGGTGGGGACTTAGCTCCATTTAAGGACAAGCTCTATACGAGCGCACTTACAGATAAGTCTGCTAGTAGTTCCGATGCGCCTGATGAGAAGCATGAACAAGCACTTATATCGATCGACCTTAACACAAAACGTAGCAGCAGAGTGCTTACTAATACTTATTTCAATTCCATCGTATTCGATGATAGGGGCATGGGCTACGGTTTAATCTCCAGATCGACGGGCCACGGTTTTCAGGAATCACCAATAGATAAAGTAGTTGTGTTTAACCCTGTGGGCAAATCAATCGTAAAAACGATTGATTTAGAAAAGCAATCCATGTCGGCTAACAGTATGGTCTGGTATGATGACAAGCTCTATATTACTTACTTCAGCGGCGAGGATCTTTCCCGCACAGGAGATAGCATAAGCATAGTTGACCCTTCTACGGGGACTATGGATATCATTAAGGGTTTTAAGGGGCCACACCTCGTTCTCCCCGTGAAGGATAAAATATTTGTCGCAAACTATGATAACGGCACTGTCGACGTTTTGGACATAAAAAGCAGAGAGCGGTTGTCTTCTATTAAGGTTGGAGGATGGCCTGAGGATTTAGCTCTTGTAGATGCCAGTACGCGCTAGCGCCTGTTGTGTCGCGAAAAGTGCCGATTCGCATCTAAGAAATAATATGTTACTACTCAACCCGCTAGCACCGGCAACAGAGAACGCTAACGCTCTGGGCCGAAAGAATCGGCTTCCAGAGCAGATTTAATGGCATCAAGCACCGGTATTGAATTATTACTGGTTGATCGGAGGGCGCATGGTTATTAAAATCATCAACACCGTCTTTATTGTAACCGGATATTTGAAGTTTATTCGCCCGCTTAGGGGCTTGATGCAAGGGAAACGAGCAGTGGCATTGTCGCTCGTTGTAGGTTCGTTCTTAGCCATACCTTCGACGGCATACGCTGATATGGGCCTTCCTATGATAATTATCGCCTGGCCGGGGATGGCAGTCATGCTCATCCCGGTCGTCGCTCTCGAGGTATTCGTTTTGATGCGCATCTTTGGCACATCCGTGAGACGCACGGTTGAGGTCGCAACGACCAGCAATATCATCTCAACCGTCGTAGGGATTCCTGTGACCTGGGGGATTCTGTTCGGTGTACAGGCGATCACCGGAGGCGGTAGGGGCGGCCCCAGCGTCGAGACGCTCGCCGGCAAGGTCCTCGCGGTGACCTGGCAAGCTCCCTGGCTGCTGCCCCACGAGTCGGCTGCTTACTGGATGGTCCCGGTGGCGATGCTCGTGCTGCTCGTGCCGTTCTTCTTCGCGTCATGGCTCATCGAGTACCAAATCAGCAGGCTCATGATGCGGAACTTCGAGGCCGGCGTCGTCAAAAACGCCGTGCTGAGGGCTAACCTCGCAAGTTATGCTTTGTTGGCTTTAGTCGTAATCGGGGCGCTGGCCGTCGGGATATGCCGGCACGCCGGCATCTAATGGCGATATCTATGCAGATGATTGGCATGACGGCTACGGATACTCGTCGAGCCAAAAAGTTGCGTTTGACGCAGTAAGGGTCTATTACTAATCATGGAGGTGATGACGGTGAGATCATATGCAAAGATGGGCCGGCTCGTTCTCTTTGTCGCGATAGCAATAACTGTTGGTGTTGCTATAAGCAACGCACCCGGTAAGCCTCAAGCTGTGAAGGCTTCCGTGTTAGGACCACTCACGGCGGATAGCACTGTTGACGAGGTTCTGGATTTTGCGCAGGCATCCAGGGGCAAGTGGAAAGCAATTTATGTCGAAGGTCATTCCAATCGCGGCAGTAGCTCTGATACGTTTAGAGCATGGGTTGTAAGGCCAGATAAGTATCGCTCCGAAGAAGGCCCGAGCATGCTCATAAAAAACGGCCGCAAACAAATAATGGTGCAGACCCCTCTTAAGAAAATAAGGGAATTCGATATTCCGGCATCAACGATGTCGTCACAAGAGCAAGCCGCGCTCGAAGAGAGAATGGCAGTCGCAAGGGCAAAAGACCCAACTCTGACCGAAAACGATGACCTGCTGGTAAGCACTCCAATAAACGACTATATCAATCCAAGCTACTTCGTTAGAAGAGAGCTTAAGCTCTATGCAAAGTCGGTAGAGAAGGTCGGCTTGACTACCGTTAGTGAAAGAGAAGCAATCCAGCTTAAGGTTGCCTTTCCTGGTGAGCTTGCCAAGGAAGACCATTGGGATGTGTATATCGATTGCGAAACCGGCATAATGCTTGGTCTTGTCATCCATCCACTGCCGGGAAATGAAAAAATTGAGCACTTCATCGACAAAGTCGAGATAAATCCTTCAATTAGCGAAGATAAGTTTACCTTTAAACCACCAGCTGGGTATACTGTCGAAAAGGGTATGAGGTAATCTAGCTTTATGGCAGTGGCAGGGGGCTTCTGCCCCCTGCCTATCATTCTGGCGTTATCATGATTGTGTCATTATATGCAAACAGTATATTTTTCGTAAGGCTGAATTGCTTATCTTAAGGAGGCTGCTTTTGAGGTTTAAGGTCAGAGCGCTTATAGCAATCATACTAGCGCTTCTCATGATCGGCTGCTCAAGCAGAGTAGCAAAAGATCAGTCGCTCAAGATTAAAGTCGAGGGAAAATTTGTAGAGGTCTACCTGCCATCTGAAAAGGAAAAACCCATTAATCCTCTCTTTAAAGCGGGCGATTACCAAGAATTAGATCAACTGGCCCTGGATTACTATAATTTTATAAGAAGCGGTAATCGTAAAGCCGCTGTTTATTTGTTCCTGCCGGATGTAAGGAGCACAGAAGACTCGATAATAGCAAAAGACCTTGAGCTTGCTCAGGCAGACCCAAGTTCTTATCAGCCAACGAGCAATAATTATATCTGGTATCAGCACGATAAACTCTGGCCGAGAAAAGAGGCAGAAATGTTAAAAAACGACGAAGTCGAGCGGTTAGTAATATTGTCTAGTGCTTACGAAAAAGCTGTAATTATAAAAACCACCTTTAAAAAGGGTAATACTAGAAAAGTATTAGCTGTAAAGAGTAACGACAAATATTATTTGCTGCCTTGATATGTTTAGAAATGCAGTGCTTGTTGCAGACATAGGTGGGTTGCTATTTCCAAGCCGTTCTCCCCGTGAAGAATAAAATATTTGTCGCAAACTATGATAACGGCACTGTCGACGTTTTAGATATAAAAAGCAGAGAGCGGTTGTCTTCTATTAAGGTTGGAGGATGGCCTGAAGATTTAGTACTGATTGATTAGATCATTAATGAGCATCCGGCACATACTGCAGTATGTGCCGATTCGCATCCACGAATAATATAGACCTATCCACCCATCTCGACTTCGGGCTCGGCTATCTTAATACTGTCACCGGTTGAGAAATCGACGGCCCTGTAGAAGCACGACTTGTGGCCGGTATGGCAGGCAACGCCTATTTGCTCGACGAGAATAAGGAGCGCGTCGGCGTCGCAATCATAACGCAACTCTTTCACGTGTTGCGCGTGGCCGGAGGTATCGCCTTTGCACCAGTACTGTTGCCGGCTTCTGCTCCAGAACCAGGTTCGCCCGGTCTCAATCGTTTTTTTAACCGATTCCTTGTTCATATAGGCGACCATCAGCACCTCGTTTGTCCCCTGCTCCTGGATGATTGCCGGAATCAAACCGTTCGCGTCAAATTTCAAGTCCTCAAGAATCCGCACTTACCTATTACCTCCATAGCCTTTGTTTGTCTTACATACCCGGCTCACTTAGCCTCTGCACGCCGATAACCGACTTCGTGTACTCTTTGAGAATCTCCTGGACCGCTCGGCTGACGGCGTCGACGATTTTAGCCATCTCTCCCTCGTATGGGTTGAAGCCCGCCTCTACCAGGTGTTTGTCTATAATACTTTTGATGTGGACCCGCCCGACTTCACTCTCTAACATCAGCTATCATCTCCCCTTGCCATATCTCTATCTGGGGTTTACCGGCTAAATCGCAACGTATGCAGATAACCTTAATATTATTATGATACCCATATCGGCGACTCATATCCCGCATCTATGACTAACGGCAGCTTCATAGCGACATCGGCCGACGATTCATCGTCTCCCACAACTGCCGCTCACTCCGTCCCGAGCTACAGCCTCATCCCGAGCTACAGCCTGACCGGTATCCCCTGGCCGGCCATGTACTCTTTTACTTCTCGGATGGAGAGTTCGCCGTAGTGAAATAGGGAAGCGGCGAGCACCGCGTCGGCGCCCGTCTCGACGACGACCTCCGCGAAATGCTCGAGTTTGCCAGCACCGCCCGAGGCGATTACGGGGATGTTTACCGCATCGCAAATCGCTTTGGTGAGCGGCAAATCATAGCCGTCTTTGGTGCCGTCACGGTTCATGCTGGTCAAGAGGATTTCCCCCGCGCCGAGCTTTTCAACACGCCCGGCCCACTCGACGGCGTCGATGCCGGTCGGCACACGCCCGCCGTTTACGTAAACCTCCCACTTATCCGGCCCGACAAGCCGCGCGTCTATGGCGACGACGATACATTGCGAGCCGTAGCGGCGCGACGTCTCCCGTATAACGTCGGGATTCTTCACGGCTGCGGTGTTCATACCGATTTTATCTGCACCGGTGCTGAGCATCCGGCGGATGTCGTCGCTAGACTTTATCCCACCGCCGACTGTATATGGGATAAAGACCTGCTCGGCGGTGCGTGAGGCGACATCGAAGATGGTATCGCGCCCTTCATGGGACGCGGTTATATCCAAAAAGACGAGTTCGTCCGCGCCCGCTTTATCGTATACCTCGGCAAGCTCGACCGGGTCACCGGCGTCGCGCAGGTTGACAAAGTTGACGCCCTTGACTACGCGCCCTTCATGGACGTCGAGGCAGGGAATGATTCTAACGGTTAGCATTGTCCCACCTCGCAAGCGCTATTGCTTCTGCGAGCGTGAAGTTGTTTTCATACAAGGCGCGACCGATGATAACACCCTCGACGCCTGCGACCTGAAGCGGCTTTATCTGCCTGATATCGCTGAGTGTAGAAACGCCGCCGGAGGCGATGACCGGGATATTGATATTCTCGGCCAATTCCTCGGTGGCGAAGAGGTTGACGCCGGTCTGCGCGCCGTCCATCATGATGTCGGTGTAGACGATGCGACTGACGCCATAGACTTCGAGCTGCATGGCGACATCGACGGCGAAGATATCGGTCTCTTCTACCCACCCCTTTATCGCTACTTTGCCCTCCCTGGCATCGAGACCCGCGACTATCTTGCCCGGATATTTGGCGCAAGCCTCTTTGACCACCTCGGGGCTGCTTATAACAGAGGTTCCAAGGATGGCACGGGTCACGCCGACGCTGAAAACGCGATCCAGGTCTTCGATGGTGCGTAAACCGCCGCCGAGCTGGACCGGCACATCGACCCGTTTGATTATCTCTTCGATTGCGCCGAGATTCTGCGACGACCCGGTAAAGGCGCCGTCGAGGTCGACGACGTGCAGGAACTCGGCGCCATCGCCCTGCCACTTCTCGGCCATATCGGCCGGGACGTCGGCGTAGACGGTCGCGGCATCGGCTCGGCCCTGGTATAAGCGGACGCACTTGCCGCCCATTATGTCTATGGCCGGATATATTATCACTTACATAACCCCCCAAAATTCTCCAACACTTTCAAGCCCACGTCGCCGCTCTTTTCCGGATGGAACTGGACAGCGTAGACGTTACCGGACCAGATGCTGGAGGTAAACTCCAATCCGTAATCAGTCGTTGTCGAGATTATTGCCGTATCCACCGGGTCGACATAGTAGGAGTGGACGAAGTAGAAGTTCGACTCTCTGGGAACGCCTTTGAATATCGGCGCCTTATTGACATAATGAACCTGGTTCCATCCCATGTGGGGAATCTTGTGGTCTTCGGGCAGCCGCCGTACGATGCCGTCGAAAATCCCCAGCCCCTCGTGGATACCGTCTTCTTCGCTCTGTTTGAAGAGCAATTGTAACCCGAGACATATGCCGAGAAACGGCTTCTTGCTTGCGATGCTGTCTCGCACTGCGCCTTCTAAGCCCGCCGCCCGCAAGTTCGCCATGCAATCGGCAAACGCGCCGACCCCCGGCAAGACTACGCCTTCCGCGCGCCTTATGACGATCGGGTCGCCCGAGACGGTTACGTCGAAACCGAGCTTCTCGAAAGCTTTCTCAACACTTCTAAGGTTGCCCATCCCGTAATCGATTATCGCTATCAAACCTATCACTCACTTTATCTATCGCTTCGCTTATATCTGTCGCAAACTCAATTTATCTATCGCTATGGCCGTATCCCTTCCGCTCTTTATGCAACGGTTGCGCATGAGTTCGTGAAAACTGCTATATCCGGCCCTTAGTGCTCGGAATCTGCCCCGCGTTTCTCGGGTCTATCTCGACCGCTTCGCCGAGCGCGCGCGCCAGGCCTTTGAAGACCGCCTCCACCATATGGTGCGCGTTTCTCCCGGAGAGCATCTTGACATGGAGCGTTATGGCTGCGGTATTCGCAAAAGCCTGTAAGAACTCGACAGTCAAGAGCGTATCATAGCTGCCGATTATCTCGGCCGGCAACTCGACATCGTATACGAGATACGGCCGCCCGCTGATATCGAGCGCCACCAGCGCGAGCGCCTCATCCATCGGCATGATACAGCTACCATAGCGCCGGATTCCCTTTTTTTCGCCGACCGCCTCGTTGAGCGCCTGCCCAAGACAAATCCCGATATCTTCGACGGTGTGATGCCCGTCAACCTCTAAATCGCCTTTAGCTTTGACCTTTAAATCCATGAGACCGTGCTTGCCGACCATCGCGAGCATATGGTCGAAGAAGGGGATTCCGGTGTCGACTTCGACCTCGCCCGTGCCGTCCAGGTTTAGAACCAGCTCGATATCGGTCTCTTTCGTCGTTCTTTTTATTTCAGATTTTCTTCTACTCATGGTAACCTCACCTTTTATAGCCGGCTCCCGTAGCTTTCTCACGGCTCAAATCCGAGATATCCGAGGAACGTCCCCTACAGCTGTTAAACCACTTCTCGTAGCGCTTTCAAGAACGCCTCGTTTTCCTCTGCGGAACCCACGGTCACCCGCAGGCAATCCTCGAGCAGCACTTGATTGCTGCAGTTTCGAATCAATATGCGCTTGTCGAGAAGGCCTTGCCAAACTTCGGCGGCGGGCTTCTCCGTCCTGAACATGATGTAATTCGCCTCGCTCGGAAACGGCGTCACACCTTCGGTCTTCGATAACTCTGCGAAGAGCCGGTCGCGCTCGCCGAGAATCGTCTCTATCTTCTTTTCAAATATATCACGATGCGAAAACGCGATTCGCGCAATCGCCTGCGATAGTTTGCTGAAATTGAAGAAGAGCTTCACCTTCAACAAACTCTCGATGACTTCGTTGTTCGCTAAGAGATACCCGGCGCGCAATCCCGCCAGCGAATACGCTTTGGAAAACGTCCGCAATATTGCGAGGTTTTCATACTTGGCCATGAGCGGCAGCGCCGTCTGGCCGCTAAACTCGGCATACGCCTCGTCGATGACGACCAGCGCGTCGGTGTTTTTCAAAAGCTCTTCTATTTTCTCAAGCGAGACCAGGTCGCCCGTAGGGTTGTTCGGAGAGCAGAGAAAGATGAGCGCCGCGTCGACATCGTACGCCTGAGCGATTGCGGAATCCGCACGGAGCGTCTCGGGATCGCGCAGCAAAGACACCATCTCGGTCTCGGTGATGCGTCCGGTAATCCCGTAAATCTCAAACATCGGGTCGAACGTGACCGCTTTGCGGCCCGGCCCGCCATATGCGAGGAAGAGATTTTGGATGACCTCATCCCCACCGTTTCCGACAAAGACGTTATCGAGGTCGAGCCCGTAATCGGCGGCAATTAAACCGCGCAGCTCGGTCGAGAATGGGTCGGGATAGCGATTATACGATATCCGATTGAACTCGTCCTTTATCTCATCAATTACCGATTGCGGCAAATTATACGGGCTCTCGTTCGCTGCAAGCACGATATCGGCCTCTACCTTTGGTAAGTGATATGGCTTGATGGCCGCGATGTGCGGGCGTGGACCGATCATCTTATTCCTCCATGCGATATTCTATGGATCTCGCGTGCCCCCCCAGGCCTTCCCCGTTGGCGATAGTAACGGCCGCGTCGGCGACCATCCCTAGAGACTGCTTAGAAAAGCTCAACACGCTCGATTTCTTTATAAATGTATCCACGCTCAGCGGTGAGTAAAACCTCGCGGTTCCCCCGGTGGGCAGAACGTGGTTGGGGCCGGCCACATAATCGCCGACGGCTTCGGGTGTGTACGCGCCCAAAAATATCGCTCCGGCGTTTCTCACCATGCCCAGAGCCTCCAGCGGGTTGTCTATCATCAGCTCGAGGTGTTCGGGTGCGATAATGTTGGAGAGGCGAATCGCCTCTTCGCGCGAGGCGACCAGGAATATCCGGCCGTTCTCAGCCAGCGATTTAGCGGCGATATCCTTGCGCTCCAGCCTCGCGAGCTGTATTTCCAGCGCTTCGACGACTTTTTGCGCCAGCGATGGAGAATCGGTTATTAGGATTGAGGACGCGTCCGGGTCGTGCTCGGCTTGGGCGAGCAGGTCGGCGGCGATATAGGCCGGTTTCGCGTTGGCGTCTGCTACGACCACGACCTCGCTCGGGCCCGCGAGCATATCGATATTTACCGAGCCCACGACCATTTTCTTGGCGAGCGTTACGTAAATATTGCCCGGCCCCGCGATGACATCGACCTTTTTAACCGATTCCGTGCCGAACGCGAGCGCCGCAATCGCCTGGGCGCCTCCCACTTTGTAGACCTCGTCGACTCCGACCTCGGCGGCGGCAACAAGCACTTCGGCGCGGATCGCGCCGGGCACGACCATCGCTATCTCATCGACACCGGCGACCTTGGCCGGAATCGCGTTCATCAGTACCGATGACGGGTAAGCCGCCCGACCGCCGGGCACATAGATGCCGGCGCGCTCGACCGGTCTGACTAGCTGACCCAAGAACGCTCCATTATCAACGGCAAACCAGGAATTTTGCTTTTGCCTCTTGTGAAACGCGGTTACACGCTCTTTTGCCTCTTTTATAGCGCCTAGAAACTCGCTCTCGATTAAAGAGTAAGCTGCGTCGAACTCCTCGGCGCTTACCCGAACCGTCTCCGGTGTCAGCGATATCTTGTCGAACTTCTCGGTATACTCAAAGAGCGCTCTGTCGCCGTCACGGGCGACGCCTCCGATAATGTCACGAACGGTCGCCTCGACATCCGGCCGGTCAAAAAGCGGCTTTGCGAGCAACTTGCGCGCTTCGAGTTCGTCAAACCCAATTTTTAATTCGATTTGCTTCATCATTTGATCACCATTCTTAGGTCCGGGTTTCGGGTTTAATACATCCTGCAAACCCCCGCTATACGCGTTTTATTATACTATATGAGAACACTTTAGTAAAGTAAAGTATTAAAGTATGAATGGCGCTTGCTTTTACGGGGTTTTTAGCACTTTCAGGCACTAAATAGGGTCGGTAAGGCATAGGATTACCGGTCTACTCATGAACCGATATAAGAACGTCCACCCTACTCGATATTGACCGCGCCCTCACCACAGAGTTCTTTTAGCTCGGCAAAGAGGCCGTTCTGGGGTGAGATGTTGTATTCCGGCGCGAGGGCGAGAATCGTCGGCTCACCGCCGTTTTGCAGCTTTAAAAAGACCGGTACGGGGCCGGGCTGTGTGCGCAAAATCTCTTTCAGGCGGCCTAGAAATTGGGCCGTCATCATTGACTTCGATACCGTCAGCACTAGAGCCGTGTTCCCGTTGAGTTTTTTGCCGTTGCTTGCACCGTTACTGGCGCCACTGCCGCAGCCGTTACCATTGCCGTTGCCGTTGCCGTTGGGTTTTACTTTGCGACGGTTGGCGGCTTTTCCGCCGGTCTTCGCGTCGAATTCGCGTATCTCCAGCGAGATGACCTTTATCTCATCCTCTTTTATATCGAGTCGCCCTTTTATAAGTATTATTTTGTCCTCGGCCAAAATGTCCTTGAACTTATCGTAAACGGCCGGAAAGACGATTACCTCGACCGAGCCGTCCAAGTCCTCCACGTTCAAGAAGAGCATCAGGTCGCCCTTCTTCGTCGTCAATTTGGTGATTTTAGCGATGATGCCGCCGACCCAGGCGACGGTCCCATCCTTCTGCTCTTTAAGCTCGGATGTTGAATACTCGGTCTGGTTCAAGAACTCGTCGGCGACTCCGAGAAGCGGGTGGTCGGAGACGTAGAGTCCGAGCATCTCTTTCTCGTAGAGCAGCAGCTCGGGTTTGTCGAACTCGGGAACGATGTCGTCAATCGGGTCGTTGACCGCCTCGACAGTGCCGGAATCTCCGCTGTCCCCCAGGTCGAAGATGGTAAACTGCCCCGCCGCCTTGTCTTTTTGGCTGCGTGCGCCCATCTCGACAGCTTTTTCAAAGGTCAGAAGGAGCTGCCTGCGGCTTACCTTGCACGAATCGAACGCCCCTCCCTTAATCAGACTCTCTATGGTGCGCTTATTGAGCGCGTTCATATCAACGCGCCGGCAGTAATCATAGATCGAGCGGAACAGCCCGTTCTCTTCGCGCTCGCGAATGATGGCTTCGATAACGCCCTCGCCGACGTTTCGCACGGCGGATAGTCCGAAGCGGATGGCTTTACCCACGACCGTAAAATCGCGGTAACTCTCGTTGACATCCGGCGGCAGAATCTCGATACCCATGCGCCGGCACTCGTTTATATACTGGGCGACCTTGTCTTTGTTCCCCATAATGCTGGTGAGAAGCGCCGCCATAAACTCGACCGGGTAATTGGCCTTGAGCCACGCCGTCTGCCAGGAAATAGCCGCGTAAGCGGTCGAATGAGAATTATGGACAATCATACCATCAGCGACGAAGTTGTGCGTGTCCTCTATTTCCAGGTCGTATGTTTGCTCAATCCCAACATATTCGATATCCGCTATGGTGTCCCAATAGACATCCGAAGCCGCATGTTTCATTAACTCATCGGACTCGAAATACTCGGCAACCCTTTGCACTGTGCCGCGCCCGAACCCCTTCTTCCAGGCATGTAAACCGCCAACGAATTCCTTCATGCAGACGCCACTTTCATGCTCTATCTGACGCCAGCTCAAACCAGCCCGAGCTTTTTCCTGCTGCACTATTGTCTTTATGTCGCACGGGATCGTATCGCGGCAGAACTTCTCGCCTAGCGAGCTGTAGTAAGACTCAAGTCCGGCCAGTTCTTCATCTCGACCAATGATGTGCCGACCGATATTTTCGATAAAACTCGATATGCTATCGCGGCCCTGCAAGTACAGAGTATATCCGAGCCGTTCCTGACCACGGTATTTAAAGACTTTCTCTATGAGACTACTGACAATACCAAACCGCAGAAGTAGTTGCTGAAGCTGACTTGCCATGCGTTTAGAGGAAGTTGCGTAGTAGGGAATTTTGTTTGTTCCCGTTGATATCAAGAACCCATCACCCGACCAGAGCCGACCGATAAATACGGCTACTAACTCCGGGGTAAGCGAAAACACATCGGCAGGGATAAACTTCTCTAAGGAATTCTTGCCTATGAGATCGAGTTCTTCAAGCCATAACCTCGCACCAGATCGCGGGTTCCCCCCATTTATCGCTTGTCCAGATTCTTTCTCGCGTTTGTTCCAGGGAGTTTGCCCCTTCTTGAAGGTTGCGTCCTGACCAGTGCCTGCATAGACCTCAAAAATATTGCGGCGGTGCCGTACGGTTGCTTTCGTGTTATCGAACCGCTCAACGCTAAACACAAAATCATCTACCTGCAAATTGTTCTGGTTATAGTAGTAGAAGCCGCTTGGGTGGCAAGTATTCCCTTCAGCCAGAACACCCGCTAAGACTATCAGTTTATGTTTAGGCCAGCTGGCGGCGCCAAGGTTCGGCATAACGCGCGGTGTGGCAATTCTGCTGCCTTCTGCCAAGTCTTTAAGCTCTTTCCATCCATCAAACGTGAGAAACGGGTGGTTGTCGGTGACGGTTATTTCGTAGCCCAGCCTGGTTCTTACCCGATAGACTCGCTTACGACCATTGGTTACACAATCGATAACGGAGCGCTTTACAATCCTGTAGCCGCTGTCGCAGCTTAGGGTGTTGATGCGCTTCCCTGTTTGAAAAAGGTGCTCAACAGTGACCAGTCGGCCAGAGTCGGCATCGACAATCTCAGTTGAGCCAATTACGCATTTATTAAATCCGTAACCCGCAAAGTGGACGATTAGGTCGAATATCTTGCCGGCCAGGTTAGCATCGACACCGTTGTCGACCGAGCCGCTGATGAATTTCTCGCGGAACTTGGCCAAGACCTCGGGGAGTTTCTTGCCCATCGCTTTGCGCAGGGTATCGCCCTCGCCCATCGAGAAACCGGCCATAGTCGACGCGATTAGCATGACCTGTTCCTGGTAGACCATAACCCCATAGGTCTCTTTTAGAATAGGTTCGAGCATCGGATGGAGGTGACTTATCGGCTTGCGCCCGTGCTTGCGATCGACGAAGTCCTTGACCATTCCGGAGCCGAGCGGACCCGGCCGGTAGAGCGCCAGCAGCGCGATGATATCGGTAAACGCGGTAGGCTGGAGGTCGCGCAGGAGCGCCCGCATCCCCGAACTCTCAAGTTGGAAAACGCCGGTGCTCTCGCCGCGCCTAAGCAACTCATACGTCTTCTCGTCGCCCAGCGGCAGCGTGTCGATATCGATATCGACACCATGTTTCATTTTTATGTTCTTAACGGCGTTATCTATGACCGTGAGCGTCCTCAGCCCGAGAAAGTCCATCTTCAGAAGGCCGATTTTCTCGATACATCCCATGCTGTATTGGGTGACTATCTCCGCGTCGCCTTTGCGCTGGATGGGGGTGCGGTTCGTCAACTCCTGGTCGGCGATGACGACACCGGCGGCATGTATGGAATCCTGGCGCACCAGGCCTTCAAGATTCTTGGCCATGTCGATGACGCGCTGCGTGAGCTCGTCGCTCTCATAGGCATCGCGCATCTCCTGCGACACTTTAAGCGCGGCATCAATCGTCCACTGCCTGCCCTCGAACAGCCCGTCGGGAATTAATTTCGCGATTTTGTCGACCCGCCCGTAAGGGATATCGAAGACCCGCCCTGCGTCGCGAATCGCGGCTTTGGCCGCCATGGTACCGAAGGTGATTATCTGCGCGACCTTGTCCTCGCCATATTTCTTCGTCACGTAATCTATTACTTCGGGGCGCCTCTCGAAACAAAAGTCGATATCGATATCGGGTAAGCTTATGCGCTCAGGATTCAAGAATCGCTCGAAGAGTAGGTTGTATTCCATCGGGTCGATATTGGTGATTCTCAGGCTATAAGCGACGATACTGCCGGCGGCGGAGCCACGCCCCGGCCCCACCTTTATATCATTTGATTTTGCGTAATTTACGAAATCATGAACGACTAGAAAGTAGCCGGGGAAACCCATCTGCTCGATGACGCCGATCTCGTATTCGAGGCGTTCCTTGTGTGCTTCCGTCGGGTTCGGGTAGCGCTTTGCAAACCCTTCGCGACATAACTTTTCGAAATACTCGTCGACCGTGTAACCCTCGGGAATCTCGTAGTTGGGCAGGAGATACTCCCCGAATTTTATCTCGACGTTGCAGCGCTCCGCGATGCCGCACGTGTTTTGGAGCACTTCGGGGCGACCGGGGAAAAGCGCCGCCATCTCGGCTCCGCTTTTCAGGTAGAACTCGTCGGTCTCGAACTTCATCCGACCCGGCTCGGCCAGGGTTGAGCCGGTCTGGATGCAGAGTAAGACATCGTGGGCCTGCGCGTCATCCTGTTTCGTGTAGTGGATATCGTTTGTCGCGATAACCGGGATTCCCAGCTCATCGGAGAGCTTGAACATGCCGATGTTTACTTTTTTCTGCTCGGCAAGGCCATGGTCCTGGACTTCGAGATAGAAGTTACCCTCACCGAAAAGCTCATTGAAATAGAGCGCCTCTTCCTTGGCGGCCTCGTAGTCGTCCTGGTTGAGGTGGCGCGCGACCTGACCGGCCAAACACGCTGAAGCCGCTATCAGGCCATCATGATACTGCGCGAGAAGCTCCTTGTCTACACGCGGCTTATAATAAAAACCCTCGAAAAAGCTTAAAGCCACGAGCTTCATGAGGTTTCGGTAGCCCTGCTCGTTTTCGGCGAGCAAAAGCAGGTGGGTATATGACTCAGTGCCCCTAGTCTTCTCAAAACGGCTGCCGGGCGCGACGTAGACCTCGCAGCCGATAATCGGTTTTACTCCCTGTTTCTGGGCTTCCTCAAAAAACTCGATGATGCCGTACATGACCCCGTGGTCGGTGAGCGCAATCGCACTCATGCCAAGCTCTTTAGCTTTACTGACCAGCTCTTTTACGCGGGATGCCCCATCGAGCAATGAAAACTCTGAGTGTGTATGTAGGTGGACGAAGTCTGCCATGCCGCTCCTTGCGCTAGCCCGTTGTTGAAGTTTGAGTCAATTATACCCCAGTATGTGAAGGCAGCAAGGGCGCTCCGTGCGCAAGGCCTCCATCCCGAACAGGGCAAAGCCGAACGGTCGATTCATTTAGCTGCGGTATTATAATCGGGTCGATTATTTCTTGGATTCCTCGAACCAGATGAGAATGTTTTCGAGCAGGCGGCGATTGCTTGCCGGCTCTATGGCCTTGTTGGATGGGATAACTATATGTAAATAATGCTTAGGAAATCATACGCACATGTACTATAATAAAGGTATGTTCCAATTGCATAGCGATACATCGAAGCTAGCCCCCTTCACGTACAGCTTGCGCTCGCGCTTGCTGTTATTGC
The DNA here is from genome assembly GCA_030018005.1 of Actinomycetota bacterium. Taxonomy (GTDB): domain Bacteria; phylum Actinomycetota; class Aquicultoria; order Aquicultorales; family Aquicultoraceae; genus Aquicultor. Next base: position 17,387 of record JASEGT010000004.1, read on the forward strand.
TGGTGGTCATGCTTCTTCCGTTAATACTGTTCTCCGTCTACCAGGCGTACCTCAGTTACGAGCAGCTCACAACGCAAATACTCGCTGACAACGCTCGTGATGCGAAAGAGGTAGGCAACAACATCGACGAGCTGATTCAATCAACCGCCGACCTGCTCGTCGCCATCTCAAGCAGCCAGCCGGCGCAAGAGCAGAACTTCGGCGAACTCAAACAGTGGTTTGCCACCGTCGCCAAGAAATACCCCTACTATAAAAACATCATCTATGTCGACCTCGACGGGAACATCCGGGCAGCCGCATACACTTATACAAAGAAAGACGGGAAGATAATCGCCAACGTTAGCAATACCGCTTATTATAAGCGCTCGCTTACCGCGGACAGGCTCGCCTATGGCGACTTCATGCTCGGCATCTTAAGCAATAAACCCGTAATCCATATAACCTATCCGGTCGAGAAAGGCGGCGAGAAGGTAGGCTTCGTTGCGGTCGCGTTCGACCTCGCCCGGCTACAAGAGCGAATCGTGACCTCGAATATCACCGAAGGCTCAGAAATATCCGTCTTCGACCAAAACGGCACGGTCATCGCTCGAACGCTCGATCCGAGCCAGTGGGTTGGCAAATGTTTTAAAACCAGCGATATTTTCGCATCGGCAGCCGGCGGTAAGAAGAACTTAACCGCTCCCGGCCCCGACGGCATCGTGCGGCTTATGACCTTCCAGAGGACCGATATGACGCCCTGGGTTGTGACGGTCTGCTACGAGGAGGCCGCCATCAGAAAATTGGCGACAAACAACCTTCTCAACAAACTCATACTCTTTGTGCCGCTGCTTCTTGTCGCGCTCTTCGGCTGGCTCTGGATAGGCCGCGATGTCGACAAGCGCTACAAAGAAGCCCGTCGCTTGAGTCTGACAGACCCCAAGACCGGCCTCGGCAGTTTCCTGAAATTCAACCACGACTTGGAGCAAGATATTGCGCGCGCTAAGCTCCACATGCAATCCATGGCACTCCTAGTTCTGGGCGTGCAGGGACTACGCGAGATGAAACAGGGTGTGGCCTACGAATATGGCAACGAGGTGCTTATAGGAATAGCGGATATCATCCGCAATAACCTGAGCGACACCGATTTCGCCTACCGTTTCGATAGCGATGAGATAAGCGTTCTCTTGACCTCGACCGACGAATTCGACGCCTACGAGTTCGCCCAGCACGTAACCGATGATATAGAAAGAAGCGCTTTGCTTAAAAAGCATGATTGGAACGAGCAGCTCGACATCGCTATCGGTATTGCGGTCTATCCGCTCGACGCATCCACGGCAGACTGCATCGTCCTGTGCGCAACCGAGGCGCTCCATGACGCTAAAGCCTCCGTGCACACCAAAATATTTGCCTATTCGCAGACGCAAAGGCCTCCGAAGATAAAAGAGACCGCCGGCTGACGGTAGAACATAAGCGCCCCGTGCAGGGCAAGCACATTAACGCCATAATTCTCTTCAGCCTGGTGCCTGAGACCTAAGCCGAAGAAATTGAGATGCGCATCTTCACCTAGCAACCTGCTACCACCCGAGAATACACGCGAACATCAACGGCGCGACGATGGTCGCGTCACTCTCGACGACGAACTTCGGCGTATCGGCCTCGAGTTTGCCCCAGGTTATCTTCTCGTTGGGGACCGCGCCCGAGTACGAGCCGTAACTAGTCGTCGAGTCGCTTATCTGGCAGAAATATCCCCACACTGGTGTGTCGAGCTTCTTGAGGTCCTGGGTGAGCATGGGAACGACGCATATCGGGAAATCCCCAGCAATGCCGCCACCTATCTGGTAAAATCCGATGGACGCGTCCCGTGACATCTTCGTGTACCAGCCGGCGAACTCTATCATATACTCGATGCCGGTCTTCACGATATGTACGTCCTTTGTCTCGCCTATCATAACGCTGGCGGCAAACATATTGCCGAGAGTGGAGTCTTCCCAGCCGGGCACGATTATCGGGAGGTCCTTCTCCATCGCGGCGTAGAGCCAGCTGTCTTTGGTATCTATCTGATAATATTCTTTGAGCACGTCGCTCCGGAGCAGCTCGTAGAAATACTCGTGCGGGAAGAGACGTTTGCCCTGCTCGGCTGCCTCATCCCAAAGCTTGAACATGGCGCGCTCTATCCGGCGCATCGCCTCCTCTTCCGGGATACAGGTGTCAGTGACGCGGTTGAGGTGGCGATCGAGCAGCGCCTGTTCGTCAGCCGGCGTCAAATCCCTGTAATGGGGCACGCGCTCGTAGTACTCATGGGCGACCAGGTTGTAGACATCTTCCTCGAGGTTGGCGCCGGTACAGGAGATGGTGTGTACCTTATCCCGGCGAATCATCTCCGCGAGTGAGAGGCCGAGTTCGGCCGTGCTCATCGCGCCGGCAAGCGTTACCATCATCTTGCCGCCTTTCTCTAGGTGCTCCACGTATGCTTTTGACGCGTCGACTAGGGCCGCGGCATTGAAATGCCGGTAATGGTGCTCTATAAACCGGCTAATTGGGCCTCTGGACATGTATCCCCTCCTTGTCTCATATACCTAAGCTCAAAACTTTACTATGCAATCCCTCTGAAAGCAATCATGACACATATTACTTATGCTCTATTAACTTCAGAAGCTCGTCATCCGGGCCATAGCGGACTACTTCGATGCGAGGTGCGCGCTGGGCGACTAGGTCACCAGTCATCACAGGTAGCTGGAACGGGAACAAGGCTGGGGTGTTCATAAGTAGGCCCATTGTACTTTTCCCCTCAGGTATGGCCTGTAATGCGCCCTCAAGAAGCAGCATAGCCAAATCTATATCCCGAACAATGATCGGGTTGGCTTTCTCATAGCTTCCCTTGAATTCCGAATCTTTAAGGACACCCCAAGCAACAAATGATCGAATGACGTATCGAGTATAGCGACTTATCGTTTCTCTATCACCATACTGTTCCTTGAGCCTACCGACAATCTGCTGATGGGTGACTTGTTCCTGGAGATTAAGCAAACGCCCTATCTGACGAGCAACGTTAAACCAAAACGGATATGCGGGCGAGATCATCGCCCAGTGCAACAACAAGCGGTTTTTAACTTTATTTGACCTCGCAATTTCAAGTGCTGCATCTCGTAGAGGGATAAGTGCTGCATCTGGACTAAACCACGCATTAGCCAAAGGGCCTATGGCCATAACGTAAGTTTTTTCGCCACGCTGACCGCTGCCACCGCTTTGCTTTTTATCAGCAAGGTACTCCTTCAATTCCGACCGAACAGTTGTCGGATTCATACCTGCTAGGAGCATATCAAGCGTTTTTTCCATCCATTCAAGACGAATTACTTGTTTAATGCCAACCTTGTCGTGACGCTTGGCCATTACCGCGCCCTCCGTTCGAATTTCACCAAGGGCACGATGACCTCTTCTAGGGATATGCCGCCATGGCCAACGGTCACTTCGTCTTCTTTGATAAAGGCATCACTCCCGTCAGCGACTAGCGGATAATAGCCTGATGGCAAGCCAACGGGCTCCCATTCCCTAGCAGACGTGAATGACTTGGCGACGGAGGCTCGAAGCTCTGCCGTTGGATATACTCGAGCCCGCTCACCGCGAGTCTCTGCTATAACGCCTTCTGACGGGCGACCAATCCCCCGGCACTCGATGTTGCCGTGGTCAGATGTCAGCCACACTAGACAATCATTCTTCAGAAGGTGCCCGATGAGTGTAGATAAGAATCCTTCTTTGCACCATTGCTTGATTTGGTTATGCATGCCGGCGGCCCCAAGCTGCATTCCATGCATAATTTTATCAACCTTGTCTACAACCAAACCGATGGCCTTGGTCCGACCGGGATTTAGTGCGGCTTCGAGGGCGTCGGCAACGTCACCGTCTCCCAACCCACGTTGGTAACCGACGTCTAACCGCGAAAGTCCGGCTCCTTCCCAGAATTGCCGCCAAAGATTGCCTTCGTTGTTTGTCGTATTGATCGACGAGGGATAGAAGATAGGCGGCTTCCCCGCGAATATCGCCTGTCTGGACACCGAAGTGAGCGTGGGAATCCAGGCAAAGGTTGCCGATTCCCGCATCACTAAGCTACGATCCTGTTCGCGCAGGATTTGACGGATGGTCACCCACTGGTCTAGCGAGAGCCCGTCCACGACGATTAAGGCTACGCGAGCGCTTGGCTTGTCCTCAAGTTCTCGCACCAAACGACGCGGGATATGATGAAGCATGACCGGATTCGTTGGAGGGAGATTAATCAGGCTTGCATAATGGCCGTTCAGCCATTCCGCAAAAGCGTCATTGAGCGTGCCGCCGATTTGGCGGAAACGAGCCTGCTCGCTCTCCCGGCAACCGGCATGGACGAGAGCGCCTAGCTCAGCCCATTTCATGGCAAATGCCAGCCAATCTGAGTACCGCGCTTCTGCGGTCGGAACTGCCTTCTCAACGAGTTCGAGAAGGCGACTTATGCGGATATCGTCATCGGCAGCGCTTGTCTCGGCGAGTCCGCTTCGAATCCAGGAATGCGCCTCAACACTGATTTCAGGATGCCGAACAGGTTTGAGTTTCCCCTCGACAAACAGATTGTCGATGTAGACGCGGATATCTTCATGACCAAAAGGTAGTACATCCGGTCCGGGATATTTGAGCCCGTACTCGGATGTCTCCTCACATACCAAGTCATCAGAAGTGACACTACCCAGAAATACCGGCCATCTTTCCTGTAGGAATAAGAAAAATGCTTCCTCGTCGGGCACAATCTCTATCAATGGCCAGTTTTGAAAGTCGCCATGAGCATTAAGTACCTGTATCAATCGGGCACACAGCAGCTCCGGGATGTCGAGCTTGTTGTAGTGGAGCCTGAGTAGTACCCGAAGCAGTTCAACCTCATTGCCGATGAGTTCCGCCGCAATGCCGAACACATGACGAAGAATGAAGTCTTTGGTGGCATTGTCACCCATGCGCTCCGGGGGAGATTTTTTCTGGGCATCGAACAGAGCATCCAGGAAACTGCGGTCCAGCTTCTCGACAACCGGATAGCTCAGGTTGGGGAAAAGGCCTCCGAGGTCGAACGCGAGCTTTCTGCCCGCCCTCAAAAGGTCGTAAGGCAAAGCGTCGAGTTCCGAGTCCCTCAAGCGGAGGATTACCACCAAATCGGTGTGTTCGCCCCGGTCCCAGATTGCCCGATACTTCGATTCATAAGCATAGCGAAACTCGACCGGATCATCGAATTCAATCAGGTCAAAACCGCGATTACGAAGCTCAAGTGCGAGCTTCTCCTCAGTCAACAAGGCGTCCGGGTCAGCCACCAGCGTCAGCTTGCTGACATGCGGCACAAAATCGTTCAGAATGGCATCCCGCCAGCTACTCATGACCGCCTCCTTCAACGATTCGCATCAGCAGAAGCGGCCTGATTTCCGGAACAATCTGCTTTGCCGTTTCCAACTCTTTCCGCCATTCGTCTTCTTCACTCGCGAGCCGGGCCGTCCGAAATTGGCGAACTTCGGGAAGGCCGACCCGTTCTATGGCTTTTCTCCGGGAACCAAATGCTATGACACCACGGTCCTCTTCGCGGCCGATGGATAACCGGTGTTCCTGCTGCAGCGCATCGAACAATTCCTGTCCGGCTTCTTCAGCAGCACCAAGAAGTCGTTCGTATGCGGTTACGGACTCGTCGTCGCCAAGGGACTGCGACACCTTCGGTTCTGCCGTCTGTAAGGCATCCCAGATGTGACGGGCCGTCGGCAGGAACACCTTGCCTGCGTCTGTCATAAAGACACTGACATATCGTCGTCTCACCAGCGGAATCCGTATGAGCCGGCTCTGCTTTTGCAGACCCGCCTGCAGGCGCACCTCAAAAAGTCCCCATAAGCCGGATAGGTTGGGTGGCAGACTTTTAACCGTCACACAAGGCAGCGGCTGCCCTGCGGCCATCTGCGGCAGATTAAGCGCCAGTCCCCTGATCCGGTTGTTCTCTAGGTTGAGCAGCTTTACGTCACTATACTGGTCAGCCTCCCGCGAGCTGAACACGCATTTCCGGTAATTCTCCCCATCGGGCCATGTGAGTTCCCACCAGGCTCGTTTGCGAAACGCCTGGCCGCCGTGAGAGTTGAGATACCCTACCGTCATCCGTTCAACCCAGTGAGGCAGCGGATGCGAACGCAGGCGTTCCGCCGCCTGGATATCCGGCTCATCTGAAAGTCCGTAAATAGCCGAGGACTCTCGAACGGCTTTAATCTCATCTTGTATTTTAGCCATCGTGTAATCCACCGAGGCTTCGATAGTTTCCGGATTCATGAGCGCGGAAGTAAAAACTTCCTCGAACAGCTCCCCCGCCTGGGCTGAATCCAGCACATCGCCGGTTTTGTCGATGCCGAACTCCTCGAAGATGACCGAGAGTTTCTGTTCCAGCACCTCTCTGACCCGGAACTCGACCGAATCCTCGAACATGAAGTTGATCGCCAGCACCGTCTTGGCCTGGCCGATACGGTCGACGCGACCAATCCGCTGTTCTAGTCGCATCGGGTTCCATGGGATGTCGTAGTTGATTACTACATGGCAAAATTGCAGGTTGAGGCCTTCGCCACCCGCATCGGTCGAAACCAGCACCCGGGCACTGTCCCTAAAGGCATCTTGTGCCCGTTTGCGCTCGCCCATGTCCATCGAGCCATTTAGATGGACAACGGAGATTCCGCGCGCCTCTAGAAATTCCCTTAGCATCTCCTGGGTCGGAACGAATTCGGTAAAAATCAGAACCTTTAAATCCGATTCATTTTCATCGGCCTGCAGCTTATAAATCCATTCAATCAAGGCTTCTGCCTTGGCATCCGGACCGACCTGCTCGCACTTGAGCGCGGCATCCAGCAAGGTCTCAACATAACGGCCTTCGTTTTGCATGGCGGAAACTTGGGTCTTGAGAAGCTCATCTAGAAGCTCCTGGCCATCCATGTCGTAGAATTCGTCCAAACTCTCGGCACTGCTTTCCATCTCCTCCAGACGCCGGGCGGCCAGAAACTCATTTGTCTTTAGAGCTTCAAGTCGCCGTTCCAGGGTAGTCCGGATTGCCCGGGTGCTGGAAACAACCAGCCGCTGCATGAGAATCATCAGAAAACCGATGTGGCGCTTCTTTTCACGGAGCGCCTGGTTATAGCCCTCGCGCACGTAGTCGGTCACGGCTTCGTAAAGTAACTGCTGCAGGTGATGTCGGGACTCCCAGACTACTCCAACCATTCGAGTTTGACGTGGCTTAAAGAGCGGCTTGCCATCGGCGTCGATAGCTTTGCGTTTCTCGGTGCGGATCACATAAGGAGCCACCCGCTCACGAGAGACGCTTTCTATATCCGGGAACGCTGCTCCATCGAGCAGGTTTATCAGGCGATGGAAAGCGTCGGTTTTCCCCTGGTGCGGTGTTGCCGAGAGCAGCAGCACGTAGGGCGCGGCTTCCGCAAGCCCACGGCCGAGCTTGTAGCGGGCAACCTGGTCGGTACTGCCACCCAGACGATGGGCTTCATCGACGATGACCAGGTCCCACCCGGCGGTCACCAGGTCTTCGAAGCGGATGCGGTTGTATTCCGCCACGCGTTCCGCCGACCAACCCCGACGCTTGTCCATCGGCTTAACGGAATCGAGAGATACGATTACCTGGTTAAAAACAGACCACGGGGAACTGCGATAATCGCCCATCCCCGGAGCAAGGCGCTGCAGCGTACCGATATCATCGCCCAGCACAAGCTGGAAATCTTCGTTGAAATGGGTCTGCATTTCAGCCCCCCACTGAGTGGCAATCCCCTTGGGCGAAACAATGAGCGTCCGGCGAACCAAGCCTCGCAGCTTAAGCTCTCGCATGACCAGACCGGCTTCGATGGTTTTACCAAGGCCAACCTCATCGGCCAACAAGTATCGGACCCGGTCACCGGAGATGGCGCGAGATAAAGCGTGAATCTGGTGAGGCAACGGAATAACGTTCGACTCCATGGGAGCTAAAAGCACATGCCCATCCGATGCGCTGGCGCCGCCCTCCAGTACTTCGGCAACCTTGGCTGCGGCTGCGATATATGAAATACGGTTGGATTCGATATCCGGCTGAAGATCGGAAGTTAATGGACGTAGCGATGATCGTGAAACCCGAACCACTGCGTCCTGGTTCGGTAGCCAGATACGGCAAACTGTTTGCCCCCATAGGGTTTCTTCGTCGATGACCTTGCAGGGGGAGTTGTGGGTTGTGCTGTATTGCCAAATGAACTCCATCACCATAGCCGTTCTAATATAAAGCCCCGCGTGTCTACGAAAGCATCTATCGCGGCCCTATTTACATCAACGATGTTCCCAAAATCTCTGTCCTGACCACGAACTCCAGCTCTGTGAGCAATACGAATCATTCCTTCAACGTCGTTCAAAAGCCTGTGCTGGTATTCAGCTGTTTCTTGAAATGATGTTTTACCTACAGTCAAGCATTGGTGTCGCAAGCAGCTCAAATAATGGCGAAAAGACTGCTGTTCAGAATAATCGGTAGTGGATGGTTGTGCACCGGAAAAAAGAATATCAGCATAATTAGAGCCATACTCAATAGGAGTCGCAATGGCGCCCAGCGGCCCCCGACGGAAAGCCATATCCAGGAATGGCAGTTTATACTCCGAGAGTGTCTGTGGACAGTAATACCATTTGACCCGTCTACTTACGCTATCCGAATCCGGCTTTTGAAATTTACCTGTACTGAATGAACGAACATTTATCCAAGTTCCTGCGGCAATCGCATCCACGCCAGCACAAGCCAAACAAAGCATTTGGTGGTTTGAATAGCCAACAACAACTTCTTTCCCGTGCAACTTGAACCCAGCACATAGGTTAAGAAGGTTTGTAAGCCACAATGGATCGTCCGCTAAATACGAGCCATTGGGGTGCTCTGCGACAACATAATATCCATCTACGCCCCATTGTTCTGCAGCATTAAGCAATGTTTCGATCTGATCTTCAAAACGAACTATCTCTGCTGACAAGCATACGGTTGCCAACTTGGGCTTATCCGTTATTAACTCGTGTGCTTCATTTATTATCGCGTCTTGAACAGCAAGCCAGTCTTCATCAATGCGTTGACAATAAAGACCTGGTAGTATGACTTTTTCAGTTTTTGCTAAGGTGTTGATCGAAATGATTTTCTCAAGAAGGGTTGTTAATGGCGGGCCAGAGAGAAACATCGCTGTGTTAAAGGTGTTTGGCCAATAATCATGTTTAACCAGACCATGGTGGTCACCGCGAGGGTCGTAGAACTGAGGGTCGAGTAAGGTTGTACCTCCTCGCCCAGTGATATCATCTGATAAGCTGTCAATCTGTAATTCTGTCATATCGCGAGGACTTAGAATGACTGTGCCGCTTTTCCAGCTCTTAATAAGCTCACGGCAGTGATCCATCATTCCATGCCCAAACTGTAAGTGAAGTTTCATTTCATGCCCCTAATTATTTTTTCAGCTATCTGTTTAAACCACAATTTTGCCATTTTGGCAGAAGGAGGCCGCCTTGATGGATATTTTTCCATTAGCAAACTAATAAACTGTGATAATTCGCCGGTTGTGTCCTCTTTAATATTTAAAATGTTAACTTGAAATGCCTCTGTACGCCTTAAAATATCAAGGTAATCCCGTGCACCAGCTGCAAATGGATGGCTTCCAATAAGTACTTCATGTCCAACAACGCCTATCGAAAAAAGGTCAGCTCTCGCATCTATCTTCTTCTTTATGTTGCGAAATTGTTCAGGCGCGGCATAGCCAGCTGTGTGCGGTCCAAAGTGAGCATTTGTAGCGGTAAGCGAAGGCTGGCGAAGGTCACGCGCTATTCCAAAGTCCAATAACCAATATTTGCCATCATCCGAACAAAGAATATTTTCAGGTTTGATATCACGATGGACAACTTCTCGGGATTCAAGCGCTTCTATTGTTTCTAACAGGCTACCAAGCAGGCAGATTGCTTCTTCAGTCGTAAGAGTTTTCTGTTTATTCAGAACCTCACGCAAATCAACACCGCTTATGTATTGTTCAATTATGTATAGATATTGAACTTCGCCTACTGTGCAATGCCCATGGCTGTAAATTTTTGGGACGTTCGGGAATGCGTATGATGACACGATTTCTAGTTCCCTTTTGAAGCGGTCATCGGATCCATTTGGAAGCATGATTTTTACAACTACGACTCCATAACTCATATCCGTAGCAAGAAATACGGCTTTTTGACCACCAACCTTTATTTCTGATATCTCTGAAGCGTTTGGTAGTATTATTTTTACTATTTCGCAACTAGGCATTGCCATGAGAACTCTCCATCCGTTATGTATGCAAACGCCGACCTATCCACTCATTAAACAGCCAAGAAGCATAACTTGAGGGAAGCTGTCCATATTTTGATGGGCAGAGTTTTTTTATATTAGAACCGCTTGGCATGGAATAGATGCCAACCCCTTTATCACGAGACTTCTCTAATATTTGTTTTTGCGGACTTGACATAGGCAAAAGGACATAGGATTCAGATGCAAACCATCTATTCATTTCCGCTTGTTGGAATGCAGATGCCCAATTTTTCATTTTTGCCTCAATGGCAACAATACTTCTAACCGCATATCTTGATTTTAGGGTTCTAGGTGTCCACTTTTTACCATGCCAACGGATCAAGCTTGACCCTAAAAGTCGTTCCAATGATCTGACCAGGCTCTTACTGTCAACCCCCAAGATTTTTTCTATGCTTTCGGAATCCGCCCCACCCACGAAATACAGATGGTGAAGAATTTTTAGGTCCACTAATGTTAAGTTTTTGCGCTCATTCGTCCATTGGTCGAGCACACGCGGGTTGTAGGCGACTATTACAATATCAGGAAAACCGGTATCTAACTGGGGTTCTGCAAACAATGCATAATGTCGTTTACGATTCTTGAGAGTAGGGAGTGTTTTATCTACAAACTCTGCAGTAAGTTCACTTTCTGGACCTGTTCGAGTTGAGCGAACAAATAAGTTTATAGAACGGTCAGCACATGTAAAATTTAAGACAGGAACCATGTTATTCGCCCCCCCATTCTTGTTAGTGCTTGATCGTACCACATGAGCAGCTTTGGGTCTTCTTCGAGGACATTGTTGGGAATTTTATCGGCCACAGCAATAATAGTTGCATAGTCGCGCTCCTGCCAGGCTTTCTTAAACCCGGCGCGGACAGCCTCAAGACGGAAGACTTTGAGTTTCTTTTTGGCTTGTTTGTATTCCTCGAACTCCTTGAGCAACACCTTTTCGCGAAGCTTCTCCAGGTCGCCCGCTTTGTTGGGATCAGGAACGTACCAGCGGCCTCGCGCCTTGGCTACCAGAGTCGTATCGTCTTTGGGCAGGTTGCGCAGTTCCTTCCAGTTGGTGGAAAGGTAGGCGTGGATCTGTTCCGGCACCGGTCCCTTGCCGTCGTAGCAGAGGAAGTTCTGCTCCAACAAAATGGAGAGTTCCAGCATCAGTTCGTTTTTGCTCCAGCCACCCAACTCGCGGATGAACTGGGGATGAATCTCCTGAAAGGTGTGTGGCTTTTCTTTGAGTAGCTGACGAAGCCACTGGATCGCGGAGGCTTCGTCGGTAACAAACAGATCTAGTTGTCGAATACCAGACACCGTCATGCGTTTCTTGTCATACTCTACAGCTTGGTCTGAGAGGAAATACATATCGTCACGGACTGCAAATCGTTGTTCAAGACCCGCATAAAAGTCTGTAGAACTTAGGGGCACCATCACGCCACGGCGCACATGAAAAGCCACCATGCGATCGAACAAGAGATAGCTCATCCTCTCCACAATGGGTTCCACCTGGCCATCTTTTGCAACAAATACAGGCAATTGCTTTAAATGTGTGCGAACGAAATCCCAGGCGCCATCTTCAGTACCGGCTTCGAGTTTGAAGCGCTCCTCTAAACCGCCGTTTGGTTTGTAGACGGATATAACCAAATCCTGCTTGACCAACTTTTGAATTGATTGCTTGTATGTTTCTTGCTGTTTATCGAGCGTACGCACATCGGCCACGACAAAGCCTGCCATCTCAAGTGCTTCTTGAATGGCAATCCAGACACTGTTCCGTGAATTGTGGAATTCAATTGTTACCCAACGCCCTGACTTCAATACCCGGTATATCTCACGAAAAGCATCGGCCATTAAGGCCTGGTAGTCCTGAAGCGTTCGACTTCGTCCTTTGTCCATCACGGCTTCCGGCTCGCGCTGAGTCAGTATATTCAACCAGGCTTCCCAGAAGAAATTAAGTTCGGAGTAATGTAGGTTGTTACCAAAAGGCGGGTCTATAAAGATATAATCGAGACTCATGTCGGGCAGCGAACTAAGGTTAGTTGTTGACTGGCACGTAATGGCCGATTGTCCAGATACTCCTGGTAGCACAAGTTTACATAACCTCTTCAGCTTATTCGTCATAGAATAGGCTGGTGACACTTCTGAAATTAGGGAACCAACAAAAAGAGTTCCAGAGAAGTAGCGATTGACCTGTGATCCTCCGACACGACCAAATTGCACAGGCTGATAGCGATTCATTTTTGTAAAACCAAGATTGTTTCCTTGTACAAAGAAACGGACAAAGGCATTGGGACGGGCGTGTAACTTTGCCCAGAGTCTTGAATAAACAATCAAAGCGCGCCGAAAATAAAAATGGTGAAGATGTGTAATGCCCTTCAGGTGGTATCCATCCTTTCCTTTGCGCTCACCTTCAAGCATTTCCCAAGCTGGGAACCAATCAGCAATAGTTGTTTCGTCGATGCGCCTCAGAACTTCCAAGTCATGCTCGTCAGGTTTCTTTTCATAACGTTTGCCATCAAGCTGATAACTAATGAGAACAGGGGAATAGCGCACTAATTGATGTGTTTTTTGAAGCGGTTTATCATAAAAGGACTGCCATAACCGTTGCATCGCTTTTTTGATGAGATCAGCCCCACAATTAGGGCAGAAAAAATTGTCCATTACCTTGAATGTTTCTTTCTGGACCGCAGCATCGAAGTAAACAACTTCCTTGCCACAATGCGGACACGCAAAAACCTCGCTCCAAACTGTGTAGTTGATCTTCCCGATCCGTCCATCGGAGTGCTTAGTCTCATACATCCAACCACATTCTTCTTCAACTTCTTTTAGAATGCGCTTAGCTTCCTTTTCAAACGTCGCCACGTCCACCGGCGTGTTGTAGTTATGGGCAATGAATGTAGCAGCCGGTGATAAGTCATTCAAAACCGCCCGACGCACGCCAAGCTTAGAGAAGGCCACCCAAGTCTTCTTGCCATCCTCATCCAGCTCTTCGCGTAAGACAGTGTCGTCTGGCTTCACCTGGTAACCAAGCGACATGACTACCTCCCGGTCGCCGCACAGCTGAGCAGCCACGCCCGTCATGCCGGTTCCACAGAAACCATCGAACACGATATCCCCCGGCTCTGTGTAATGGAGGATGTAGCGCATGATGGCTTTGTGCGGCACCTTGGTGTGGTAGGAGTGCGCGTTGTATATGGGGTCGTTCTTGCCCTCGCTCACATCTGCCGCAAAGGGCTCGCGGTGGTAGACATATCCCTCCGGTTTGGCCAGCTTTTGCGCTTCCCACTCCTGGATAAAATCGGTAATCCAGGGGTTCGGGCATGCAGTATAATACGGCGGATCGCTCAAGGCGAGGATGGCCTCATCGGTGCCGATAGGGAATCCCTCGATTTCACGAAATGCAGGGTCTTGCAGCTTCTCGCGAAGCTTTTCGGTAAAATGCTTGCGACGCTCCTCGTCATTGTCGAAGGTCAGCCCCAGGCAGGTCACCGGACCTTTGCTTACTTGCTCCGATTGGCCGTCTCCAAAATCCAGGGGGTCTTGTTGATTCATACCCGCTCCTTGTTGTGTGCTATTTGCGACTGCAGGGCTCGGCCTTTTTCTGTTAGTTGATACTTCTGTTTGCTGCTTTGCGGTTTATCGGGAATGGTCATTTCAATCAGGCCTTCCTCAATCAATGGACTGAGAACTTGGTGCCGGAACTTGGTTCTATCGGATCGCTGGGCTATTGCCATAAGGTCCACTAGCGCGGTCTCTTCGCGGCACTTTTCGAGGATTTCGACTTGGTGCCGACTTAGTGCCAACTTGGTGCCGACTTGTTCAAACACTTCCCTGGTGACTTCTTGCGGAACCGGACGCCACAGCGTCTGCACAAACTGTCCGCCGTCCTGGCGAAAATCAGGTGTGGGCAAATCGGCCTCGGCACAGCGAGCGATCATATCTAAGGTTCCCGTGCCTGCCTTCTCAATATATCCGGCGAGAAACAAGGGTCCGGCAAGCAAGGGGTTGTGTGGGATAGATGCATGCGGTACCCGCAATGACTCCAGCGTCAAGGTGGACGGGAGCTGACCGGGGTTCCAAACTTCGAGCCGGTCGGCGAAGAGCATGACCTGCACACTGGCGTTGCTGGTGTAATCGCGATGAGCGATGGCGTTGACGATGGCTTCGCCTACGGCTTCGCGCGGCAATTCGTATTCGACCGGGGCTTGCGGCCCCTGCTCCCGGGTACCGACCGAGCGGGCTATTTTAGACATCACGAAATCCAACGCCTGGTCTACCAATTCGAATACAGTGCCTTTATATATCTGATATGATGGAATCGGCTTGCGTACCTCGGTGCCATGGAAATGCAAGCATTTGACTTCTGAGGTTACCAAAAATCGTTGCGGCAACTTGCCAAAGAGCAGGACTGCCGCATGGCTGGGGTATTTCCCCGCAAGAAGATCGAGGTGCGCTAAGGCCTTGCGCATTGTTGTTCCGGGGCCTAACGGATAGCCGCGATTGCTTTGGGCACGCGCCAAGAATTCATCCAGCTTCTCAGTGGAGAGATCTTCAAGTGTCGCGCGCGGGCAAACGGATGCGTCAAACGGCCCTGCCTGAATGACCCCAACCCGCTCCAGGTGCTCGACCAAGCTGGCATAAAGCGCAGACGTCAGCTCGGGTAAGTCGGTAAAACGGCGGCGTATAAGTTGTTTGCCTGCCTTGCGAACAAGCTCGCGCATCTTGGGATGGCGGGCGTCGTCGTTTTGGCCCTTTATAAAAATTAGGCGCGGTTTGCCCGCGGCCGTAGCTCTATCAAATTCGCGCTCGGTGGGCGACATACCTTCCGCATCCTCATACCCATAGTCCTGGCCGAACAAGCCGACATAGATGTCGCAGCGATCCACCTCATCAAGATATACGGAATCAGCCCGGCGGTCGGATGCGGGTAGGTCCTCGAACAGGAAGACTTCGAAAAAGCGGCGCAATAATGGGTCGCCGTGAAGGTACGCCTTCAGTTCTCGGCGTTCTTCGGCAAACTCTTTCTGGGCGCTGCTGATAAAGATACGGAGCCTGTTCACAGTTCTTACTCCATTACTATACGTACGTTGGCCGGGTCTTTGCCACGGGTGAGCTGATCTATGTATTCATCAAACCGTTTTTTTATCTCTGTTGGGGTCGCCGGTCCGCCCATCACTTGCAAGGCATTTTGCAGCTCTTTCGTCTTGACGGTTACTTTTACCAGGCTGGAGAGGACCTCCTTTAGAGCGTGAACGAAGTTACTATCAAGCGGCACCGGTAGCTCCCGAGACGCGATGAAGGCTTCGAGCGGTTCGCGGTCGTCGACTTTGAGCAGACCCATATTGGCCTGGGTCATCGGGTCTTCGAGGTTGCCGAGGATGGTTGATGTCCAGCCATCCGCCATGGCGTCGAGCTGTGCATCCATCTGATCGATAATCTGAGAACCTGCGGCACTCGCTTCTATTGATGGCCGAAAGCCACAATGCGGGCAGACCGGGGTGGAATCGAGATTCTGCTCGGTTAAAGCAAAGCAACTCTTGAGCCCCGCCAGGCGCTCTTGGAAGTCGATGAGCTGTTGCCGGGGCATCAAATCTATCCCAGCCAGTTTCTGCAGTGTATGCAGACGAGAATCGTTCAGTAGCGCCACTTTACGCTTGTCATCATTAACACCGAGACGCGACTTCGTGTGTAATGCTATGTAAGTGATGATGTAGTCTCTTTTAAGTTGCTGTAGCTTGGCTGCAATGCTTTTAGATTGTTCCGACATCGCGGCGAAATCGGCCTGTTTCAGGCTATCCAAAACATCCTGCCGGGTGACCTTCATGCGGTCCACCCAGTCATGGTCGGTAGAAAGAACGGACTCGGCCGTAGTAAGCCAGGATGCGATCGGGCTATGGTCCATCACGAACGCGCGCAGCGCGTCCAGATCATCCAACGCCTTAACGGCCTTCTCATGCGATGTGACCTCTTGAGCGCTATAGTTAAAATTCTTGAGTTTACCGGGCGTAGAGTACGCTTGCAGAGACTCGAAAAATGTCTTGGCTTCATCCAAACCACCTGCCTGCATCCCCAGATCGGTTTCCGCAAGCAGGTTTAAGCCCCAAAACGAGATGCCGCCTTGCATGGCCTGCTGGGTCATGACGATGCGTTTCACCATATTACCCACGGCCTGTTGAAGATTCTGTACCGGCTCATCCTTACCCTGGGTGATGAGCTGCGCCATGCCCGGCGTCATCCCGAGCAGTTCAAACAGCGCCTTGAGCGCCGGTAGGTTCCATTCTTTTGGTTGCTCCAAATGCTTAAAGCGGATCAGCTCGTCCATGCTCGTAGCCGCCACATGCTGAAGCCCTGTGGCGTCAAACTTTTTCCCAGGGATGGAGAGTACGATATCACCTGAGTAGACGAGCGCGGCCAAGACGACCACCGCCCATTCCAGCTCTAGTCGGGCCGCGCCGGGGTTCATATATTCCAAGCCGTGGTCGTCCTCGATTATTTCGCTGCGATTGATCACTTGCCCGTGGCCTTTAGCTTTGAGTGCATCGATAATAAGGCTCGCGTACCTGGATTTATAGGGGTCAATCTTCTCGCCGTCGAGCAGTTCCAATGCGTCTAGCACAGCGGCGGCCTGTTTGGTGCGGTTTTGCCCGGCGATAGCCCGTAAGGCATCTTGAGCAGCCTGCGTGCGATTGCTACCGGTGATCAAAACCGAGAAGAACGGATATTCGGGGGCCTGGTCGGCAAAATGCGGAGCCAAACAAATGCCCGCGATGGTGTTGACCAGGTCGCGGAAGTTGATAGTCTCGTGCGCTGACAGGCCAGACAGGTCGCGAATGGATTTGCCTTTCGCCCACTCAGCCATTGACCTAGCGCGTCCCTGATACGTCACCTCAAAGGCATCGCTCATATGTTGTTGCAGCCACTGCACCAGCTTGCGCAGAAAACTATTGGCCTTGGATTCATACGTCGCCTTGGCGTGGCCGGAAGAGGTCGCCGCCAAGTCCAGCGCGGCCGCGTAACTCTTGAGTGCGGTCCGGAAATCCTCGTCGATTCCCTTTAAGTAAAAGAAGACCTCGTCGCCCTGCTTCTCATCCCTGAATCGCGGCGGCTCGTTCGGTTGAATGAAATATAGATAGAAGTCACGCTGCGGAACTGCAGTGGAGCGCTCGTTGGGAGCGCCGAAGAACAGGTAGCCAGAGCGAGCGGCCTTATGTTCCTGCCACACCAGCTCGTGCTGCCAGATTCTGTAGCCGGTGACATAGGTCGCGTCTTGGCATTCCATTACTCGTTTGAGAGCCTCGTAGTAGAAGCGATCGAGCTGGGCATCGCCCATGCTCTCGGCCCGTTTGTCGATGAGGGCGTCAAAGTCGTCAGTCTTCTTCAGGTCCAGATAGAACTGGCGGTTGTCCGGGCTAAATGAGATGAATTGCCCGCTCACGGTCTTGTGTATCTCACGCAGAACCGTTTCTACATGGGTCTGCAAATCTTTTTCGGGTTCATCGCTGCCCATTTCGGCAATCATCGGCTCAAACAGACACAGGCTATCGCGCAGCTCTTCGGCAGTCGCACCGAGAGGGGCGTAAATGTCACCGGTAGTGAGACGGTGAACCGATAGCGCATCTATCAAGCGCAAGGCCATTGGCTTGTATGGTGGGCGGGTGAAGGCCTGCTGTATGCGTGATTCCAGCACCTGGCTGCAATCGATCACAGCCCGAATCTCGGGAATTGCCCGAAAGGCGGCGTTCTGTTTTAGCGTAGCCCAATAACTGTCATAGGAGAGTAGCCCGGGTTGGTCCTCCGGCACCTCTTTATCCAGGATACCTTTCATGCTCATGGACAGAGTTTTTAATATCTCGCGCTTTTCGACCACCGTCACCCGTTCGAAGGTGTCTATGTAGTCGGGATGTATCGGAAAAAGGCGGACGAATTCGTCCATCCTTTCATTCAGGTGACTATAGTATTTCGCAAACGGCATTAAATACTCTCGGATTTTGGCCTGCTGCTCTGCCGTCTTCTTTAGTAAACGCTCGGAGACGACAAATTTCACGTCGTTGCGGGCAATCAGAACCTGCTCGAAACGGTCTTTTACCCGACGAATGCTGTCGGATACAAAGGCAAAGCGCGGGCTATCGAAGATGGCTTCCTGGACGCCGGCGATAAAGCGGAATCGGAGGTCTTTGCAGACCTCGCCGACTTCGCGAAGAAAGTTCAGGTCTAGAATTAGTTCCTGGTCTTTACGGGAGCGAAGATAGTCAAGAAGTTCATCAACGACGAGGAGCAGGCCATGATCCGGGTAAGCCTGATGAAAAGCGGTCATCATCTCCTCGAAGGCCCGTTTATGGCTGGAGATTGTGTCCGCTTCAGGAAACACATACATCACGCCGAGTTTGTCGAGGTTTTCTTCCAGTTCGGCGACGAGGATATCGCGCAGCGACATTGTCGTCGCACCGATTTCGGTACGGATTACCTTGAACCGTCCGGCAATCTTCTTGGCGGCATCGGCGACGCCGGTATGATTCAGGACATCTAGCAGAGAAGCGTCTTCGGCGATACTGGAGACCACCGACATCAAGTGAGATTTACCAGTTCCGTAGTTGCCGACAACCAGCATTCCCTTATTATCGACCGGTTCGTCGAACTGCAATTGCGGAACGACAAGCCCGATTAGCCGCTCAGCCATTTCTTCGGAAATGACGTAAGTGCTCACCAAATGATGCGCAGCGCCGGACTTAGCCGCGTCGCGCAGTTGAACCACCGTTTCAATTGGGTCGAACTGGATAAGATCGCCGTATTTCATGCTTGTCCTGCCTCTCTCGTATCCTTTATAGAATCGGCCTCTACTGCGCTGTCCATCCGCACCAGCAATGTGTCGCTCAGACCATAGTTTCGATACTCTGGATGACCTGCTTCGGCATATATGAGCTTCCCTTTCTCCGCTAAACCATTCCAGGAAGCAACCACACAGCGATTTCTTGAAACACTCTGCAAAAGCCTCAAGGGGTCTTGCTTCAACTCTTTGTCGAACAAAATTTCAAGATTGTCGAGCACTACGGTCGACCCCTCTGCCCCCGCAATTTGGTCGAGAATTTCCGGCAGCCGAAGGGCGCGTTGTTTTGAAGTTAATTCAAGTAGGCGTGCCGAAAGCTCTAAATTGATATTGATGACCGGAACGCCGAGATCGTCAGCCACGGCACGAAGGGCTACCGTCTTGCCTGTGCCGGTTTCTCCAACCAACAAAACAAGCCTGTAATACAGCCCTTCCGCAGCCTGAAGTGCACGTTTAACTTGGTCTCGAATCGGCACAGTCATAGTTTATTCCTCAGCGTTCCTTTTTCGTTTGTTTGGCTTATCAGTCACAATCCATCTTAGCTTGTCATGTTTATCACATTCAAAAAGCCGCGATCATCGCCCGCCAGTTGGCTCTCTTACATAAACCTTCGTCCTATATTATAGCGAAGTTTCAGTCAACGGCTGAAAATCTCCGGATAATCACATCATGTGGATATAATGACACAATATATACTCATAAACTATACGGGAATACTACGAACAATAAGATTTTCTTACCAAGTCTAGATGAGTTTTCCGAAGTTAATACCCTTTGCTTTTCTAAACCCTGTTTAAACCACAGGTGCTCCATGGTTTAACGATTTCAGGTACGACTGGGCTCGATATTTCTCGTCCCGTCTAAATCTGCACCTTCGAGAAGAGATACCCGCCGATGAAAAGCAAAATAGTACCGCCGATACCGAGCGCCGCAAAGTCGACGAGGAAGCCGAAGTGAGTCGATCCTATAAGTGCTCCGCGCAGGGCATCGACGCCGTACGAGAGCGGGTTAAACATGGTTATATAGGTCAAAACGCCCGGCAATCCTTCGAGCGGAAATAGCGCGCCCGAGAGGAAAAACGTCGGCATTATAAGAAAGCTCATGATTAGCTGGAAGCCCTGCATATCCTCTAGAAACGAGGCAATAGCGGTGCCGAGCGCCGTAAAGAGCATGGCCGTTAAGAACATGAAGACTATTGCGATCGGCGCCATCAGCCAATTCTCGACTTTGAACCCCGCGACAAACGAGATGGAGAAGACGACAAAGCCCTGGAAGATGGCGATTGTCGCGCCGCCCAGGCTCCGGCCGAGCATGATGTGAAAGCGCGATACCGGTGCCACCAGCGTCTCTTTCAGGAAACCGAATTGCCGATCCCAGATTATTTCGATACCGGTAAACATCGAAGTAAAAAGTATTGTCATCGCCATGATGCCGGGAACGAGAAACTGAATGTAGTCGCCCTGCCCCGCCTGCTGGTAAATCGGGCCGAACCCGAAGCCGAGCGCGAACAAGAACAAGAGCGGCTGACCAAGCGCACCGACTATGCGCGATTTCGAGCGGAAGTAGCGCTTGAGCTGCCTGAGCCAAAGGATGTACACGGCATTCATCGTCTAGCCTTCCTGGTCCACATCTTGCTTGCCATCCTCATGTTGTCGAGGCCGGTCGCCTCTTCCTCGCGGATGGTCTTGCCGGTATAGGTGAGGAAGGCTTCTTCGAGCGTTGCGGACCCGGTCCGCTCTTTAAGTTCGCGCGGTGTGCCTTGCGCGACTATCTTGCCGTGGTCTATGATGGCGACTTTGTCGGCCACCCGGTCGGCCTCCTCCATGATGTGAGTGGTAAGAAAGACGGTGATGTGCTCCTTCTTGTTCAAATCTTTTATGTGCTCCCAAATGAGATTTCGCGTCTGCGGGTCGAGCCCGAGCGTCGGTTCATCCAGGAAGAGTATCTTCGGCAAGTGCAGCAGCCCGCGCGCTATCTCGAGACGGCGTTTCATGCCGCCCGAGAAGAATTTGACCTGGTCATCTCTTCGCCCCCAGAGCTGGACAAACTTGAGCATCTCCTCGATTCTTGCCTTGCGCGTGCTTTTCGGTATCTTATATAAGACCGCATGAAAATACATATTCTCATACGTGGTAAGCTCGTCGTCGAGGCTCGGGTCCTGGAAGACGATGCCGAATGAGCGCCGTACCTCGTTTTGTTCCCGCGCCGGGTCGAACCCGTCGAGGAGCATCTCGCCGCTCGTAGGCTGCAGTAGCGTCGTCAGCATCTTTATCGTCGTCGTCTTGCCTGCCCCGTTCGGACCGAGAAACGCGAATATCTCACCTCTTCGCACGTCGAACGAGACATCGTCCACGGCGGTAAAATCCTTGAATTTCTTAGTCAGGTTTCTGACCTGTATTATGCTGTCGTTTTTCAAATATGCTTCATGCATCTCTAGTCTTTATCTCCATCACTTTCAAAGAAATCACTAAGCGTGCATAGCTGTTGTCATCACAGCCGCAATCCTTATTATATTCCATAACACAACCGATGTGTTGGGCGAGGATGATTCCTGATTGATTAGTGAATCGACCCATATTAGGCGGCTGGCCGGATGGGTAAGAGAGAAGACAAAGGAGATGATAGTATGACGAGTGACAGGGACTCATCCAGGCATGCCCGCAAAGACAACTCAGGGGCACCGGCAAACGGTGTTACGAGCGGAGCCTACGGCTTGGGATTCATCGGCGCGGCGGTCTATTATATCCAGGGAGCGACCTCGTTCTTGGACGGGGTAATCGGTTTCCTGAAAGCCCTGGTCTGGCCCGCGTTTGTCGTCTATGAGTTGATGAAATTCCTGAAGATGTAGTGTGTGGCCTGGTAATGCAAGAAACACGACGAAGCAATGAGAACACATTACTCGGGAGCAGGTTTCGACAACACCTCCTTGCCAAGCCCGCTCTTTTATTGTACCGTCACCACATCACTTCAAGCGGAGACAGTCGGGGGCCGCGGATACTGGCCTCCTCATGATAGAAGGACACGACAGAATGGGCACAGAGCAAGGCAAAGCGCTACTTAAAGAGACTTTCGATTCCGTAGCGGGAGCGTTCGACTGTGATGCGCTGCGGTTCTTTCGCGAAAGCGCCGAACGTCTGAGCGCCACTCTCGAGCTCTGTGGCGACGAGCATGTTTTGGATGTAGCCACCGGAACGGGCCATGCGGCTCTGGCCGTCGCCCGCCGTCTGACTCAGGGGCAGGTTACGGGTGTGGATTTCTCCCGGGGCATGCTCGCGCAGGCACGCAAAAAAGCGGCGGCTCTTGACACGCGAAACGTGGTCTTCCTCGAACGGGACATGCAAACCTTGGGGTTTCCTTCCGAACATTTCGACGCGGCTCTTTGCGCCTTCGGCATCTTCTTCGCGGACGATATGTACGCACAGCTTTCTCACATCACATCCACGGTTAAACCCGGTGGCCAAATCGCTATCTCCGAGTTCCAGGAAAATATATTTTACCCCCTAGCGAATCTGATGTTCAACCGGCTTTCGACCTACGGAATTAAACAACGACTGGATACCTGGAAACGCCTCGCGACCGAGGAAGAGTGTAAAAAGCTTTTTGAGCAGGCGGGGCTTGAAAACATCCGGGTAGACGAGAGAAACATGGGCTACTACATCTCCAGCGCAGAGAAGTGGTGGGATGTGATTTCGAACGCCGGCTTCCGAAGACTGGTAAGCCGGCTGGCGCCCGATGAGTTCGAGCGGTTTAAGCGCGAACACGTGCATGAGGTGGACTCACTCAAGACGAAGGATGGGATTTGGTTAGAGGTGCGCGTCCTCTTTGCCGTCGGCACGAAGCCATGAGCTAACTGCTAAGGCCAAGTAGCTAGGCGTCTAGACCCTCACCCCGCCAATCCCTCTGCCGATTGGGCGCGCATCGGTGATTTATTAATAATTCAGGCCCTGTGAGGATTTCTAAGTCCCGGCGGGTATGAGAAAATGACTAGTACAGCTGCAACGATAGTCTTCGTGCGAATTTAGGTTTGCGCAGGCAAAGGATACAACCAAGTTCAGGGTTATCGCTGTTCCGCAAAATCCGATTTGTGCCCGATTTATAATCATATGCGAGGTTGGCCAAATGCCGAAGCTTACCATGCAACACCTATCATTTTTCATGCGCCGGTTTCTGCGCTATAACGCCGAGTTGTTCTACCTGCAAGCGAAGATGCCGAAATGGTCAGAACATCCCGATGAACAACTAGCCCGATCTCTTAATGACAGGCGCCTGGCGGCCCATCGCGAGATTCTTGACGCGACCAAAGATTACGGACATCTCTGCGGATCATGTGGCCGGTGTTGTCTGGAAAGGGTCGAGCGGCACACCGATTTTGACCAGTTTATTCACGCCGGTATCGGCGAGCCCCTGCCTCACTTCGATAAGAAGATACTCAACCTTCCCGTGATGATAGCAACGAGCATCAGACGGACGGTTCAGCGCAAGATCGGCAAAGACCTCGCCGAGCCTAAACCCTGCCGCTATTTAAGTCAATCCGGCTGTACGCTCACTCAACAGCAGAGGCCTATGCTCTGCGTATCGTGGTTTTGCCCTAAATATATCTTTGGGATAGAGCCGAGCAGCCTCGATTGCTTAGAGAAGCCGCTACATGAGATGAGCCTTATCCACCATGAGATTGCCGAGGCCGTATCCTCTAGAGATACAGCCTCATAGCAACACAGACATCTCAGGGTGTCTGTTAGGGCTAATACTTAACACACAACGTAGATTTTCTTGATGACTCCGGTAGCCTGCGTAGTCAAGCTCACGCTGCCGGCCCCCGTAATCCTTCCCGATGACCACACCAACGACTATAGCGACGACGACTATCGCGAGTATCGCCACCCTTTTCTTGTTTAGCTTAACATTCATCTGGGTGTCCCCTGTAGTAAAGTCCTAGATATGTTTGTTCACGCCCACAGGCATGGCTGACGCAGGCTTTTCTATGTTAATTATTGACACCCATCCTGAGAACAAGCTGAGAGACTAACGACAGGCTGTTATGCTACTGAACGCTTGCTTGTAAATCATGCAATTGCCTGGTGATTGTTTGCTGAAAAGGCGAAATGCGAAAAGATCGCACAGGGGATTAGCGCTCCATCTTACGATATAGATTTACTTGGAACGTCCTTTTTCTCCGGCGCCCGCCGGTAAATAACATGATACACCAACCCCACCAGCACGCTCCCACCGACGATATTGCCGAGTATTACCGGTACCAGATTGCCGAAGAAACCGGCCCATGTAACGGCAGTGACGGTCACGCCGGTGGTCTCGAAGATCTGCAACAACATGGCGAGTGGGATAATGTACATGTTGGCGACGGAGTGTTCGAAGCCGGCCGCAACAAACGCAGATATGGGGAAAACTATTGCCACAGCCTTGTCGATGACGCTTCGTCCGGCAAACGCCATCCATACCGCCATACACACGAGAACATTACAGAGAACGCCCTTGAAGAAGGCCGTCCAGAACGGCAGAGCGACCTTGGCTGCGGCAATCCTGAGATATTCCTGCGCAATGACACCATTGTTCATTTCAGGATGACGGGAGAGAAACACAAGCAGCGCCAACCCCGTTGCGCCGATGAAATTACCCGCGCATACCACCGCCCAGTTCCTCAACAAATCGAGCGTGGAAATCTTCCGGTCGGCCCAAGCCATCGCGAGCAGATTGTTGCCGGTAAATAGCTCCGCGCCGGCGACGACCACGAGAATCAACCCCAAAGCAAAAGCTACACCACCGAGTACTTGTCTTGCGGCAAAACCCAAGGAGGGGTCGGATTTGATAAGCACAAAGTAGAGCGCGCCCAAGCCGATGAAGGCTCCGGCCATCACGCTCAGCATCAGCATGGAGAGTAGCGGCAGGCGCGCCTTGGCCACGCCGATCGTTTCGACCCGCGCAGCGATTTCTTTGGGCGAAAAAGCATCGAAACCAAAGATTTCGGTCATGGTATTCTCTCTCGTTGTACTGCCCAACATTGTTTATAATGTTCCACATAATACGCCAAATACCCTTTAAGCGCTATCTAACGTATATAATATGGCATTAGGGGCAACGCCCCCGTTTTTTGTGGTAGTGTAATCTTAAAGTTGGGTTTATCATGCTAAAACTAATAAAATCGGTAACAAGGTCAATCATAAGAGCCATCGTCGAAGACCCTGAGGTGCGGAAGCTCGTACAACGACATCCCCGCTTTTTTGGTTTCTTAAAAAAACGCACCGATCCCGATGCCCGATTTGGCTTAAACCTGACGCTCGGCGTTATTATTGCCGGGTTCTTCCTGGTCTTGTTCCTCGGAATCGTTCAGGATTTAATCGGCAACGAGGCGCTCGTCCTTGCCGACTTGCGCATCGTCAATCTGCTCCAGATTTACCGAACGCCTTCTTTTAACAGGGCGCTGCTTTTTATTACCTATCTTGGAAAAGGGCAGCTCATACTAGTCGGGGTCGTAGCGGTCGGTGCTATTTTGGCCTCGCGCCGGCGCTGGTACCACGCAATCGCGCTGCTCACCTCGGTCGCGGTAGGAGAATTTCTTGTTTTGCTTCTTAAGAACCTTATTCACCGTCCGCGACCGCCCCTAGTCAATGTTTTAGCGCCCGAGCAAACCTACAGCTTCCCGAGCGGACACAGTTTTGTAGCCATCGCATTTTACGGTCTTCTCGCCTACTTTGTCTTCATTTCGGTTAAATCGCGGCTCGCAAAAGCCCTGGCGGTTATCGCGGCTCTCTCTATTATCCTTGCCGTTGGATTCTCTAGAATCTATCTGGGCGCACACTTCCCTTCCGATGTTCTGGGCGGATACGCCGCCGGTTTAGCCTGGCTAACAGCGATAATCACGGCATTAGAGACACGGATGAGAGACAACCCATACTGTAATCCGCAACCGTACGTGAGCAAGAACGCCGCCGTCATAATCGGCCTGCTGGCTTTCACTATCTGGGGTGGCTCTGTGCTTTATTATTATGAGACCCATCCCCTAAAGGCGCCTTCGACGACGGTGGAAAAGCCTACGCTTATCTCACCTCGGGATATTCCGGGGAGACTGTTCTTGCGCTATCCGAGGTGGTGAGGCTCGGGGGTTAGTCTTCACTCACACGCGGGCTAACCCGAGCAGCGTATAGTCAACTTGATTGCGCAAGAAAGAGAAGCAAGGTTGTGATTTCACATCCTTGCTTCTCTTTATTATTGTATCAATATACCCAATCTGGTCCCGCACGGGATGATAGTCTATCAGTCCCTAACGTTATCGATGAGTATTCTCTGCTCTATTTCCGCAGAATCACTGTTAATGCTCTGCCTCTACGCCAGCGGTTTCCTCCCTGACACCTATGGCTACCTTGTACAGAATAGTCAGCACCAGAGCTCCGAGCGCCCAGATCCCAAGAACGATAAATGTCTCGGGCACGGTCGGCCAGTATTCCGTTACTGTGTCAAAGGGATTGGGCACAAATCCGCCGACCGTCAGGCCGAACCCTTTGTCTATCCACAACGATGCAAATAGTGCCACGCAGGCCGCTACTAAGGTATTCTGTGACCCGCGTGTACGCGGATTGATCAAGAGTACCAGGGCTATCGCCGCCAGAATAGCACTAGTCCACATCAAGGGGACGAGCTTTCCATGCCCTTCCAGACCGGAAAAGAGGTATTGGAAGGTATACATGTGCCCCGGTATGTTGCTGTAGAAAGCGGTAAAGACTTCGAGCAGCAGGAAGAAGACATTTGCCACCATCGCGTAGGCCACGATCTTACCGACTGCCATGATAGCGTCTAGCCCGGGATCAAACTTGGACAGCTTTCTTACTATCAGGGCCAGGATTATCAACAAGGCGGGGCCTCCGGCAAACGCTGAAGCGAGAAAGCGTGGCGCCAAAATAGCGGTAAGCCAGTAATGCCTTCCGGGCAAACCCGCGTAGAGGAAGGCCGTTACGGTGTGAATGCTGAACGCCCACGGTATCGACAGATAAATGAGCGGTTTGACCCATTTCGGCGGAGGGAATCCCTTCCGCTCGGCGCCCATGGCGGTCCAACCAATTGTAATATTGAGAATCAGATAGCCGAGCAAGACCGTGGCATCCCAGAACATTACGGAATTGGGGGTTGGGTAGAGAAACATATTCGCAACCCTCATGGGCTGACCCATATCGACAACAATAAATGTCATACACATGAGGACAGCCGCTACGGCCAAAAACTCTCCGAGGATAAGCAGCTTACCGAACTTCTTATAGTTGTGCAGATAGAACGGTATGACAAGCATTACGGCTGAGGCCGCAACGCCGACGAGGAAGGTGAACTGGCCGATGTAGAGACCCCACGAGACATCTCTGCTCATGCCGGTTATCCCCAGGCCGGTATTAAACTGCTGGAGGTAGAACAAGAAACCCACGCCTATGACTGCGAGTAAAGACAGTACCCATATCCAGTAGTTTCGACTTCCATATAGCATTTTCTCAAGCATTGTCGGCCCCCCCCATCACGTAATAGACTTTTGGACCTGTCCCAAGCTCGGGTTTTCTTCGAATAGTATAGGCTTCGTTGAGAACCTTTCTGACCTCTGAGTTAGCATCAGTTATATCGCCGAATACCATCGCGCCGTTCGATGCCTCCACGCAGGCGGGCTCCAGGCCCTTGGCGAGCCTTTCCGTGCAGAATGTGCATTTCTCGACAACCCCCTTCATCCTCGTCGGATAATCGGGGTTCTCGTCCTTGATATTCGGCCTCGGGTCGGTCCAGTTAAAGCTCCTCGAGCCGTAGGGACATCCGGCCATACAGAACCGGCACCCGATGCAGCGGTGCATATCCTGCATAACAATTCCGTCACTCCTCTTAAAAGTAGCCTTAGTCGGGCATACCCTTACGCAGGGAGGGTGTTCGCAGTGATTACACAACAGGAGAAAGGGCTTTTCTTTCAGAGACTCCTTCATGTGCGCCTCCTCCTGTTGTTCAGGGAAAGTATGCTCGAAGGTATCGGCCCATATCCACTTGACCTCGCTTTTCGGGTCATCAATAACAGGGATGTTGTGGATACTGTTGCACGCGTCTATGACCCTGGCATAATCGTCCCCCGTCTTGAACTTCGCCACATCTATAACCATGGCCAACTTGCCTGCCGCAACGGCGCCCGACTCTGACGCGGACTCGGACGCCTGAGCAATATCCTTTGTAATATCTTCCACTATCGTCAGTCCACCGATTGCCAAGATTGCGGAGGCACCGGCCATTTTCAGGAAGTCTCTTCTATCGATTCCCATTATTTCCCCTCCTTTGGCGCCAAATGACAATCCCAGCAGTAGGGACTTACACCCGCATATTCATGACATTTATCACAGAATTCCTTCTT
The DNA here is from genome assembly GCA_030018005.1 of Actinomycetota bacterium. Lineage (GTDB taxonomy): Bacteria > Actinomycetota > Aquicultoria > Aquicultorales > Aquicultoraceae > Aquicultor. The sequence goes on from JASEGT010000004.1 coordinate 45,890, forward strand.
GTTCGAATGGCACCGCATACAAGTATTCTGAAGGCTTATGTTGTAACTCTCGCCATCACTCGCCACATAGACCGTAGTCTCATCGCGTACCGCTAAATCCCGCCACTTATTGAGCAGGCTCATATGCTCGGCTTTCATAAATTCCTCTGGCTCGACACACTTCTTTTCCTCTAGTTTCCGTATTTCCGGTGTGTCGAGATTCGGTTCGGGAGTTACATTGGCCTTCCCGATGTCACCGTAGAACGGAAATGCTGCAAGAGCCAGGAATATAACGATTCCTAAAATAATTTTGCCGCCATTATACATCTTCAGCACCCTCTTTCTCGGGAAGATCTTCGAGGCGCATGTCTTGCGTCCTTTCCTTTTCTCCCTTCATCACTAGGGCGTTAGCCACGAGTTCGTGCATACCTGCCACGTCCACGCCGGGAACCCAATAATTCATCAACGGCGGCAGGGCCGCCCTGTCAATGGCGCATATGTTAGCCAGCATATTGACGCCGTGATGCTGCTGGACATGCTTTACCGCATTTGCTCTTGGGAAACCGCCTCTCAATCTCAATTCCATGTTCTCCGACGCGTTCAGGCCGGAGCCGCTGCCGCAGCAGAAGGTCTTCTCCCTGATAGTGTCTTCAGGCATCTCATGAAAATTGTTGCAGACGTTCTTGATGACATATCTAGGTTCATCTAAGATCCCCATGCCCCGCGAGGTGTTGCAGGAGTCATGGAAGGTCACTTTTAGATGGTCGTTGCGGGACGGGTCAAGGTTTAACTTGCCGTGCTTTATCAAGTCGGCGGTAAATTCAGCGATATGAATCATTTTTGTGGAGCCGGCATTTTCAAACTTGGTGCCTGTTATGGGCGAAACCGGAACTTCGAGAAAATCAGCGGGCCCGTTCCAGGTGTCCATGTACTGATGCATAACCCTCCACATGTGGCCGCATTCGCCACCGATTATCCATTTTACGCCCAACCTTTGGGCCTCGGCGTATATCTTAGAGTTGAGCCTCTTGGCCATCTCGTTCGAGGTAAAGAAACCGAAGTTTCCACCCTCGGATGCATATGTGCTCCAGGTATAGTCAAGGCCAATCTCATGGAAGAGCATCATATAGCCCATGCATGTATAGGTGCCGGGGTCGCCGAACATGTCACCGGAAGGCGCAACGAAGAGGACTTCGGCACCTTTGCGGTTGAAGCTCGGGTCAACCTTGACGCCCGTTATCTCCTCTATGTCGTCTATCATGAACTCAAAGTTGCTTTTTATCGTGTGCGGCTCGAGACCCAGGTGGTTACCCTTCATAAAGCAGTTTGCAACGGGACCCGCAATCCACTCGATGTTTAGGCCGAGGAGGTTGAGTATCTCCCTGCCTATCATTGTGATCTCGGCCTGGTCGATGCCGTACGGGCAAAAGACCGAACAACGACGGCATTCCGAGCATTGGTAGAAATAATACCACCACTCTTTAAGGACATCTAAGGTAAGTTCTCTGCCGCCTGCGAGGTTCCCCAGCATCTGACCCGACTTCGTGAAATATCTTCTGTAGACCGACCTTATAAGCTCGGCTCTGAGAACAGGCATGTTCTTGGGGTCGCCGGTGCCGAGAAAGAAATGGCACTTATCGGCGCACGCACCGCATCTTACGCAAATGTCCATGAAGAGGCGGAAAGAACGATACTTCTCAAGCCTTTCTTTCATGGCTTCTAGGACTATCTCTTTCCAGTTTTCGGGAAGGTTCCAGTCCTCGTCTTTTACCGACCACTTCCGAGCATTCGGGAAATCGACGGTATTCAGGCTTTCAGGCTTGCTCGCGTTGCAAAACATCCCGTCTTTGAATTCAACAGGGTTATACATCCAACCCGTATAAGGAAGGCTGTAATTTATCTTTGACAGCTCTTCTGGTGTAGGTTTTTTTGCCATGATCACTCCTCTCCCACTGGTATCTCAGCGTCGTTCGTTTCATTGCCGGATTCGCTCTCAGCCGCCGCGGGCGCTTTTGCTGAGGGGATCTCTACTGGTATCCCAGCGTTCTCCATCTTCTCCCTGAAATCATCCTCATACTCTTCGTATGGATGGAGCTTGACGGGATAATTCCATGGGTTGATATGTCTTTTCATGCGGCTATCATTTGCCAGATTTCTTGTTGGGCTGAGGAACACGCCGCCCGCATGGACCAGTTTGCTAAATGGGAAGTAAACGAAGAGGGTGCTGACAAGAAATACGTGAATGTAGAATATAACGCCGATTCCCTCCGGGATGACTGGGCTGAAGCCAATCAAGCCCATTGTCAGCTCCTTTACACTCACAATATCCACCTTTATGAAATACCTCATCAGGATACCGGTGGTAGCAATCGCTATTATCAAAAAGAGCGGAAAATAATCGGCTGCAAGGGAGATATAGCGGACCGTACGTACGGCAAGCCTCCTGTATAGAAGGTATGACACAGCCACCAACAATATCGCACCTGTCAAAAATAGCCTTGGAGCACCGATTTGCAGAAAACCGTCAAGGCTCTCCAATGCGCTCACGAATGCAGGAGAGGGGTTTGCAAAAAACCTCATGTGTCTAATGAGGACAATCAAAAACGTCCAGTGAAAAGCTAACGCCGCCAACCACAGCCACTTGCCGGAACTATAGGCAAGCCGCCCTTCTCTCAATTCGCTCGTGTTGTTTCTAAACAGCGAACGGAAAAGAAGAATCTCGAGCGCCATTCTGCCGATTACACCGCTGGTGGTCGAGGGGTTGTCGAGTTTGCTCTGGTTGATCCACGGCAGAGATTTTTGTTGACCGCAGGATGTAGAGATAGCAAACGGTACGGGTGACTTTCCCCATGTTATTACGCGATAGACAACTCCAACGATGATTGTTAGAACGGCAACATAAGGTATAACGATTCCGAAGAAAGACCGCATGCCGATCAGCTCAACCCCAACATAGGCAACCAAGCTAAGTAGCAACACTGCAGCCAAGGAAAATAAGGCTCCCATTCTATTCACCTCTTTTCTTTATTTTAAAATTGGTGTTTCAGTATTCGGACCTTGTTCTAGACCCTGCTCTTGCATCTCAAGTAACCGGCGTTCCTTCTGAAGCAATCTGAAGACCATATCTCGCGACTCGTTAGATTTGAGCTGATAGATCTTATCACGAGCTTCCATGTATAAATCAAAGGATATAAGTGCAAGGGTGTCTATTTTTAACTCGAACGCAGTTAATGCCGCGGCGTCGGCAACGCCCTGCGCATCGCTCGTATTCTGTGATTCCTCACTGATAATCTTTTTGAGATGGAAGATAAAGGCTACGGCTTGAGAAGGAGAAAAGTCCTGCACGGCTCTGATTTTGATGATACTCTCCAGATAAGGAGCAATCTCCTCGAAAGGTGCCTCGTCGATGAGGCCATCAACAAGACCTTCTAAGCCCTCCTGGATGGTATATCCCATCGGCCCTGTAAACTGGTTCTTTTGCCCCTTTAGGAAAGCTGCGGCTTCACCAGAATACGTAGCCGATATCGCATCGAGCCATCGCTTTAAGATAGCGGGCTTCTTCTTTCTTAAGATGTCATTAAGCTTAGTCGCCATATCATCTCCGTTCATCTTCGTTTTCATCTCCGCTTCCGGTAATTCCTGCGCTTCAGGCGCTTGCCTCGACCAGAGCATCCTCCTGACGCCCTTCGAGGATTTTGCCTTGCTCAGTTGAAGTGGAGAGAGCAGTTGGGATTGGCTAGAAGATACCGTTAGAAACGGCTTACTCTCAACAAAGCCTTTCCAAGCTGCTTTGTTCGTGAATCCATTCAATGGGGTGAAGGCATCGTTGCCTTCAAGTAGGTGCGGTTTTAACTCGCCGCCACCATGAGGGGGAACTAGTTTTCACATAATACCTCCTTAGGTTGCCTTTTGTTGTGCCTTTTGTCGTATATGCTAAACCGAAGTCTACGTTGAAAAACTAAGATCAGATTTCATGATTATGCCCGCAGGCGGGACATAGGTCTTAAGCCAAGTTTGATTAAAACCAAAAACAATTGCAGCTCTCTAGCCCTTACCAGAAGCGCAACATAGAAAGTTTGTAACAATTGTTCCAATCAGCGTAGCATTGCTCCAGATACTTGTCAAGTAAATGTCAAGTATGTCGCCGGGCAAATGACCGATGATTTTATATACCCATAAGGGTTGTTTATTAGTGGTGGGAGGGGTGTTTTTTGGAAGGGTTGCGGCTGGAGCAAAATGCTGCGAATCCTTATCGTTCCCTATGGCCGCTTCCCCTCATGAACCGAAAAACCGATGCCTAATTCTACGACTTATGCTATTTAATCACGCAAATCGATAAGGTTTAGTCCCGAGGCATTCGCGATTAATTGAAAGTCTTTATCGACGCTTAACAACAGCAAGCCATGCTTGATACAAACCGCTGCGATTAAAGCATCGATTGTTCCGACTTGCACGCCTTTCTTCTTGCAATCATTCCTAAGCTGCGCCGCGCTAACATAATCTTCTCGCTCAATTGCTACCAAGGGAAATGCCGCAAGATGATTCTCCAGCTGATTAAAGAGCTTCCCGCTCGTAACTCCCGAAAGGACCTCTTGTAGTATGATGCCGATGATGCAAATATACTCGCCGTCTTCTATATATTCTTTGAGCAGAGCTGCCGCACGTGAATTCGGTTCTTTCTTCCTTCTTAAAGCCAGAGACCATACCGAAGTATCTACTAAGATTCTCACCTGGCTTCTCTTTCCTTCTTGTAATCATAATCCGGCTCATACTCTACTTTTCCAAAAAGCGCAACAAGCTTCTTCTGTTTCCTGCGCTGTATGTACTCGATCAAAGCTTCATTAACCGTGTCTTTTTTTGTTTTCTTGCCGCCGATTTTCCGAGCTTCTTCTAAGAGTTTCTGGTCGATTGCCAAATTTGTTGCCATAAAGACATCACCTCACACATTATTTTACACATATGCCCACACACTCTGCAAGGACATCGACTTAAGCTCCTATGGCGATATGCTTGAAGCCTTATTAAGTCTGCATATTAAGTTGCCGCCGCTCATAATAGACATGTGCATCGCTCCCCCTGGTATCGAGATTTTGACTATAACCCCCTAGATGTGTATTCCGGCGATTTCGGCCATCGATTCCGACCACTCAAAAAAGTGGACGATTAATCCCAGAATTAGTGGCAAGTTAGGCTGGTATACGCATCTATATACGAGGGATTGCCAATTACAGCCTTGAGCATAATCCAAAATATATGCAGCCCTTTAATCGTTAAAGGGCTGCTTGTAGCTATACTTTATAATGCGCCTAATAGATTTATCGGCCGCCTTTGATTAGATCGCTGACTCTCCTTCTTATTCCATCGATTCAGCTATTCTCTTTAGTTCGCCGACTCTAGCGCCCTTGAGACTATAGATTGCCAAGTCAAGCCCATTTTCAAACCAACTGATCTGACCACCTGCTCTAACATCTCCCACGCCTAATCCCTTCATCTGCCCTGAATCGCCCGCAATAGCTTTATGCCCTCTGACTGTTGTTTCGTATACATCCGGGCGTTTAGTGAGGACTTCATTCATATCTGGCTCTGGTCCTTCTAGCTGATGATAAACAATGTAGATGTCATTCTTATATCGTAAGTACAAGACCTCTTTGTCTTCAACATAGATTCCGATTAAATCGTGCCCATTTGTATCGGTTGGTACTGGGAAATCAAAGCTTAGCAGTTTCTTTGCATCCTCGATACTTGAAAGTTTCACAGAATTGGCTTCAATATCCTCATGTATGCTCCCTCTGCTAAGAGAGCCTGATAAATTGGCTTTCGATACAGAAGATTTCTGATTCAAAGCCAAGTCCTTGTCTGTCTGAACCATTAGTTGCTGGATACATACTAACCCTGCGAGTACGACACCAAGCGCTATAATGAGCACAATTTGCTTTTTGTTTTGTGTCAAAACACGTGTCATTTAAGTTACCACCTTTCTAGCTTATTATATATGTTCGCAGAAATGTTCAGTAGCTGAGGGATTACGCCAATAGTAATAACTATCACCAGGTGCGAAGGTAGCTGCTTTGGGCGCAACCCAATTTGTCCAAGGTTGGTTAGGTTGGTTTATGATATCTTGACATGACCAGAAATGCGCATAATTACTATCAGCAAGAGACATACGCTCGCTACCTATAACAGACTTGCCATAAGTCATGTTCGTAAAAGTCCAGGTCTTTTTTACGTAATTATTATATTTCGCATCAAACGTATAACTATTATAGCCACGATTTTCTGCTTTAAAACCGTAACTAGTACCAGGTGTAGGATAGCCCGGTAGTGGTTCAGTTCCATAGAAGAAACGCCCATTAGGGTAACTTGAATTAATGACGTATTTACCATGCGAAGTCCATTCTGTGCAGTAGTTAGAAGACCCATCTTGAATATGAACAAACCAATCAGGGTCATTAAAACCACCCGTATAGCCCCCATAAACACAATTAGGTCCCCACCAAGACCAGCCTACCTCCATAACATTAAACGCATCTTTTCTTACATAAACTGAGTTGATATGCATTGCACTTGGCTGTGTGACCATTACATAATTCATAGTATAGGTTCCGCGAACTGTAGCCTCTCCATCTTGTAGACCAAGACCATAGTTTAAAGCCAACGCCTGCAATGGAAATAATATGACCCCAAACAATGCTAAGATAATGCTGCTGACCATTCTTCTTCTCACACCAACCATCCTTTCTTGTGCCATCCAAAGAGTACATCGAACAATCATATTTCTTAATAATCACCTCCAGTTCAACTAAACCTCAATTCGCTTATCGCTAAAAGCACATACACCACACGTGCAGTACTGTTGATAGTGGCAATAAACTAAATCCTATTTTTCGCAGCTATTACCACATCGTAATATGTCGGAATCGTGTTATTAACAAGTAGCTTATGTTATTATTCTATA
>JASEGT010000050.1 GCA_030018005.1 Actinomycetota bacterium
CAAGCGACCCCGGACGCCTTATAACCCTGAGGCGCCGTAACCCCGCCTTTTATTTCTTTCATCTCAAACTCTTTCGATTTATCCATTTCAACCCGTCTCTTTAATCGAGATTCCCAACATTTCGTCGTTTACCAAATTCTATTAGCCCGGCCTGCCGGCCATCGTCTATTTTTCGATTGCCGCCTAGGGCATCAACCCGACATGCCTCAGACCCGTCTGCTGGTCCAAACCCATCAGGATGTTCATGTTCTGTATCGCCTGGCCGGACGCCCCTTTTACGAGGTTGTCGATGGCGGATACGACGATGACCTTGCCGGTTCGCTCATCGAGGGCTAAGCCGATGTGGCAATGATTCGACCCCGCGACATTCTTTGTCTCGGGATACTGCCCCTCCGCAAGGATATGTACAAACGGTTTGCCCGCATAGAATGAGCTGTAGAGTTCAAGCAGCTCGCCCAGGCTGGTTTTTCCGTTGACATCGGCGTAGGCAGTCGTTAAAATACCCCTGCTTACAGGCATCAAATGCGGCGTAAACGATATCATAATCTCCTCGCCCGCCAGCTGTGACATATACTGCTCCATCTCGGGCGTGTGCTGGTGGACGCCGCCGACTTTATACGCGGTGAGGCTGCCCTCCACTTTACAGAAGTGGGTTCCGGGCTTCGCGTCGCGCCCCGCGCCCGACACGCCGCTCAGCGAGTCGACGATTATGCCGCTCGTCTTTACCGCCTTCGCCTTCAACAGGGGCGCCAGCGCTAGGAGCGCCCCGGTCGGATAACACCCCGGGTTTGAGATAAAGTCCGCGCCTTTGATGTCTTCCTCAAATAGCTCGGGCAACCCGTAGACCGCTCTACCTATCAATTCGGGGTTTGTGTGCCCGGTTTTGTACCAGGCTTCGTAGACCGACGCGTCGGCGAGACGAAAATCGCCGCTTAAATCGACGACCTTATAGCCATAGCCCGCCGCCAAAAGCTCCGGGGCGACCTCCATGGCTTTGCCGTGCGGCAAAGCGAGAAAAAACGCATCGGCGCTTTTACCGGCGCTCTCCAAATCATAAGCTTCGAAGGTGAGGTCGACCAATCCCGTAAGGTGCGGGTAGAGGCTCGTCACCTTGGTGTCCGCGAACTGGTTTGCCGTCACATAAGTGATTTCTATTTTAGGGTGGAGCGCGGCCAAGCGCATCAATTCCGCCCCCGTGTATCCGGATGCCCCGATTATTCCAACTCTTAGCGCCATGTCCGCTCCTAAATCAATTAGAGATTTATTTATTATGCTATATATTAGCATAATCGGCACATTTTATGCAATATATAAATCGTTATTTACTATAATTATCGAATTGTTGAGAAAATTTTAACATTTCTTGGATATATAGCATATTTTGTTGGTGTTGGTGTTGGTGTTGGTGTTGGTGTTGGTGTTGGTGTTGAAGATTACATTTTATCGCTCGAAGGCAGGTTAGTTGAAGAAGTTCGGCGCAATCGGTCCGTGCCGACGGCGTCAAATGTTGAAAATCGGCTCCGCGACCCCGCGGTGGACTATAACCCGTTTGACCTTTTGTTTAGGGGCGATCTTCTCGTTATTGGATATCACCGAATGCTCGATGATCGAAGATGAGCCTATACGGCAATCGCTCCATATAATACTATTCGATATTTCCACACCGGCGCCGATTTGGCACCCGTCGCCGATTATCACATTGGGGCCGATGCGAGTTCCCCCATCAACGGCGACCCCTTGTCCTATCAAAACCGGCTCCTCTATCCTAACGGTCATATCGATTTCGGAAGACTCGTTTATCCAGAGGTTGTCGCCTATAAGTCGCCCGTCAATCGGTAAGCGCGTCTTTCCGGAGATGACATCCTGGCTGGCCTGGATGTATCTATCGACCTTGCCGATGTCCATCCAATATCCGTCAGCGAAATGGGCGAAGAGAGTGCCCTCGTCGGCGAGGGGAATAAGCACGGCTTCGAGCAAGCTCGAGTATCCCGCCGGAATCATTTCGATAACGGAAGGCTCGAATATCCCGATTCCGGTGTAGACCCCGTTGGTTATCAGGTCACCGGATTTCTTGTTGATAAGTATGCGCCCGTCGGAGCTTACACCTATCTGCGCGTAATCGATGTCGTCCTGGTTCGACAAGACCAGCGTCGCTTTGGCTCCCGTCTTTATATGGCTCTCAAGGACGCTTGGTAACTCGATGTCGGTGACTATGTCGGTGTTGATTATGATGAACCGGTCGTCGGCGAGGAATTTGCCGATTTTTCGGATAGCGCCCGCGGTCCCCAAGAGCTCCGGCTCGTATGAGTACTGGATAGGGCAGTTCCAGCGCGTGCCCGCGCTTATTTCGTCCTTGATATCATCCTTCAAGAAGTGGAGGTTGATGAATATCTCGTCGAGTTCGAGGGATTGCGCCGACTCCAGCAGCCTGATGATAGACGGCCGGTTGGCGATTGGCACAAGTGCCTTAGGTTTTGTCAGAGTCAGCGGCCGCAGCCTCTCGCCGAGACCGGCCGCGAGCAACAATGCACGCATCGTCTGTAAGTATACCGTGTAAACGGGAACGGATGTAGGGTTAATTCAATAAAGCTTTCAGCGTCACCGCCCGCTCAGCCCTCTCCTAAATCGAAGAGGGCCTATACTTATCTCTTAAGACTCAATCCCTTACGCCTGGCTGTAATTATTGGTATGTCTGCCTTACGCACGCCACTACATGCGAATCTCGGCGCCCAGCTCCTTGTTGAGGCGCGCGATTATCCTGTCGCGGGCGTCGAGCGTCTCCTCATCGGTGAGGGTGCGCTCCGGAGCACGGAAGACCATCGTATATGCCATACTCTTCTTGCCGTCGGGAACTCCTTTGCCGGTGTACAGGTCGAATAGTTTTGCCTGCTCAAGCAATGGTTTGCCTTCGGCCTCGATTAGCTCAATCAGCTTTTCTTGCGCGACCGTGTCATCGACGAGCACCGCGATATCGAGTGTTATCGCCGGGTGTTTGGGTATCTCGGTGAGTTCCCTGCTAATTATCGCATTGTCTATCAGTTTGTCTATATTTAGCTCTCCCACATAGGCTTTGGGTATATCGAACGCCGCCAACACATCCGGGTGGAGTTCGCCGAAATAGCCGATAGGCTCGTCTCCTATGAGCAGCTCGGCGCTCTTGCCCGGGTGAAGTGCCGGGTGCGCGAATTGACGCAGCGACCAACCGGTCACGCCGATTTCATCCAAGACCGCCTCGACGACTCCCTTTAGGTCGAAGAAGTCGATATTTCGGGCCTTCGTGTGCCATTCATCGGCTTGCCAGGCGCCGGTCAGCGCAATGCCGAGCATGGCCTCCTCATCCGGCATCTCTTTACCGTTTTCATGCCAGAATATATGGCCCACTTCGAAGACCTGGACATCGTATTGCTCGCGGTTGACGTTGTATTTGAGCACCTTGAGCAGGTTTACCAGGAGTGTCGTCCGCAAGACCGACAGTTCCTCGCTGAGCGGGTTCATCAGTTTTACAAACCAGCGCAGCGGGTCGCCGTCGGGAACCTGGAGTTTGTCGACTTCGCGCGGATCTATCAGGCTGTACGTGATTATCTCCGACAAGCCCGACGCCAAAAGCCTCGCTTTGATCGACTCCACGGTCTTCTGGCGATGGCTCAAGCCTCCCTGCTTGCCGCTGCTCTCGGGCAGCGTCGACTCTATGTTGTTGTATCCGAAAATACGGGCTATCTCTTCGATCAAATCGATCTCGCGCTCGAGGTCGGGGCGGAAGGTCGGCACGCTCACCGACATGTTGTCGGTCCCCTCGATGACCGAGACGGTCAGCTCGAGTTTTTCGAGGATGTCGGTTATCTCCAGCAAGCTGAGTTTGGTTCCGAGAATGCCGTTTACCCGGTCGGTGCGGAGCAAGAGCGTCCTCGGCTCTATCTTCTCCGGATATACGTCGATGACTCCGGCCAGCACCTCGCCGCCGGCATACTCGGCTATCAGCTGCGCGGCACGGTCGGCCGCGTATACGGCGCCATTGGGGTCGATACCTTTCTCGAAGCGCGCGGACGCCTCCGACAGCAAACCCATTTTGCGCGCTGTTCGCATAATAGAGTCGGGCTCAAAATAGGCCGACTCCAGTAGAATATCGACAGTGGCATCGGTGACCTCGGTCTCCGCGCCACCCATTACGCCGGCCAGCGCGACCGGCCGCTCAGAGTCGGCAATGACCAGCATATTCTCGTCAAGCTCGCGCTCGACGCCATCGAGCGTCGTGATTTTCTCGCCGGGTTTAGCCCTGCGCACGATTATCTTGCCCTCTTTAAGGGTCTTCAGATCGAAAGCGTGCAAGGGTTGCCCGGTCTCGAGCATCACCAGGTTGGTTATATCGACAATGTTGTTTATCGGGCGCATACCCGCTTTTTGCAGGCGCTGCTCCATCCAGGCCGGGCTCGGCCCGACTTTGACGCCTTTGATGATGCGCGCCGCATAGCGAGGACATAGCTCGAGGTCATCGATGACAACGGTCGCGGCGTCCTCAGCCTTCTCGGCGGCCTCTTTGACGCTCACAGCGGGCTTGCGAAGCTCGTTGCCGGTTATCGCCCCGACCTCGCGGGCAACCCCTATCATCGCCAAGCAGTCCGGGCGGTTAGGTGTTATCTCGAGATCGACGACAGCGTCATCCAAGCCGAGCGCTTCGGTGAAGAGCGCGCCGATTTCGGCATCTTCGGGTAAAATATAGATACCGGCGGCATCGGTGCCCAACCGCAGCTCAATCTGCGAACAAAGCATCCCCTGAGAAGTCACGCCTCTCAGTTTGGCGGCCTTTATCTCAAGGCCGTTCGGCAAATGCGCACCGACGAGCGCGACCGGAACCTTGTCGCCCGGTTTGATGTTCTTGGCGCCACAAACTATCTGCAGCGGCTCCGCCTGCCCGATATCGACCTTTGTCACGCTGAGCTTATCCGCATCCGGATGCGGCTTCACCTCCAGCAATTGGCCGATGCGTACATAATCCAGGCCTTTTCCCATAAATCTAACGCTCTCGACCGCAGTTCCGCTCAAATTGAGCCGGTCGGCCAGCTCGTCTACGGAGAGCTCGAAATCGATATATTCTTTCAACCAACTCAATGGAACCAGCATCCAAAATCCTCCTTATGGCCTACAGCCCGCAGCTGACAATATCCTAAAATTGCTTAACAAAACGCATGTCGTTTTCGATAAACATCCGCAAGTCGGGGACGCCGTGCATCAATAGGGCGATGCGCTCGACGCCCATGCCAAAAGCGAAACCGCTGACTTTTTCGGGGTCGTAACCGACCTCCGTCAGCACGTTCGGGTCGACCATGCCTGCGCCGAGTATCTCGAGCCAGCCGCTTCCGCAAAGCCGGCAGCCCTTTCCGTCACAGACCGCACACGATACGTCGACTTCAGCGCTGGGCTCAGTAAACGGAAAGAAGTGAGGCCGCAACCTAATCTTGCGCTTTTTGCCGAACATCTGCTTGGTAAAAGCCTCGAGTGTCCCCTTCAAATCCCCGAAAGTTATGCCCTGATCGACCGCCAAGCCCTCGACCTGGTGGAACATCGGCAGGTGCGACGGGTCGGGCACATCCCTGCGAAACGCTTTGCCAGGCGCTATTATGTAGACCGGCGGCTCTTGCTCTTTCATCACGCGTATCTGCACCGGTGAGGTGTGCGTCCGCAAGAGAATATCATCGTCCGCGGGATGGACACTTTCTTTCTTAATATAGAAGGTGTCCTGCAGGCTTCGCGCCGGATGGTCAGGCGGCTGGTTGAGCGCTTTGAAGTTAAAATAATCAATCTCCACCTCCGGCCCTTCGGCGACCTTGTAGCCAAGACCGATGAAGATTCCGGTTATCTCCTTGATGACCTGCGATATTAAATGTTGGCTGCCGTGCGCCGCCCTCCGTCCGGGGAGGGTTATGTCGACCGCTTCAGTCGCCAATCGCTCCTCGACCTCGGCTCGCGAAAGCTCCATCTGCTTCGCGGAGATATCGCCCTCTAAACGCTGGCGGACCTCGTTCGCCACCTGCCCGACCAGCTTTCTCTCATCGGCGGGAAGCTGCCCCAACGTCTTCAGGACCGACGTAATCCGGCCTTTTTTGCCGAGAAATTCGACTCTTACCTGGTCCAGTGCCCGCAAATCGGAGGCGCTTTCAACGGCGCCCTTCGCCTGTTCGTAGATATTATCTAATTCCGCTTTCGACGCCATCTCGTTACATCACCTTCCCAAGATATATTGACGTTAACAGTCCACCTAAAAAAACAGGGCCTTTCTCCTCTACAAGGACGAGAAAGGACCCGCGGTACCACCTTGATTCAGACACTCAAGACCAGACGTAAATCGCGACTAAACTGTAAGCTTGTCCTTAGCGATAATCGCAATCTCGGCAAAGGCCTCCGGGTCGTGCAATGCCATATCGGCCAAAACTTTCCTGTCGATATCGACCTCTGCAAGCTTCAAGCCATTAATTAAGCGGCTATACGAAAGACCATTGAGCCTCGCGCCCGCATTGATTCGCGCAATCCATAATTTGCGGAAATCGCGCTTCTTGGCTTTTCTGTCCCTATAGGCATACGATAGCGAGTGCAAGACCTGCTCATTTGCAGCCTTGAACTGTTTACTTTTTGCTCCGCGATACCCTTTTGCCAGTTCAAGTATCTTTTTATGCCTTTTTCTGGTGCTCTTGGCGTTTCTACTTCTTGGCATCAGAAATCAACTCCTTTATTAAAACTTTACATTCCCAATATCATCTTAAGGTTCTTCTCGTTTGCTGATCCTACCACCCCGTCTTTGCGGAGCTGTCTCTTGCGTTTGGTGCTTTTCTTGCTCAAGATATGGCTCTTGAACGCGTGCTTATGGACAAGCTTGCCCGAACCTGTGACCTTGAAGCGCTTCGCCGCTCCACGGTGGGTCTTCATCTTCGGCATAGTGTAACTCCTTTCCAACTTGCTCGCTTTTCACAGCAGTCTCACTGCAAGTTACTCGCAGGCAATAGTTATCGATTTAGTCTTTGCGCTTTTTGCGCGCAAACTTTCAACTCTCTCAAGCACTGATTTGCCAGAGCTATCATAAAGAGCGAATATATCGTGAACATCCGGGGTCTTACTCTTCAGAGTCTTCCGAGACCGGAGCTTTAAATATCGGCGCCAAAACCATAATCATGTTACGGCCATCCAATTTGGGATATGCCTCGATTTTGGCCATATCTTTAAGGTCGTCCGCCACCCTGTCAAGAAGCTTTCTGCCGAGGTCGGTGTGGGCCATCTCCCGACCCCTAAACATTATCGTGACCTTGACTTTCGCCCCGCCTTCCAAGAACCTGACCACGTGTTTCTTTTTGACTTCGAAATCGTGGCTGTCGATTTTCGGTCGAAGCTTCATCTCCTTGATAATAGTGGTAGCGGCGTGTTTCCTCGCCTTTTTCGCCTTCTGGGTCTGCTCGTATTTGAACTTTCCATAGTCCATGATCCTACAGACCGGCGGGTCGGCTTGTGGCGCTACTTCGACCAAGTCCAATCCCGCATCGTAAGCGATTTGCAGCGCCTCCGTCGTAGGCTTTATGCCAAGCTGCTCTCCGTCCTCTGAAATCAACCGAACCTTCGGAGTGCGAATCCTCTCATTTACACGTGCATCTGTTGCGATACGCTTTCACCTCCCCTTCTCCATGACGACAAAACAGTACAATATAAATCCTGCTATGAATCTCTACTAGCGAAACCTTTTAAAATAAAAAAGGCAGACAGCAGTTGCCGCCCACCTCGCGTGGTACACATTAACCCTTTTAATTACTCTAAGGCATCTCAGGGTGAGAAGCAACTTTTAGCCGGAGCCCCGGCCCACTTCTTCTTCCAATATTCGGTTTTAGGATGCATTTCAAGAGAGACTTGACTTCATCCATAGGCGTTTCCAGCAAACGCCGGTCGCCGCGTCGACCCTGCCTCAAACTCTAATAAGATTGTGGCGCATCTCGAATAACTTATTAATTATCGCAGAGACCGTATGGCTTGTCCAGCATGAATTTAGGTTCACGCTATCGGCTATGCGCTGCCCCCGTCGGCGGCCTCCGCCTCCATGCCGCTCGAGAATGAAGCGATTGCCTCGGTTATCTCATCGATGAACGACGTCAGCGCTACCGGGCCGCGGTTTCCGCTGCGGTCACGTACCGCTACCTGCTCGTTCTCAATCTCTTTATCGCCCACGACCAGCATATACGGTGTCTTCTGGAGCTGCGCGTCGCGAATCTTCTTGTTAACCGACTCAGTGCGCAAATCCAAACCCGCGCGCACCCCTAGCTCCCTTAACTTCCCCGCGACCGTCTCCGCGTACTCGTTATGGCGGTCGGCGATGGGCAAGACGATTACCTGCTCGGGCGCGACCCAAACCGGAAACGCCCCCGCATAGTGCTCGATTAAGACCCCGATAAACCGCTCAAGAGAGCCCAATATCGCCCGGTGTATCATGATGGGGCGGTGTTCCTGGTTGTCGGCGCCGACATAGGTGAGGTCGAACCGCTCCGGCAGGTTGAAATCGACCTGAATCGTCGTACACTGCCAAGACCGTCCAATCGCGTCGCGAATCTTGACATCGATTTTCGGCCCGTAGAAGACGCCCTCGCCCGGGTCTATCTCGTACGCCAGCCCGGCTTTCTCAAGCGCCGCGCTCAACGCGCTCGTCGCTTTGTCCCAGTTCTCCTGGAGACCGACCGACTTCTCCGGCTGGGTCGATAGGTAGACGTCGTAATCATCAAACCCGAATCCCTTTAAGATAAAGCTCATCAGCTCGATGACATCGAGTATCTCGCTCTCAATCTGCTCGGGCGTGCAGAAGATATGCGCGTCGTCCTGTGTGAACCCGCGCACCCTGAGCAGCCCATGCAAAACGCCGGAGCGCTCGAAACGGTAGACCGTCCCCAACTCCGCCCACCTTATCGGCAGCTCACGATAGCTCCTGGTATGGCTCTTATATATCTTGATATGCCCCGGGCAGTTCATCGGTTTGACGACGTAATCGGTCCCCTCGACCTCCATCGGCGAGAACATGCTCTCGCGATAGAAATCCCAGTGGCCGCTCGTGCGCCACAGGTCGACCTTGGCGATATGCGGCGTCGCTATAAGCTCATAACCGCGTTTGATATGCTCATTCTTCCAGAAATCCTCGACTACTTTGCGCAGAATCGCGCCCTTGGGGTGCCAGAGCGGCAGCCCCGCGCCGAACGCGTCGTCGATGGTAAAGAGGTCGAGCTCGCGACCGAGCTTTCGGTGGTCGCGCTTTTCGGCTTCTTCGAGCCGCACGAGATGGGCTTTAAGTTCCTTCTCGTTGAAGTAGGCCGTCCCGTAGATGCGCTGGAGCATGGGGCGCTTTTCGTCGCCTCTCCAATATGCCCCGGCGACACTGAGCAACTTAAACGCCTTAAGCCGGCCGGTCGACATCACGTGGGGTCCCCGGCATAGGTCGACAAATTCGCCGTCTTTGTATAGGCCGAGCGCAGCATCTTCTATCTCGTCTATCAACTCGAGCTTGTACGGCTGCCCGATAAATTCGCGCTTGGCGTCGTCTTTGCCAATCTCGCGGCGCTCAAAGCCCAAATCCTCGGAGATTATCTTTACCATCTCGGCCTCTATCGAGGGGAGGTCTTCGACCGAGATGCGCTTTTCCAGGTCCAAGTCGTAGTAAAAGCCGTCCTGGATGGTCGGGCCGATACCGAGCTTTACGTTCGGATAGAGTCGCATGACCGCCTGGGCCATCACATGAGACATGCTGTGCCTCATTATATCGATGCCCTCGGCGCTGCTCTCGGTGATTATAGAGACCCGGTCGCCATCCGCGAGCCCGGTGCCCAGGTCGACCGTCTCATCGTTGACTACCGCCGCAACCGCCGCCTTCTGGAGGCGTGCGCCGATCTTCCCGGCGAGGTCATAGACATTCGCGCCGGTATCCAGCTCGATTTTTGCACCATCCGGCAAGACCACATTCATTTTTTCCATCGAAACCCTCCAAGACGTAATACGCGTATCGACGCGGGCATAAATCAAACCGGCGCGCGGAAACTTCCGGGCCTGCCTGAAGCTTTGCGGCTCCATATCCAAGCATACAGAAAGAAGTCTTCATAATCCAGAATAAGAGAAAGAACCACTGGATTGTAAGACCTTTCCTGCGGGCGCGACGCTAAAACACGGCGCTCGGCAACGACCACTCCAAACGCAAACCCAAGATACGCTCAAAGCCTCCTACGAGAGCCGAAAAAAACCTCATGTAACCCCTCTTACCTGCCGATGTCTTTCAAAGGACGCGCCTTAAGCGGTCGATAGACCTTTAAGGGCTTCGGAAAGGACAACATGCGATTTCGTGCATTCATTCTTTTCGTAGTTATGCTTGCAGCTCTCATCATTCCAGGTACGGCACCCTCTATAGCATCATCAATTGAACAGCCACAATCAGTCGGGTCACAACAGACCGGGACTACAACCTCGGGCCGGACCACCGTCCCCGGGGAAATCCTGGTCAAAGTGAAGACGTCCTACGGAGCGCAGGCGCTCTTCGCCATCAACAAATCCTTCCGGGCGCAATCACTGACAACGCACAGCTACAACGGTATCCACCAAATAATTCTACCGGCAGGCACAGACGTCAAGCGTGTCGCTCAAGAATACGCCGAGCTGCCCTATGTCGAATACGCCGAGCCCAATCGCATTCGAAGAGCCCTAGACTCTCCATCCGACCCATACTTCAATCTCCAGTGGGCGCTGCCTAAAATCGGCGCCCCGGATTTCTGGGATAAAGCACCTTTAACGCCGGTCATCGTCGCCGTCATCGACACGGGTGTCGACTACACCCACGAAGACCTCGCAAATAAGGTCATCAAAGGCTACGACTTTATCAACAATGACAACGACCCCATGGACGACCACTTCCACGGGACCCATGTGGCCGGCATTATAGCCGCTGAAACCAACAACGCCATCGGAATCGCCGGTGTCGCGCCTAACGCGAAGATACTCGCCATCAAAGTGCTCAGCCGCACCGGAGAAGGCACCGACCTTCAAATCTCAAAAGGCATCATGTATGCCGCCGACAACGGTGCGAAAGTAATCAACCTCAGCCTGGGCGGGCCGGGCTGGTCCTTCATCCTCGATGACGCCGTCCAGTACGCGCGCAAAAAGGGTTGCCTCGTCGTAGCATCCGCCGGCAATGCCGGAACCAGCGAAATATATTACCCCGCAAGCTATAACGGTGTCGTCTCGGTAGGGGCGACAGACTCCTACGACAAGAAAGCTTTTTTCTCCAACTTCGGCCCCGATGTCGACATAGCGGCTCCCGGCGTTGACATCTTGAGCACCTACAATGACGGCGGGAGCCCAAGCTACGTTTACGCCAGCGGAACATCGATGGCGGCACCCGTCGCATGCGGAGCCGCGGCGCTGATATTCGCCGGCAACCCGACCTATACCGCCGACCAGCTCCAACGTGCGCTCCTGCTTGCGACCCAGGATTTGGGCACACCGGGGCGTGACGACTCCTTCGGTTACGGCCTGGTCGATTTGCGCAAAGCAGCCATCCAAAAGCGGATAACCGCCGAGGATACCGCGCCGGAAATCACCGCGACCGGCTCCTGGCAGAGCAGCGCTTCGGCCGGCGCCAGCGGCGGAACCCTTAAGAGCGCCTCCACAGCGGGCTCTTCGCTCACCCTGCGCTTCAGCGGCACGTCTATATGCTGGTTCGCCCAGACAGGCAACGCAAGCGGCAAAGCGAAGGTTTATATCGACGGGGTCTTCGCGAAAGATGTAGACCTCTATAACCCGACGACCAACTACCAGCAACCGGTCTTCTTTAAGGACTCCCTGAGCGCCGGTAGCCACACGATAAAGATAGAAGCAGCCGGCAGTAAGAACTCCAAGTCGCAGGGCCAGGATGTCAACGTCGACGGCTTCGACATCGGCAACGGCAATGTTTCAGCCGGCCCGATGCCGCCAACCGGAGTCCTGGTAAACGTTAAGCCCCGCTCCGTCGAGATAACCTGGAGCAAGCCCGCAACCGGCAAGGTCGCCGGATACAATATCTACTGCTCGACCACCATATCCGGCAAATGCGTCAGGATAAACCGCGCCACCATAACGACGAACACCTTCACGGTGTTGCCGGCAAAACGCGGCGCCGCCTACTACTACAAAGTCACCTCGGTCGACGAGTCGGGCAACGAGAGCACGCCCGCTACCCCAACCTCGATCAAAGCCGCCCGCGATATCCGCAGGTAGCCTCACGGCACGCTCTTATCGGAAAATCTTTTAGGATTAATATGCTTTAGCTGAGGCATGTCTTAAATACAGGCGCATTGTGCTTGAGGCGAAGGGTGCTTTGGGTTTAGGCGCAATATGCTTTAGGCGGAGGTTGCCTTAGACGTTGTGTGCCCCATAAATGGTTGTTGAATTCAGAGACAAAAATAAGATGCAGGCCCGGGCGGTAGACCTTTTTCTTAAAGATTGGCCACCGTTAAATCCCGCTTTCGCCTGCATCTCTTTGTAACTATATTATCGGCACCCTGGTAAAATATGTTAACATTATTTGACAGTAATATTGCATTATTTGACAGGTGTGGAGTCCTCACGAAAGACCGGTGTGGCTACTTTCCCGGTTCCGGCACCGAAAGGTTTCGGCAGATCTTGCGCGCCAGAAGATTGGGGATCTCGGTGTGTCTCGGAACCGCCTCAATCGCGCCCGTCGTAGGGTTCGTCCAAAGAGAGTGGGAGCGTCCTTCCCGCTTGAAGTGACAGCCGTGTCTGCGAAGGTGCTGCAAGAGCGCACTTCGCTTCACGTCACGACCACCGTCTCACGCTCGGCATCCGGTGGCACTCCCCGGAGTCCATCCTCTCGACGATCCTGCAAGATCAGCGAGATGGCATCCGCAAGACTTTGGCGGGCCTCCTGTTTCGTTTTCCCGAGGCCGTTCGCCCCGGGAATCTCCGGGCAGTAGGCGATCCACCAATCTCCGTCCCGCTCGAAAACCGCTGTAAACTCATTCCTCATAGCTGTCCACCTCCGTCCTACCGACCTTTCCCCTGTGGGCCACCCCGGTTCATTCTACCTCTCTGGTGTCCGTAAGTCTAACTATGCTTAACCGATCCGTATAATACTCCAAAATTGCTGCTTGTGCCCATATAAGACGCCTCTAGAAATGCATCACTTGTCGCTATGGCCAATGCTCAATGTACCTTTTTTGGCTAAACGCTATTTTATCATGGTGTCTTATACGGATTGGTATATAATCCTCTCCGAAGCTACCTTATTTAATCTTACAACATATTGACTGGGCTGCGAACCCCAGAGGTTCGCGATTGCGGACGTTGGTGTAAAGCATTTAAGGTCCACCAAATACTATGCTTCAATAGCGCCGGTGATTTCCCTGAAGCTGTTTAATCCCGCCTCGAGGTTTTCGATGGTTTCTAACAGTTGAGTTCAGCGGCAGGCACACGTGTGCATGGAGAGTTAGCGGAATGCGCGCGAATGACTGTCCGCTGCAGTGATTGGTTGTGTGCTACTTTATTCTGTTTTTCCAATAGCCAGGTTTTCTATTTAGCTGCATGATTGCGATAACAATAATCTCTTCGCCAACAATCTGATAAACCACCGCAAATGGAAATCGATTGGTTAGACAGCGCTTCGTGTTTTTTGAAAAACCGGACCAAGCTAAAGGAAAATTGATGATTCTTTGAATTGTCGAATAGACTTCTTTTGCAAATTCTAAACCAAGATCAGAACGACAATCTTCATAATAATCGATTGCACTTAGAAGTTCTTTTTGCGCGTCAGGATGAAAGGAGTAGCTCATTTTGCGAGCTTTTGGTTGATTTCTTTAAAAACGTCTTCACCGGATATAGTTTTAACTTTGCCCATTTTGATTTCGTCGATGCGTCTTTCGGCTTCTTTTGCCCATAGCTCATCTATTTCTTTTTGAGATGGGTGTAAGCTATCTAGAATTTTCTCAACCAATTTCGTTTTAATATCTACAGGAAGCGACTCAACCATAGAAATCAATTCATCTGTTTTTATCGTCATTTCGTCAGCTCCTCAGGTTTATTCTAATCTTTAGTATACCGCTATAATCTGCTAGCCGCCATCCAATATGCTCATTTTGTTTTTTGCACATAACGGCGCAAATAAGCGGCGGCGATTTTTGCCGTCCGCTTGATTTGCTTGTTATGCCATTATCGATGCGCGACCGGGCGCAGCTCGTAGATTCGCCCATATTGCGCAGCCGACTCCAAGTCACCCTGGCGAAGAGCGTCTCTTACGTCGTCCAATTTATAGGCATCTTCAACACTGAGATAAGGGGACCAACCGGTATCGTCTTCCACCAGTGCGACCTCCACCTCGGCCACATATTGGCCTTCATGTACATACTTTGACTTCTTTCGCTGTTTCATTGTTACCACCTCCGCGTGAACGTTTTATCCCACCGCTCCGGGTCCGGGCGATATGCCGTGACCAGAACCACAGGTTTGTCATGACCTTTTGGGACGCCCCATACAACATGAATAGGCTCGCCCATTCGATCCTTCTGCAAGAATAACACGCATGGGCCCTTTGGATAGTTCAGGTATTCCTCAACAACCACCGCTTCATGAATGCCACCGAGCACTTCTCGTGCGCTCAGCCCGTCCTCGGCCAATTCATCGTATCCGTGTTCAGATATCTGAACATCGCCGGCGCGTATCAAAGCACGCACTAGCTCAACGAACTCACTCAATCCCAACCTCCATTTCAGCCAACATGATTTTCAAGGCCGAACGATAAAGCACACCGGCATGCATTTGCGAGCGTTTGAGCGAATTCGAAAACCGGTACGATTGACTGTCCGCTGGAATGCTTTGTTAGCAATATTTATAATTCGTATTCTTCCTTCATCTGTTCAATTATTTCACGCATCGACCTATGTGAACATGGTCGGCCTGGGGCAACGTCATCAATTAGAAGCGAAATGTCGGCATCATCTATGAGTACGGTAGGATACAGCTTGCCAATATGACCCGCATGAAGCTTTTTGTTTCCAAAATCTATTTGATCATATCCAGTCTGTTCACTGAACTCAGTTCTATAACCCTGAGACCTTGCAATTCTAAAAACTACGTCAATAAAGTCCTCCTTTTCCATCATACTAATACCTCCTCTTTTATATTTTGTCCAATATTTATATAATTCTTTGATGACTCTATTTGTATTGATCCATATAGTACGCCATAATTGCCGCTTGTGCCCATATAAGACGCCTCTGCCAATGCATCACTTGCCGCTATTAACAATGCTAAATGCACCTGTTTTGATTTAACACTATTTTATCATCGCATCTTATGCGTCGCAATAACTTACAAAAACCACGTAATATTATCACTCAATTGCGCCAATGATTTCCCTGAAGCTATTCAGTCCGGCCTCGAGGTTTTCGATGATTTCTAGCGCCAGTTCGTCGGGTTCGGGTAGATTGTCGAGGTCGGCTAGGCTTTTGTCTTTGAGCCAGAAGATATCGAGGCTGGTTTTGTCGCGGGTGATGATTTGTTCGTAGGTGAATTTGCGCCAGCGCCCTTCCGGGTTGTCTTGCTCGTTCCATAGCTCTGCTCTCTCATGGCGATTGAGGGGGTTGTAGCACGCTATGAATTCCTGTAAGTCCTCATAGCGCAGGGGTTTCTTTTTCAGGGTGTGGTGAACGTTGGTGCGGTAGTCGTAGTACCAGACTTCTTTTGTCCACGGCTCCTTGCTGGCTGCGCGGTTATCGAAGAACAGCACGTTCGCCTTGACGCCATTGGCGTAAAAGACTCCGGTGGGCAGGCGCAGTATTGTGTGCAGCTCGGTGGTTTCGAGCAGCTTCTTTCGCACCGTCTCTCCCGCTCCGCCTTCAAACAATACATTGTCCGGGACGACGACAGCAGCGCGACCGGTGGTTTTTAGCATGGTGCGGATGTGTTGCACAAAGTTGAGCTGTTTGTTGGAAGTAGTCGCCCAGAAATCCTGGCGGTTGTAGGTGAGGTCGTCTTTTTCCTGTTCGCCTTCCTCGTTGGTGAAGCTCATGGCGCTCTTTTTGCCGAAGGGAGGATTTGCCAGCACATAGTCGAAGCGTTTGCCGCTGTCCGCCACCAGCGCGTCGTTGGGCGAGACCATGCTCTCGCCGTCGATCTCGCCGATGTTGTGCAAGAACATGTTCATCAAGCACAGACGGCGCGTCCCCGCAACAATTTCGTTGCCGTTAAAAGTTTCGTGCTTGAGAAACGCTTTCTGGTCCTTGTCCAGCTTCTGCGGCGCTACTAGAAAATCGTATGCAGCCAGAAAGAATCCGCCCGTGCCGCAGGCCGGATCGGCAATGGTCTTGTTC
>JASEGT010000051.1:0-11493 GCA_030018005.1 Actinomycetota bacterium
CTGGAAAACCAAAAAGGCGGTTCGGGATCGCCTTTTTGATGCAATGGAGGGATGCTCCATACTGTATATCCTTATTGCATATCCTATATGTTTTTACAGCGCGCAAGTGATGTTCCTAAAGCGCATCAACCCCGCGCTCGCCGGTCCTAATCCTAATCGCGTCGTCGACCGGGTAGATGAATATCTTGCCGTCACCGATCTTGCCGGTCTTGGCCGCCTCCGTTAACGTATCGACCACCTGGGAGACCATACCATCATCGACCAGTATCTCCAGCTTAGTCTTGGGTACGAAATCAACCTTGTACTCCGCCCCGCGGTATACTTCGGTGTGACCCTTTTGCCTGCCGAAGCCCTGTACTTCCGATACGGTGAGGCCTTGGATGCCTATCCCGCTGAGGGCGTTTTTTACGTCGTCTAGCTTGAACGGCTTGATTATCGCTTCTATCTTTTTCATCGGTATCCCTCCTTAATTACTCGCTCGCCGGTGCGGTTTTGACTGCAAAGCTCGGTGCGGTTTGGGTCGCGGCAACCGTGTGCTCTAATGTGCCGCTGCTAAACCCGCCGAGCGCGTAGCCGTTCTCGCTGTGGAGCGAGAGGTCGAGACCGTTGATCTCTTCTTCTTCGCTCACACGCAAGCCCATTACCGCTTTGATGGCCTTGAGTATGATAAACGACATGATGAACGAGTAGCCGATGGTGGCGCCGATGGCGATGAGCTGCTTGACGAAGAGGTCCATGCCGCCGTAGAGGAGGCCGTTCGCGCCGGCTTCGTTTATCGCGACCGTCGCGAAGACGCCCGTTAGAATCGCGCCTACTATGCCGCCGACCCCGTGGACGCCGACCACGTCGAGCGAGTCGTCGTAGCCGAGCTTGAATTTAAGCCCGACCGCGAGGTAGCAGAGGATGCCTGCGATAAAGCCGATGGCGATTGACGCTATCGGGCCGACAAAACCCGCTGCCGGGGTGATAGCCACGAGACCCGCCACAGCGCCTGAGGCCGCGCCTAAGGTAGTGGGCTTGCCGGTCTTTAGCTTCTCGGCGAGTATCCAGCCCAAGGCTCCCATAGCGGTAGCTATGTGCGTTACCACGAATGCTATCGCGGCGAGTCCGTTGGCCGCAAGCGCGCTTCCGGCGTTAAATCCGAACCATCCAAACCACAGGATTGCCGCGCCGAGAATGGTCATCGGCAGGTTGTGCGGGTGCATGGCTTCTTTGCCGAACCCTTTGCGTTTGCCGATAACGATTGCCGCCACCAGCGCCGCGACCGCCGCGTTGATGTGGACGACGGTGCCGCCCGCAAAGTCGAGTGCGCCGAGCTGCATTATCCAGCCGCCGCCCCATACCCAGTGCGCGACCGGGCTATAGACCAGTACCAGCCATGCGACCATAAAAACGGCATACGAGCTGAACTTCATTCTTTCCGCGAACGCACCGGTGATAAGCGCCGGTGTTATGATGGCGAACATCATCTGAAACGCCATAAAGAGTATCTCCGGTATGGTGCTACCTTCAGCCGGCGCCATACCCACGCCTTTGAGGCCGAACATACTTAAATCACCGATAAGTCCGAACTTGTCCGGGCCAAACGCGAGACTGTAGCCGACCAGCACCCATACGATTGTCCCGATGCCCAGCATGATGAAGCTGTGCATTATCGTCGATAGTACGTTTTTGCTCCGCACCAGGCCGCCGTAGAAGAGCGCGAGTCCCGGGGTCATAAACATGACCAGGGCCGTTGATATTAACATCCAGGCGGTATCGCCCGTATCTAGAGTTCCCATTGGGTATCCCTCCGTTCAGATTGTCAATTGCATTGAGCATCCCTAAATCGTCTAGGAGCTTTTAAGTTGTCAAAGATCGACCGCGGCCATGCTTCAATGATAAGTAACGGATGTTTCAGGCGAATTTCGTTGACGTTAAATGCGTGTTGCTCTTAGGTTTCACAGGTGTTTCGAGAATGTTAAGGTGAGGTTACGCAGGTGGAGCGCGAAAAACATATTCCGTAGCGGCGGGGTTGTGGTGTGCGTTATAATCTTTGTTAATGTTCCTAGTGGACGAGTATGGATAGCCGCAAAAATATGGAGGTCGCGATGTATAAGGTCAACTACAGCAAGGTTAATCAGGTCGGCGTTGAAGAAGCCGGCGCCAAGGGTGTCGTGCTGAGGTGGGTAATCTCAGAGCGCGAGGGCGCCGAAAATTTCGCTTTGAGGGTTTTTACACTGGAGCCGGGCGGCTTTACGCCTCTTCACGACCATCCCTGGGAGCACGAGGTCTTCATCCTGCGGGGAAGCGGGAGCGTAGTCGAAGACGGCAAGGATGTCCCATTCGAGCAAGGGGATGTGATTTTTGTCCCGGCCGGCGAGACGCACCAGTTTAAAAATGCCGACGATGCCGAACTTGAGTTTATCTGCCTTATCCCGATAAACAAAAAGGGCAGCTGCTGATAGCCGACGCCGCGCCAAAGTATTTGGCGCTCGCTATTTTTTTGCTATCATTTGATCAAAACGGATAGGCGGATACTGTGGATAAGATGAGCGCCTTGCGGTCATGCCGGCTATTTGTCGGTTTGCCCGAATACAATATCGAAGAACTCGACTCCATCGCTCACCCTCGCGCGTTTTCCAAAGACGAGATAATCTTCGCCGATGGCGAGGAAGGCGAGGGGTTCTATGTCGTTATAGACGGGCGGGTCAAGATATATAAATTAGGGGCCGACGGGCGGGAGCAAATCCTCCATTTCGTCGGCGACGGAGACCCGTTCGCCGAGATAACACTCTTCGCCGACACCGCATATCCGGCTTTTGCCAAAGCGGTAACCAACGTGCAGACGCTTTTTTTCAGGCGCGACGATTTCAAGGCGCTCGTTTGCAAAGACCCGCAGCTCAGCTTGAACATGATTGCGATTCTCTCGCGGCACCTGAGGCGCTTCGCCATCCTCGTCGAGGAATTGTCTCTCAAAGATGTGCCGGCAAGGGTCGCGCGATACCTATTAAACCTGATACCCAAGAACGGCCGAGTCAACAACGTCGGCACCGAGGTTCAGCTCGATACGAGCAAGACCGAACTCGCCCGGCACCTGGGGACGATTAGTGAGACTATCTCGAGGACGCTCGGCAAAATGAAGACGAGCGGTCTCATCGATATCGATGGGAAGAAAATCACCATACTCGACGAGGAGATGCTCGAGGAGCTGGCCGAAGGCGTACGCAGGTAGGCTTGGACGGTGTCTCGACCGCTTGCGGTACCTCGGTATGTATGTTTTGGGAAACCCCGGCGATTCTGCTAGAATAGCGATAATAGTGCTATCGATTAAACAGATTCCGCAGGACAAGAGCATACCCTCGCGAGTTGCCTTCTTGGGTTTAAGTGTTTTGTTTATATTGTTGTTTATAGCGGGTTGCGGCGGGCAAAAAAGCGCTGTGAAATCCGCCGAGCCGACAACGACGATTCTAAGCCAAACCACCTCTACTACCGAGGCGACGAGCACAACCACGACAACGAGCGAGGCGACGGCTACCACGACTACGTCTCTCCCGGGGACGGCGGCACAGGATACGACCGAAAGCATCGCCGGACAACCATCCAGTCCGTTGCAGGCGGCGACATCTACCCCTGAGCTGCAAGCAACCGCTCAGCGAACCCTGAGACAAGGGTTGGGCGGAGACGATGTGCGGAAACTCCAAGAGAGGCTGGTGTCGCTCGGTTACTCGCCGGGCGCGGTCGATGGGAGCTACAGCGCCCAGACACGCCATGCGGTGATAGCATTTCAAAAGGTAAACGGGCTTGCGCGAGATGGTATCGCGGGGCCTAAGACGCTGGCCGCATTAGACAGCCCCGCAACCATTGCCGCGCGCCATCCGGGCGACCATATCGAAGTCAGCAAAGCCAAACAGGTACTGCTGGTCGTAAAGGGAGGCGTTGTCGAGCGAATAATTAACGCGTCGACTGGGAAAAAAGGATATACGACGCCGGCGGTGACGTCTGCGGTCGATTGGAAAGCGGGTAAGTACTATGAGTCGAAGAAATATGGGGGGACCATGGTTTGGAGTAGTTTCTTCTATGGCGGCATCGCCGTCCATGGTTTTGGGAGTGTGCCTTCGTATCCGGCCTCGCACGGCTGTATCCGTATCCCTATTCCCGATTCAAAATATGTCTACGATAACATGCCGGTCCGCTCCATGGTCTATGTCTATTAGACGCATATCATATGCGGCAAAAGAACCGCTCGCGGGGGGCCGGTTTAAAAGTCCTCAAGATGCGAGCGTGTGAAAACGATACCTTTAGATGGGAGAGTATGACACACCGTTACCTGGGAGGATACTTTATATGAGCGCCGGCAAGCTCAAGCGCATCTGCACATTGCTTTTCGCGGCAGCTTCGGTCTTCGCGATTATGAGCATCGTCCTAAGGTTGCGCAAGGAGGTTTTACCGACTTGCTCCTGCGGTGAGCCTGAATGCGTGTGCGACAACAACAAGAAATGGTTCAACGTGCCCGAGCTGCTGGTCGAGACCATTTCGCATGCGAACGGAGCCAGGGCTCGCCGGGCCTCGAGGGTTGAGACGCAAGCGGGAGAGATAAATAGAACCGCGGCGACGCTCAAAGACATCTTCGAGAAAATCAAGGAAAAAGCGCCGTCCAACGATAGTATTGCCGGCATCATAGTGAGCCTGGTCAACCTGCAAAACGCAGTCACTCCCGAATCGGCTATCGATGTTCGAAGTATCCACTTCATGAAGTCTAGAAATCAAAACCACATGGTCATCGACCTCTATACCGAGCATTACGGCCAACGTCTTTACGAGGAAGAACTCAACCGCCTCTGGGACGATATCTTTCTAGCCGACAACTTCTGGAACGCGGATTTTGTCAGAGTTCGTATCAAGGTCAGGGATAAGAAGACCGAGAAAGCGCTCGAGACCATATCCTGCGATTTCGACGATGTACGAAAGTACCTGCAAGGAGAGATACCCCTCGAAGAGTTCCAAGAACGCTGGATGAGGCGCAAACCGAGGGCGACGAAAGAGCGTGACGGCGGTTCGGGAACTATCAAACGCGTCGGGAGAAAATAGTCAGAAGAAATTACCATAACGCAAGCTCAGAGCCGTGTTCGCGCGGCCCTCTCTTTTCGGCGACACCACCGCTCAAACAACCGACCGCAGGTTTGCATGAAATGCGTTTAATATCGGTTTAAACTAGCCCCACCGCGGGTATTCATCTATCAACGTTTATGTGGCTCGGCTCTATGTCGGCATGGATCGGGCGGGTGAAGGAGGTCGCATTCATGGATATGCTAGCTATCAGCGTAGGAGTTATCGGTTTATCCGCAGTACTGTTCATCGCTTATCGTTGGAGCAAAATGTTCGCGGAGAGAGGGATGATTGAAATCACGCGAGTAGAGCTCTCCGATGATGGGAGCGCCGTCGATATCACATATCTGGTCAAGAAACCCGGGCGCATTCTCGACCGCCGGGGCAAGGTCTACCTGCTCGATGAGATGCGAGCGAAAAAGGTAAACGCTATTTCGGCGTCGGAACTCGGTGATGTTATCGATATCAACAGCCGGCGCGACCCGAGCGGCAGCATACGCGTACCCAACAAGTACAAGCTGGTACGCAAGGGTTCAGTCGTCACGGTTGCAATTGGCGACTACAGAAGGGAAGACCTCATTGTGGTCTAGAGAGGGACGTTGGTTCACTTGTTCACCTGGGTTGGTTTCGAAGCATCTCGATCTTAACAATCCTACTGTTCTTTTTCGGCCCGGATTATTCTAATCAGCGCGACCCTTCGCTGCTGCATCGATTGCACGCGAAAACGGTCCCCGCCGTGCTTTATCTCCTCTCCGGGACGGGGTATGTGGCCCAGCTTGGAGAGGATCCAGCCGGCAATCGTGTCATACTCCAGCGATTCGGGGATTTCCAGCTCGAAACGCTCGTTTAGCTCGTCGATAGTGATTCTGCCGTCGACGACTATCTCCCGGTCGCTGACGGCCTTTATCATCTCGTCTTCTTCCGCCTTGGCGCCGAATTCGCCGACTATCTCCTCGATGATATCCTCGACCGCGACGATTCCCGATGTGCCGCCGTATTCGTCGAGGACGACTGCTAGCGAGAGCTTGCTGGTCTGCATATCTTTGAGCAGGCTAATGGCGCGGCGTGTCTCAGGCACATGGATGACCGCGCGCATAATGTCGATAACCGGTGCGTCGAGCTGGTTCTTCTCGATTAGGTCGATTAGGTCGATTAGGTGGACCGCCCCGATGATGTTGTCGAGGTTGTCTTGGTAGACCAGGAGGCGCGGGTGCCCGCTCTCCCTCGTCTCCTCCAATGCTTCCTTGACGGTAGCAGTCGATTCCACGGCCGTGATGTCGGGGCGCGGTACCATAATCTGGCGCGTCAGGATATCGCCGAACTCGAAGGCCTGCCTGATAAGCTCTTTCTCCTCATCAAGGAGTGCCGCATGCTGGGTCACCAGGAATTTCAATTCGTCTTCAGTTGTGGAAGGAGCAACATCTTCGGGCCGAACCCCGAAGAGGCGGATGACCAAATTGGTCGACATCGTAAGCGCCCTGATAACGGGGTAGGCGATGATGCTAAACCACTCGATAGGGCGGGCGACCACAAATGCGATTTGCTCGGATTTAAGGATTGCCAGTCTTTTCGGGACCAGTTCGCCGAAGACCAGGGTCACGTAAGATATTGCGAGAGTTATCAGAATAAGCGCGACCGCGTTGGGTGCGCTCGAGATAACCGGTATGTTGAGCATTTGAATAAACCGGCCGAAACCGTCGGCGAGCTGGGCGGCTGCTGTGGCGCTGGCCATGAATCCCGCCAGCGTAACGCCGACCTGGATGGTCGCGAGAAACCTGCTCGGGTCTTTTGAGAAGTTGAGGATGGTGTGAGCGGTCTTCGAGCCCTTCTCGGCCATCGGGCGGACCCGCGTTTCGCGTACCGATATCACCGCGATCTCGGCACCGGCGAAGAATGCGTTTAAGAGTATCAATGCGCCGATGAGTATTAAGTTGAGCTGTAGCGGGCTCATAGGGTCCTCTCTTAAATAGCTATACAATAAAGTATAAGATACCACAGAATAAGTTCAACCTTTCTTTCTCATCTATCGCTGGAAAGGCAGGGGTTGCGGGCAGCGTCATTGCTGATAGACATCCATGCCCGAACGTGTCACTATCAAGAAAAGATAGATTGAGGTGGTTGTCGGCAACCGACTGCTCTCAGTCGAGCTGCTATCGGCATCCGAGGCTAATAGCGGAGGCTCGACGAGCATGTGGGCGCTAATAGTGTAATGGCTCGGCATGCAGTTAGAACGAAGTGGTCGCAATAGCTTATTTACTCTGAGTTCGATCTGTTTTTTTGAGCGGAATTGCGCCTAATACAATTGGTATATGTTGACAGGCAACCGGTTTGATGGGTATGATTTACTTAGTTGTACATCTAACAAACCTTAACCAGAGCATATGATATATAGAAAAACTCGCAACAGAATTATACTGGGCGTGGTATTAGTCGGCACGATGTTAGCCGGCGCTTCGTCGTTGGTCCTTGCCCAGGATACCGCCAAGCTCGTCGAAGAGCGCTGCACTGAGTGCCACACGGCAGAACGCTGGAAGAACAAGAAAAAGACCGAGAAGCAATGGACGCAGATTATCGACCAGATGGTGCGCTACGGGGCGCAGCTCAACGATTCCGAAGCCTCGCTCACTGTTGAGTATCTTACCGCCATGAGCTCGGGCAAGATAAAACAGCCTACGACTACCACGACCAAGGTAAGGCCTAAGCCGGTCGTCTCAACGACTGTCGAAGGAGAAGACGCCAACGCCCTTAAGACGACGACCACGGTAACCGTACCGCCGACGACGACCACTTCGGTTACTACACCGACTACCGTGCTTGCCGTAGCCGTGACCCCGCCGACCGACAACGTTCCCGGCCAGCAAGCCGAGACCGGTGTCGAGATGGTCTGGTACCTTCTTGGAGGCGGGATGTTGCTTGGTAGTGGAATATCGCTGAGGAACAAAGATAAGCAATTGAATAGCTAAACTCGTGCTACCTATTGAGCGACGCTCGCCCCATGGTAGTGAACTAGAGAAGAAGACAAGCCCCAGGGGGGCTTATTTTTTTGGGAAGTTTTACTGCGGGCGCAGCCTGTATGGATGGCTCTGAATCGAATCCGGCTTGACGACCGGCTCTTTGCCGGCATCGCTCGCGCCGGCCGTGCTGTCGCCTTCGCCCCCCTTGTTGATGCGCTCGATTGCTTGTAGAGCTTCCTGATAGCCGGGGTCATAGACGAGAGCCTCCCGATAGTTCTCGATAGCGAGCATGTCTTGGCCCATGCGCTCAAGGGCTGTCGCCTTGTAGTAATATGCCTCGACTGTATGGGGCATCATTTTCACCAGCTGGTCATAGACTTTAGCTGCCGACTCATAGTCGCCGGTAGCCATGTAGATGTCTCCCAGCTCTAAAAAGACCATCGGGTCCATGGTGCCGCCGGCGCCGACCTCCTTCAGCCGCGCATCTACTTTGTCTTGCAGTTGTTTCGTCTTTGCTGCGAAGCCTTCTTTGACGGCGATAATGTCGGCGGATTTCGGGTTGATGAATTCCGCGGCGCGTATTGCTTCGAGCATCTCATCATAGAGGCTAAGAGCCAGGCTTGCCTGGGCGCGGCTCACGTGCGAATCGATGTTCGCAGGGTCCTCCACGGCTGCTTTGCGCGCGGTTTTTAGGTCTGCCACCAGCTCGGCATAGGTCTTCGGCTTGTTATCGACGGGCTTTTTCTTCTTCTGGGGCTCTTTGAATATCCGTTTTACCACTCGAATGATGCTTGTCTTTAGCGGTTTGGTGTCGACAAGGACACCTTGGACATTAAGCCTGGTCTTTGCGCTGTATTTTGGATTACATGTTGTAAGCGTCACTTTCGCGTCGCTCGTTGGGCGCAGGGTAGAGACGTTTTTCGGGTCTACTACGGCGACGGTTTCGACGCGGTACTCGTACCGGTAGTCTACCGTCTCGAGGATTATCACATCGCCTTGGCTCAATTCATCGAGCCTGTTGAATGGGTGGGTGTAGGTCACGCGGTGACCGGCGATTCCGCAGTTTCCCTTTGCGCCGGGGTTGGCCATCCCGGTGTAGTGGCCGGGGCCATTCTTTAAGACATCGGGGGATGAGCCCTCCAGGACGACTTGGTTTACGCCTATCTTGGGGATGAATATCTTTGTCTTAGGGAACGGCGATTTAGTCTTATTGCTATTATCGGGGGCCGCCCCGCCCAGAATCGCTTCTTCGTCGGGAAGCTGCCCGGCGGCGACCATGCGGTCCTGATTGTTCCGTACCTTGATGGCTTCGGCCGTCTGGCTTTTAGCCTGCTTCTCCCAGGCCTTCATGAGCCGCACCGATTTATAGTAGCCGTAGGCTTCTGTGGCAAGGGGAAATACGATGACGATAATGCCGCTTATGATAAGTAGGTTTGAGAGGCGCTTTCTCGATTTTCTGCTGAGTTTTTCTAATCTCTTACTAAACACGGATGACGCTATTTCCACCTTATGCCATCGTTTGCACTAAGCTTACCGGAAAACGCGCTGTTAATCCAGCCTAAAGCAAGATTTTGCGCATTGCGCAGGTGTGTTGCGCTACCTGAGGACTCCCAAGAAGAAGCCATTGGCGAGACCAGGGACGGGTTGCAGTGGCTATAGCTCCGTCAACCTTGACATGCCCCCTGCAAGCGGGTATCTTGAATACGCGACGGATGTCGCGAAACACGCGCCCGTAGCTCAGGGGATAGAGCGTTGGTCTCCGGAACCAAAGGTCGTAGGTTCGAATCCTACCGGGCGCGCGATATCATGGGCAGGTAGCGACTTTCACCCATGGGGTAATGGTTTGGGTAGGGCTGTATTGCCACAGGCTTTGTTCTGCTTCGAAAACACCGGTTTCAGATGAGGGGATGTCTGTGGAGCCCGGACCAAAAGAATCCATATGCCGGGACTACAAACATACGTTTGTATGTCCCTGGGTATTGCATAAGCTCAAGGTCTTCGATAAGGCGGTGCTCAAGCGGGTGCGCTCCGTGCGCTCCAGGCGTTGCAAAGAGGCAGAGCCGTTTAACTACGTGGTTGTCGGGTGTTCGTGGCGGCCTTAGAGTTTATTTAAGGCTCAGACTCGCGAATATCCTCTATTATCTGGTCGGTCTCCTCATCGATCTCCGCCATAAGCTCTTCGTACGGGCGCTCCTCGCCCACGCCGCCATAGCGAAGTTCGGTGACCTCTGCCCGCAGGCGCTTGTTTTCCGCCGCCAGGCCCCAGTAGGACAGGGCAGAGTAGCCGATGACGAGCACGAGCAGGCATATGAAAAGGGGGTTGGGCTTAAAGGTTATTTCTCGCATGCGTCTCTCCCTTCCGCTTGTACGTCAACATCCTGTAGTGCTAATCCTATCACTATCATCTCCCAGCAACACTAACATTACGTGAACATTCTTCTTGAACGCCATCATTCTCCAGCATCGAGGGTTTGCTTATTATGCCTTCCGTGCTCTTTTTTAAGGTGACTAATAATTCTATTATAGGCGCTCAAGGGTCATGATCAGTCACCCTCGATGCTAGGACGACACCTAACCAGCTCGCAACGGGCTTCTTAAGGCGCTCGATGCGCTGCTGTACCTGGAAGCGGAAGCCACTTTACGTGTTGGCGGCAGACCTAAAAAGAGACAGGTATTAAAGCCCTACCGAGCAGGGAAGATTAGGCATGTAGCCATTTGCTGGGCGCAATACTCCAAAATACGCAGTTAGCACCTCAGAACACTGGAGATATGCTTAACATGCCTAATTGTGGGTATAATATTTCACGTAATATTTTACGTAAAATAATGGTGGAAATATTCCGATACTCTTGGTATACTCGTAAATAGCAAGGGAGGTAAAAAATATGGCTATGGCAGAACACGCATGTAGCATTAAGCCCAGACAAATGATAGCTACGAGTGAGGCGGCCAAGAACTTGTCCAAGCAAATAGAGCGGGTTAATAAAGGCGAGGAGGTCTTTATCCTCAAAAACAATGCCGTTAAAGCGGTACTGTTAAGCCTGGAGGAGTACGAGCGCCTTTGTTATCTAGCCGATATAGCCGAGAGGCTAGAGATAGCAAAGATAGCAGAAGAGAGAAAGAGCGTAGACCGCAGTAAAGACGTAGACCTGGAGGATTTCCTAGCAGAACATGGCCTATAAAGTTGTCCTTACCGAATTAGCCCAACAGGATTTTAATGAACTCGACGGCTCCCTAAAGAAAAAAGCAGCCGAGGCACTGCGGAAGCTGCAAGAGAGCCCCGATTATGGGGAGCCCCTCGGAAATAAGTACGGCCTCAACCTTACCGGCCTCTATCGCCTACGTCTTAACGATAGACGACATAGGGTAGTTTATCAGCTTGAAGATAAAGAGGAAGGCCTAAAGATAGTAGTGATAGCCATTGGCCCACGTAAAGATGAGCTAGTTTACA
>JASEGT010000051.1:11503-15979 GCA_030018005.1 Actinomycetota bacterium
GTTTACAAGCTTGCGGCGGGGAGAGTCCGTTAGGGCCGAGGCCTGCTGTTTTGCCCTGGGTGGTTTTAGCTCAGGGCTTATTTTATTGGTACCCTACCGGGCGCGCAAAAAGCCCCAGCCAGAGGCTTTCTTATTTGACCTATAAAAAGAAGAACGAGGGGCAGGAGTCCCAGGAGAATGGGAGTTTCCCCGGTCAAGCAGGCGGATGAGTTTATATGTCGACAGAATAATTGTTAATATGCTTATCGCTCGGGTAAATATGACCAGTAGATGCGGCGGTATATCGCGAGAGTTTGTCTCCCATCGACCGCAGTCATTTTCATTTATGCCGGCCTGAACGGCAAGACGTCTTCTCGGAGGGGGAATGATTTGTGAATAAACGTAGACGATTGTGGTTGTTTGTGGTGATAGCGGTAGTTCTTATGGGCATAACCGGCTGTGCACCGGG
The DNA here is from genome assembly GCA_030018005.1 of Actinomycetota bacterium. Taxonomy (GTDB): domain Bacteria; phylum Actinomycetota; class Aquicultoria; order Aquicultorales; family Aquicultoraceae; genus Aquicultor. The sequence goes on from JASEGT010000051.1 coordinate 11,952, forward strand.
TGAGCGTGAGGTTAGCGGAACGCCAACATTTGTCGGAACGAATGAATGCCGCACGTGCCATGCCCGTGAATATCAGGGATGGCTGGAAACGTTGCATAGCCAGGGGATTCAAGACCCGGACGCAAACCCTAAAGCGGTGATGGGAGATTTCGATATCGAAAGCGATGTAAGGACATTCTCACTCAACGATGTCGCCTATGTTTTCGGCGTTCAATGGAAGCAGCGTTATCTTACAGAAACGACGGGTGGTGTCGAAAAGGGTGACTTCCTGATACTTCCGGCCCAGTACAATCTAGCTACTAACCAGTGGAAACCCTATGAAGCGGAAGCATGGAAAACAAGGCCGTTCACGCAAAAGTGCTCGGGTTGTCACGCCACGGGTGTTACAAACGACAAGCTTCTTGGTGTTGAGATGAACATAGGATGCGAGGCGTGCCATGGTCCTGGCAGCAATCACGTTCAGGGAGAAGGCCGGGAGAGGCCGAGATCGATAGTAAATCCCGCTAAGCTTCCATCCGATATCGGGGCGATGGTGTGCGGGCGGTGTCATTCCAGAGGCAACGACCGTGAGTCTAACCTGCCGTTTGCGGTAAGCTATGTCCCGGGCGAGTACCTGTTCAATACATTTAGCTTGATTGAAACGACCGACACAGAGCACTTTTCCCCGGATGGATTGGCAAAATCGCATCATCTGCACTACATCGACTGGAGACAAAGTGCCCACGCGCTACACGGCGTAACATGCATGTCGTGCCACACGGTGCATTCGACCGGCGTAAACAATAAGCTTCAGACGAAACTGCCCGGCAGCACGCTCTGTCGCAGTTGCCATGAGATGAACCAACCAACACGAATTCATGCCATACATTCATTTGGAAGCTGTATCGAGTGCCACATGGTAAGAACTGCTAAAAGCGCGGTAGAAGGCGACATTCACATCCATACGTTCAAGACGGTATCGCCGGCAGAGACCGTTGCCGACCCGAATGTGAGGAACTCATGTAGTTGCCATTCGGCAAGCGCACGGCAGATGCAGGCTATATATGAGCAGACGGTCGGCGCGGCCGGATCATCGGCGACACGGGGTCTCACCCCGCCCCAAACTGGAGGGCGCTAGCAATGGCTAGCACAAGAGCACGCACTCTTGGATACATCATAGCGGGCGTTCTCGTCGTAGTGGCAGTGCTTGCCGGGGCTGTATATTATACAGGTCGACCGGCGTTTTGCGGCAGCTGCCATGAGATGGCGACCGTCCATGCATCCTGGCAATACTCGACGCACGCCGATGTAGCGGACTGTCTGGACTGCCATGCCAAGCCCGGCCTTGGCAACGAAATACTCGCTCACCTAAACGGAGCCCGTTATGTGTGGGTTAAGGTCACGGGTGAAAGTGAGGGAGAAGTCTTTCGAGCGGAGATAGATAACAGCTCGTGCTTGCGGTGTCATCCGCCAACGCAGCTGGTATCGTTACCCACAGAGCAAAGCGCCCGACATAGGCTCCATGACGACAGGGATGTAGGCTGTGACGATTGCCATGACAACATCGTGCACAGAACTTTTAGGGCCATAGAGATAAAGCCACAAATATCGACATGTATCGAGTGTCATGAAAGGGAAGGGATCACAGTAGATGCCGATGAACTTGCAGCGGTGACCCAGCAGTAAGGTAGTGATAGAGTGCGTTTTCCCGAGCATTTCATGCACCGAAAACGCTCTCTATGCTGGAAACCGGTAGCAGATTAGAATCTTGCCGGCCATACATATATAGTTCGGTCGAAGCACAATAAGGGCTTAGCCTACGGCTAAGCCCTTATATCTAAAAGGATCCAATGTTATGGGCCTATCGACTACTTGACCGCATCCTCCAGCGCTTCTGCCGCTTCTGCCCTGGTGACGCTATTATCCGGCTTGAAGGTGTTATCGGAGTAGCCGGTCATCGCACCTGCCTTCACACAGGCATCGATGAACGTTTTCGCCCAGGATGAGCCGATATCTTTGAGCTTGCCTGCGGCTTCGGGCAGCTTTCGTACGGTGGCTACGACTTTGGCGACCTCGGCGCGCGTAATCTCTTTGTCCGCCCTAAACGTCTTGTCCGGATAGCCGATCATGACGCCATATGAATTGAGCGTCTCGGCGTATTGGTAGCCCCAGTGTTGCGCTGACAGGTCTTTAAAGGTGGCTTTGGTCGGATTTGTCAGCTTGCCTCCCATTATGAAGTAGACGGCTTTGGCGAACTCCGCGCGGCTTATGTTCTTATCCGGATAGAACTTGCCGTCGGCGGACACGGAGAACGAGCCTTTCGCGATGAGCTTGTCGACCGCAGTCTTGTACGGCGCATCGGCCGGGATATCCGAGGGGGCTTTTATTGCCTCGACGACCGCAAGAGCCGCTTCAATCTCGACAGATTTAGCGCTCTCGAGCCCTCCCGAATAGAGCGCGGTCACGTAGTAGATATAGACCTCGCTCTTTTGCGCACTCCTATCCTCATACTTTGCAGCGCTCAGCGAGGCGATGTTGAGCTTTGTCGCGCTCGCGTCACCCCTGAGGCGCCTGTAGATGTTGTAGCCGGTAACGCTCGTCTCGGTGCTCGGAGTCCATTCCAGGTGAATAAGCTCCTTGTTTGATACGATCTTTAATCCCTGTGGGCCGACCGGCGGCACCGGCGGCACAGCCGCGACTGTCGTAAAGCTGAAGGCGTATGCGGACGCAAGGCCGGCGCCCACCGCGTTTTTGACTGCATTTACAGGGATAGTCACGGTATATGAGGTGTTATTGGACAGGTCGCTCGCCGGGTCGATGGTGAGTGACTTACCGCTGACGCTTTTGCTTATGCTTATCTGGCTGCTGCCCGCTGTGAGTGTGATGGCGTCGTAGGCCGCGCTCGCTGTTATGGTGTCGTTGAGGGTCACGGTGATAGTTTTCCCTAGCGCGATACCGGTTGCGTTTGCCGGCGGGTCTGTGCTGCTGACGGCCGGCGTCTGCGTGTTTACCGTAAATGTCGCCTGCGCTATCCCCGTGTTGCCGGCGGCATCGGTTGCCTTAACCTTCACCGTATGAGGACCGGGAGTCAACGTGTCGATGTCGCTCCCCGATGTTTTACTTACGACCACTCCATCGACTTCGACCACGACCGTCCCGTCGCCGACCGTGTATTCCAAACGCGGGGTCGTATCGTTGATAGTGGCATTCGCCTGAGGTGAGGTTATGGTCACCACGGGTGCTTTTGTGTCAACAGTAAAATTCGAAACGGCAGAGCTTCCGTTACCGGCAGTATCGACCGCTTCCGCCACAAGCGTGTGGGGGCCATCGGCCAGCACATCCAGGGTGCCACCCGAAGCTTTATCGACGATGAGACCGTCTACTTTTAGAACAACGGTTCCCTCGTCGACGGTGTAGACGACCAGAGGTCTATTGTTGTTTATGATACTGTCGGGAGCGGGTGAGCTGATGCTGCCCGTTGGAGCTTTGGTGTCTTTTATCGCAAAAACCGCGTTGCTGATGCTGCCGGCTTGCCCGGCCTCGTTCTTCGCGTATGCCGTGAAAGCGAGCATCCCGTCTTTTAGCGCCGATAGATCGAGCTGTGCGCTGAATGTGCCGTTCGATTGGGCGGTAGCGGTAGTCGCGTTTCCGTCAATATCCAAGACTGTTATATAGATTGTCGTAGTCGAATCAGCCGAGCCGGCCACCGTGACCGTCATCACGTTGTGTTGATTGACCGCGTTGATGGGTTGGATAATCGGGGCGGCGGGTGTGTTGACCTGAAGCTCCTGTGCGAGGGGCGCGGTATCGGGTTCAATTCCCGGCTCTTGCGTTGTCGCCGGCGGATTTTCTGCCGACGCGGGTGGGCCGGGGGGTTGCTCGATACCGGCAACCGCGAAGACACTCGCGGGTATCGATGGCAGCAGCAAGGATAATAGCGTGAGAATCACAATTACCCTGGCCCTTGGTGACTTTCTAACCGACATAGACAATCCCTTCCTACATAGATGTTTCTTACAATTCTTGCTACCCGCCATAGCAGGCAGTGA
>JASEGT010000052.1 GCA_030018005.1 Actinomycetota bacterium
TGACGTAGTCGGCGTGACCGGGGCAGTCTACGTGAGCGTAGTGGCGGTTGGCCGTCTCGTACTCTACGTGGGCGATAGCGATGGTGATACCGCGCTCGCGCTCTTCCGGTGCGTTGTCGATCGAGTCGAACGAGCGGAATGTCGCTTGGCCCTTTTCCGCCAGCACTTTGGTGATGGCAGCGGTTAGCGTCGTCTTGCCGTGGTCGACGTGACCGATGGTCCCGATATTCATGTGTGGTTTGGTTCTTTCGAACTTAGCTTTGGCCATATAGTTTTCCTCCCTGTGAAATGTACTCTAGCCTATTTCTTCTCTGGCAATCTTACCCTTGCATTCTATAGTCAAGTCCTAAATCAGTTCTTCCCGGCGTGTATCTGCCGGCGCCTGACACTCGAACTCTCGTTTAGCTCCCCGCAGCCAGCGACCATTCGCCGCGAACCTTGCTTACAATCTCCTCTGAGATGCTTTGCGGGAGTTCCTGGTATTTCTTAAACTGCATGGTATACGTCGCGCGGCCCTGCGTCTTCGACCTTAAGTCGGTCGCATAACCGAACATCTCCGCCAACGGCACGTCGGATTTTACGACCTGCGCGCTCGCACGTGGCTCCATTCCTAAGATGTGCCCGCGACGTGAGCTCAAGTCACCGATGACATCGCCCATGTACTCTTCGGGCACTACCACCTCGACCGCCATGATAGGCTCGAGAAGCACCGGTGTCGCCTTCTTTATCGCGTCCTTGACCGCCATCGAGCCGGCAACTTTGAACGCCATCTCGGAAGAGTCGACGGTGTGATACGAACCATCATGGAGCGTTATTTTAACGTCGACCACCGGGTAGCCCGCAAGAATGCCCGATGTCAAGGCCTCCTGGATACCCTTGTCGACTGCGGGGATATACTCTCTCGGTACCTTGCCGCCGACGACCGCGTCGACAAACTCGTACCCGATTTCGGGAACCGGTTCGATGTCGATGACGACATGGCCGTACTGGCCGCGACCGCCGGTCTGGCGGACATAGCGTCCGTGAATATTCTTTGCCGGCAGCTTTATGGTCTCGCGGTACGATACCTGCGGACGACCGACATTCGCCTGCACCTTAAATTCGCGCATCAGCCTGTCGACGATTATCTCCAGGTGAAGCTCGCCCATGCCCGATATGATCGTCTGAGCGGTTTCCTCATCGGTCTCAACCTTGAAGGTCGGATCCTCTTCCGCGAGCTTTTGAAGCGCTGTGGAAAGTTTCTCCTGGTCGGCCTTGGTCTTCGGCTCGATGGCCACCGAAATTACCGGTTCCGGGAAGATCATCGACTCGAGTTGAATCGGTTTAGCCGGGTCACACAAGGTATCACCGGTCGTGACCTTCTTAAGACCGACCGCCGCTACGATATCGCCCGTGCGAACATCACTGCGCTCTTCGCGATGATTCGCGTGCATCTGCAGAATGCGACCGATTCTCTCTTTCTGGCCGCTCGAGGTGTTAAGAACGGACTCGCCCGCTTTCAGCACGCCCGAATAGACCCTGAAAAAGGTGAGCTTCCCGACATACGGGTCGACCATAATCTTAAACGCCAGTGCCGCAAACGGCTCGTCGTCCGATGCGGTGCGCGTTACGACCTCTTCCGTTCCCGGCTTAATGCCGGAGATCGGCGGAACATCGAGCGGTGAAGGCAGATACATGTTGACCGCATCCAGAAGGGGCTGGACACCCTTATTCTTAAACGAAGACCCGCACAGTACCGGGGTGAGCGCAACCTCAAGTGTCGCTTTTCTGATTGCCTCGATTATCTCTTCCGTCGAAAGTTCTTCGCCCTCGAGATACTTCTCGAGCAAAGCCTCGTCCTGCTCGGCAGCGGCCTCGATAAGGATCGTCCGGTGCTCTTCGGCTTTGTCTGCTATGTCTGCGGGAATCTCGGTCTGCTCGAAGGTCGTGCCGAGGTCGTCGGTGTAAATAATCGCCTTCATGCTGACGAGATCTATGATTCCGGTATAATCTTCTTCGGCGCCAATCGGCAGCTGAATGGCGACAGGGTTGGCGCCTAGGCGCTTCTTCATCATCTCCATCGCGTTATAGAAATCCGCGCCTGTGCGGTCCATTTTGTTGATAAACGCCAACCGCGGGACACGGTACTTATCGGCTTGGCGCCAAACCGTCTCTGATTGCGGCTCAACGCCGCCTACGGCGCAAAAGACCGCTACCGCACCGTCTAGTACTCTTAGCGAGCGTTCGACCTCTACAGTGAAGTCCACGTGCCCTGGCGTATCTATAATATTTATTCGATAGCCGTCCCAATGGCATGTAGTCGCAGCCGACGTGATGGTGATGCCGCGCTCCTGCTCCTGAACCATCCAATCCATGATGGCGGTTCCCTCATGAACCTCACCGAGCTTATGCGTGCGCCCGGCGTAATACAGGATGCGCTCAGTCGTCGTCGTCTTGCCCGCGTCGATGTGAGCCATAATTCCTATATTTCGTATTTTATCTAGTGGAAATCTCGTTGTCATAAACTACTAAACCCTTCCTATTGTCCGCCGCCACAATCTCCGCGGGCCGAAGCCCCGGCAGCCGGAACAAAACTAACTCTTTGCGCTTACTACTTTGCATCCCGGTGTTGAAGGCCAGGCTTAAGACCCGGTCTTCACGCTTGCGTCGCCAACCTTACCAACGGTAGTGCGCGAACGCTCGGTTCGATTCGGCCATCTTGTGGATGTCTTCCTTCTTCTTCATCGATGCGCCGGTGCTGTTCGCCGCATCCATAATCTCTCCGGCGAGCCTCTCCGCCATTCTCTTCTCTTTGCGAGAGCGAGAAAACGAAGTCAACCAGCGCAATGCGAGCGTCGTTGCCCTCGCTCCGGGCACCTCGACCGGAACCTGGTAGGTTGCCCCACCGACCCTGCGCGGACGCACCTCAAGCACGGGCCTTATGTTGTCCATCGCCTTGCGGTATACCGTTAAAGGCTCTGTACCCGTTTTTTCGCGGATAATATCAAAGCTCTCATAGACGATTTGCTCGGCCACGCCCTTCTTGCCCTTCTTCAGAATCGAGTTCGTGAGCTGAGCGACAAGCTTATTGTTATAGACAGGATCGTGAACTATCTCCCTCTTTGTCGCTGGTCCTTTCCTTGGCATCTCTTCCTCCAATAATTTCTTCCATCACAGCAGCCGTTCTTCCTTTAGCTGCGCACTTTACGCTTTGGTCACAGCCCAACGGCAATATCAACTAATCTGTGACGTCGGCAATCATTCTTTCCACCGTCGACCGGTGGCGATTTGCTCTTAAGTTCTCCTACTTCGGTGCCTTGGCACCGTATTTTGAACGAGCTTGCTTACGCTCGGATACACCGGATGCGTCGAGAGCCGCCCTGATGACCTTATATCTAACACCAGGTAGGTCTTTGACACGACCGCCGCGAACGAGCACAATCGAGTGCTCCTGAAGATTATGACCGATTCCCGGAATGTAGGCGGTGACCTCCATACCGTTCGTCAAGCGCACCCTCGCGACTTTCCGCAGCGCCGAGTTAGGCTTCTTCGGCGTTGTGGTATAGACGCGGGTGCAAACACCCCTTCTCTGCGGCGCGCCTTGCAGCGCCGGCGTTGCCGTCTTTGCAGGCTTCGCTTTTCTGCCATTCTTGACAAGTTGGCTAATTGTCGGCAACGGTTTCACTCCTTCTTAAAATCTTACATCGCTGAACTTCATGGTCATAACTGTCCGGGACTCTCTCCCGGCGTCCGTCAAAGACGCTTTTTCAACGGGCTGCACGGCCTTTAAGGCCGTGCAGACGTGAATAAATCAAATTATCTTGAAGATAATGTGTCACAGCGGATAAATATATCAGTCTTCTTCGTTTATGTCAACATCCGCCGTCATAAAAGACTCGGATTCGTGCTCCGGAGCTCCCGCTTCTTCGTCAGAGACGGCTGCTCCAGAAAGCGAAGTCGCCGCTTCCATGAGGCTTTCGGTATCGTCACCCAGGAATATTTCGCCGTCCTCGCCGAAACCATAGGTCTCGCCGGCCTCCAAGTAGGGCTCTTCCTCATCGCCGGCGGTCTTTATGATAATCGACCGGTATCTGCTCATACCGGTCGCCGCCGGGATAAGCTTACCTATGATAACATTCTCTTTCAATCCGAGCAGCGGGTCGCTCTTTCCGGCAATCGCGGCGTCCGTGAGCACCCTCGTCGTCTCCTGGAACGATGCCGCCGAAAGGAAGCTGTCGGTCGCAAGCGACGCTTTAGTAATACCGAGCAGAGTCTGTCGTGCGGTAGCGGGCTCTCCGCCCTCGGCTATCATACGAGCGTTCTCTTCTTCGAAGTGTTTCCTGTCTACAAGCTGGCCCGGGAGCATATCGGTATCGCCCGCTTCACTTATAGTCACTTTTCGCATCATCTGCCTGGCGATAAGCTCGACGTGCTTGTCGTTGATGTCGACACCCTGGCTCGTATAGACCTCCTGAACCTCTTTTACCAGGTAGATCTCGACTGCTTGCTTTCCTCTGACCCGCAAAATATCGTGCGGGTTGAGCGACCCTTCAGTAAGCTGGTCGCCCGCCTGGACCTTGTCCCCATTGGCTATTTTCAACCGCGTGCGCCTCGATACCTGATACGCGCGCTCTTTGCCTTCTCCGGCATGTATGATTATTTTTCTAAGCTTGTCGGTCTCTTTTATCTCAACGATTCCGGTGACTTCAGCGATTTGCGCCTCGCCCTTGGGCTTGCGCGCCTCGAACAGCTCGACGATACGAGGAAGGCCGTGCGTTATGTCCTCGCCGGCTACACCGCCCGTATGGAAGGTACGCATCGTCAGCTGGGTACCCGGCTCACCGATGGACTGTGCGGCAATAATGCCGACAGCTTCGCCGATATCGACCATGCGGCCGTTCGCGAGGCTCCAGCCGTAACACTGGCGGCACACACCGTACTCGGCCTCGCATGTCAAAACCGAACGAGCCATGATTTGGCTGACGCCGGTCTCGACCAGACGTGCGATGTCCCGGTCGGAAATCTCGGAGCCCCGAGCCAGCACGACCTCTTTGGTCTTCGGGTTGACGGCTGTCTCTAGAGTCACCCTGCCAATCAGAGCATTCTTGTTTGGCTCGCCCTCGAAATCGAGCACGCTTACCGGTATTCCGGTCTCAGTTCCGCAATCGAACTCGCGGATGATGACATCTTGTGATATGTCTACCAAGCGCCTGGTCAGATAGCCCGAATCCGCTGTTCTGAGCGCCGTGTCGGCCAGACCTTTTCGCGCTCCGTGCGTGGAGATAAAATACTCCAAGACCGAGAGGCCTTCGCGGAAGTTCGCTTTGATCGGGCGGTCTATAATATCGCCCTTCGGGTTGGCGACAAGTCCTCGCATACCGGCGAGCTGCCGGAGCTGCTTGAGATTACCCCTCGCGCCCGAGTTGGCCATCATGTAAATCGGGTTGAACTTATCGAAGTTCTTTTCCATAGCTTCCGATACGTCTTCGGTGGCTTTCGTCCAAATCTCGACGACTCGTTGCTGACGCTCCTCTTTGGTGATCAATCCGCGTCTGAACTGTCTCTCTATCCTATCGACGGCTTCTTCCGGCTCGTCGAGAATCTGCCATTTGTTCTCAGGTATCTGGACGTCGCCGATGGCGATGGTAATACCCGCGCGGGTGGCATAATGGAAACCGAGTTCCTTGATTTTGTCGAGAATGTCGGGGACTTCGCCCGCCGCGCGCTCCGCGGCTAATCTCTCGACTATCCTTGCCATCTCCTTCTTACCGACTTCGTAGTTGATATACTCGAAGTCGTCCGGTAGCGCCCGGTTGAAGATTATGCGCCCGACTGTAGTCTCAAGCCTGCTCCGCTCGTTCTTTGCGTTCTTCATGCGCAGCTCGATCATTGACTGGAGGTCTACCTCAGCGGCCTCGTACGCCAGTATCGCCTCTTCCACGCTGCCAAAGATTTTCCCTGCGCCCATCCTTCCTTCACGGTGCGCCGTTAGATAATAGACGCCGAGGACCATGTCCTGCGTCGGAGTTACCAGCGGGCGCCCATTTGCCGGAGAGAGCAAATTGTTAGCCGAGAGCATAAGAATCCTCGCTTCGGCCTGTGCCTCTGACGACAGCGGCAGGTGAACCGCCATCTGGTCGCCGTCAAAGTCGGCATTGAAGGCCGCGCAGACCAATGGGTGAATCTGTATGGCTTTACCCTCGACAAGAATCGGCTCGAATGCCTGAATTCCCAGGCGGTGAAGGGTGGGAGCCCGGTTGAGCATTACCGGGTGCTCCCTGATGACCTCTTCGAGCACATCCCAAACCAGAGCTTTTGCCCTCTCTACCATCCGCTTCGCGCTCTTTATATTCTGTGCGTGCCCCTCGTCGACGAGCCTCTTCATGACAAACGGCTTGAAGAGTTCGAGTGCCATTACTTTAGGCAACCCGCACTGGTGTAATTTTAATTCCGGGCCGATGACGATGACGGAACGTCCCGAATAATCGACCCTCTTACCCAAGAGATTCTGACGAAAACGCCCTTGTTTACCTTTAAGCATGTCGCTTAAGGACTTTAGCGGACGGTTTCCCGGCCCCGTGACCGGCCTGCCGCGACGCCCGTTGTCGAAGAGCGCGTCGACCGCTTCCTGGAGCATTCTCTTTTCGTTGTTGACGATGATCTCGGGTGCGCCGAGGTCGAGAAGTCTCTTCAAACGATTGTTCCGATTTATGACCCTACGGTAGAGGTCGTTCAAGTCCGAGGTCGCGAAACGCCCACCGTCGAGCTGGACCATCGGCCGCAAATCCGGCGGAATGACCGGTATGGCCTCGAGTATCATCCACTCCGGTTTGTTGCCTGAGCGCTTGAACGCCGAGGCGACCTTGAGCCGCTTTACCGCACGGCTCTTTTTCTGTCCGGTAGCGGTCTTAATAGTCTCGCGAAGTTCCTTCGTCTCATCGGGAAGTTCGATAGCCGCAAGAAGTTCCTTTATCGATTCGGCTCCCATGCCGCCGCTGAAGAAGTCGCCGTAGCGGACTTTGAGTTCGCGGTAGAGTTGCTCATCGGGTATGAGTTGCTGCGGATGGAGCGACTCGAATGCCGCGTATACACGGTTGAGCCATTCGACCCGTTTGCTGCCGTCGATACTCACCTCTTTGGTGAGCTTTTTAGCTTCCGCATCTATCTTCTTTATAGCGGTCTTCGATGATCCGCCGCTTGCGACTTCGATCTCTTCGCCCTCTGCGGGCTCGATCTCGCCGAGTGCTATTTTAGTCTTCCGATCTCTATCCGCCTCGATCTCTTCGAGTCTATCTTCGGTCTCTTTGTTGATCTCGGCTATCTCTTCTTCCAACTCCGCTTTGAGCGCGGCTATCTCTTTCTCGCGCTCTTCCTCTTTGACGTCGATGATGATATACGACGCGAAATACAAGACCTTTTCCAGGTCTTTAGGTGAGATGTCGAGGAGGTATCCCATCCGCGACGGGACGCCTTTGAAGTACCAGATATGAGAGACCGGCGCGGCAAGCTCGATATGGCCCATGCGCTCACGCCTTACCTTGGAGCGCGTGACCTCGACGCCACATCGCTCGCAGATAATGCCCTTAAACCTGACTCGCTTGTACTTGCCGCAGTAGCACTCCCAGTCCTTGGTAGGACCGAATATCTTCTCACAGAAAAGGCCGTCTTTTTCTGGTTTGAGCGTGCGGTAGTTTATGGTTTCCGGCTTCTTTACCTCACCATTAGACCAAGCCCGGACCTGCTCCGGCGATGTGAGTCCAATCTTCAAGGCATCAAAATTGTTTATGTCTAGCAAAGAGTCAACCCCCTACGAAATCTGATTAAAGGCGCTTCACAAATACCTTCAATCACCGGTTTATTCTTCGAATACTTCTGGCACTTCGTCAGAAAATTCGTCCGAAGACTCCTCTTCTGCCTCTTCTCCTACTTCGTGCACTATCTCCTCTTCCGCAACCTCGACCTTGTCCTCGTCCGGTTCCTCGTCCGGCCCCTCGACAAGCTCCTCGGCCTCCCGCGCTGGGCTTGTCGTCTCTCCGCGCAGGTCGATACCGAGTTCCTCGGCGGTTTTGAAGATATCGTCTTCGGCCTCCTTGAGCTGGATTTCCTCTCCGAGCTCGGAGAGGACCTCGACATTAAGGCAGAGGCTCTGCATCTCTTTGATGAGGACCTTGAAGGATTCGGGTATGCCCGACTCCGGTATGTTCTCACCTTTAACAATCGCCTCATACGCTTTTACGCGGCCGACAACGTCGTCAGACTTAACGGTCAGCAGTTCTTGCAGCGTGTATGCGGCCCCGTAAGCTTCGAGCGCCCATACCTCCATCTCGCCGAACCTCTGACCGCCGAACTGAGCCTTGCCGCCTAGCGGCTGCTGCGTGACGAGCGAGTACGGGCCCGTAGACCTTGCGTGTATCTTATCGTCGACCAAGTGCAAGAGTTTCAAGATGTAGATATAGCCGACCGTGATAGGCTCCCTATACATCTCTCCGGTCCTGCCGTCGAAGAGGTTCGTCTTACCACTCCCCGGCAGTCCGGCCTCTGTTAGCGCCTCGTGGACTTCGGCCTCCGACGCTCCATCGAAGACCGGCGTCGCAATAAACCTGGTCTCTCTGCCCTTCTTGCCATCGGTGGACCAGCCGTGTTTAGCCGCCCAACCGAGATGCGTCTCCAAGACCTGGCCGATATTCATACGTGAAGGCACGCCTAATGGATTTAAGATAATATCTATCGGTGTACCGTCTTCCATGAACGGCATATCTTCTTCGGGCAATATCTTCGAGATAACGCCTTTGTTGCCGTGACGGCCCGCCAGCTTATCCCCCTCCGATATCTTTCTCTTCTGCGCCACATAGACGCGTACCAGCTGGTTTACGCCGGGTGCGAGTTCATCGCCGGCATCGCGCATAAAGACTTTGACGTCGATGACAGTGCCGCTCTCGCCGTGTGGGACTTTAAGCGACGTATCGCGAACCTCGCGCGCTTTCTCGCCGAAGATGGCCCGCAGAAGCCGCTCTTCCGCGGTAAGCTCGGTCTCGCCTTTCGGTGTTACCTTGCCTACCAGCACATCGCCCGGGTTTACCTCGGCGCCGACGCGGATAATCCCGCGATCGTCGAGGTCTTTGAGTATTTCCTCGCCGATATTCGGGATATCGCGGGTAATCTCTTCGGGTCCGAGCTTCGTATCGCGCGCGTCGACTTCGTGCTCTTCTATATGTATCGAGGTGAGCATCTCCTCTTTGACGACCCGCTCACTCAAGATAATCGCATCTTCGTAGTTATATCCTTCCCACGGCATAAAAGCGACGAGAAGGTTTCTGCCAAGCGCTAGCTCGCCCATATCGGTCGAGGGACCATCCGCGAGCACCTGACCCTTTTTGACCCTTTGTCCGTCTTCGACAATGGGTTTTTGGTTGATGCAAGTGCCCTGGTTCGACCGGCGGAACTTCGCCAGTTTGTATGTCTTGATGCCGCCTTCTTTGCGCGTGACTCGTATCTCGTCGGCCGATACATATGTGATAACGCCATCGGAGTCGGCGACGATTACCTCACCCGTATCTTTTACCGCGCGATGCTCAACACCGGTTCCGACGAGCGGGGCTTCCGTTAGCAGAAGCGGAACCGCTTGGCGCTGCATGTTCGAGCCCATGAGGGCCCGGTTAGCATCGTCGTGCTCGAGAAACGGGATGAGCGCGGTAGCGACGGAGACCGTCTGCTTCGGCGACACGTCCATATAGTGGATCTTGTCCGGGGTCACCGTGCCCACTTCTTCGCGGGCGCGCACCAGGACTTTTTCCTGGAGAAACTTGTTCGTTTTCGGGTCAAGCTCCGCGTTGGCCTGGGCGATGATGTATTTATCCTCATCATCCGCTGTAAGATAATCTATCTTATCGGTTACTTTGCCCTTCTCGACTTTGCGATACGGGGTCTCTATGAAACCGTAAGGGTTTACTTTTGCAAAAGAAGCCATCGAGCCTATCAGACCGATGTTCGGACCCTCGGGCGTCTCGATCGGGCACATCCGGCCGTAGTGCGACGTGTGGACGTCTCGCACCTCGAAGCCGGCGCGCTCACGCGACAAACCGCCGGGGCCCAGCGCGCTCAAACGGCGCTTGTGCGTCAGCCCGGCTAAGGGGTTGGTCTGGTCCATAAACTGTGAGAGCTGGCTGCTCCCGAAGAACTCTTTGATAGACGCGACGATAGGACGGATGTTTATCAGCGTCCGGGGCGTCATGGTCTCTATGTCGAGCGTTGTCATGCGCTCGCGAACCACGCGCTCCATCCTCGCGAGGCCGATTCTGAACTGGTTCTGAATCAGCTCGCCGACCGTGCGCACGCGCCTGTTTCCAAAATGGTCGATATCGTCGACGTCGACGAAAGCGAACCGGTCGGCGTACATCTCCGGGTCCATCAATGCGACGAGGTACTGCAGAGAGGCTAAAATATCTTCGCGCGTCAACACCGAGGTGTCCATCGGCGTTTTCATCTCGAGCTTCTTGTTTAATTTATAGCGGCCGACCTTGGCCAGATCATAGCGCTGCTGGTTGAAGAAGAGGTTCTCGATGAGCGCGCGTGCGCTCTCGACAGCCGGCGGCTCACCCGGGCGCAGGCGCTTGTATATCTCAATAAGCGCCTCCTCGCGGCTCTCGGTGAAGTCCTTCTCCAGGGTCAACCTAATAGGTTCGGCATTGTTGAAGAGCTTTAATATCTCGTCGTTCATCCCGAAGCCGAGTGCTTTTAGAAGAATCGTCGCGGGTTGGCGGCGCTTGCGATCGACACGAACGCTTATGATGTCGCGCTTGTCGGTTTCAAACTCAAGCCATGCGCCGCGGCTTGGGATTATTTTCCCAAAATTAAGCACCTTGTCGGATGCCTTGTCCATTTCGCGGTTATAGTATACTCCCGGCGAACGCACGAGCTGGCTGACGACAACGCGCTCGGTGCCGTTGATAACAAAGGTGCCCCGGTTGGTCATGATGGGGAAGTCTCCCATGTAGACTTCTTCTTCCTTTATCTCGCCGGTTTGTTTATTGACTAGGCTGGCGGTCACGTCTAGACGTGCCGCGTACGTCATATCCCTCTCTTTACATTCTTCGACACTATGTTCCGGTTCACCAAACCTGTATGAACCTAATTCGATTGAAAGGTTACCTGTAAAGTCCTGTATCGGAGAGATATCCTTAAATGCCTCACCCAGCCCTTCCCTAGCAAACCAATCGAAAGAATCCACCTGCACAGCAATAAGATTCGGCAGCTCAAGGATGTCGGGTGTCTTGCCGAAGCTCCGCCTGTTTCTCAAACCTAGAACATTTCGCAAGGGATAAAATCACTCCTTAAATGATAATGGGGAACATGTAAACGCAAAACCACAGCATAGCAAAACTTCTATGCTGTGTCAACATTAATAGAGGCCTGACTTTAAAAATGGTCAGTGGGTGAGAGCTAACTTTCTCTCACCCACATCAGAATACACCTATATGTTTAAAATCTCAAGCCCGAACTTACTTGATTTCGACGACCGCTCCGGCTTCCTCAAGCTGAGCTTTGAGCTTGTCGGCTTCTTCTTTTGTTACGCCCTCTTTGACTGCGTTCGGCGCTCCGTCGACCAGCTCTTTCGCCTCTTTCAATCCGAGAGCCGTAATTGCCCTGACCTCTTTGATGACCTGAATCTTCTTGTCGCCCGCGCTCGAGAGAATAACATCGAAAGAGGTCTGCTCTTCCTCGACCGCTGCCGCGGCGCCAGGGGCTGCTGCTACGGCTACCGGTGCGGCAGCGGTAACACCAAAGGTCTCCTCGATAGCCTTGACCAAGTCGCTAAGCTCGAGTACGGTCATCGACTTTATAGCTTCGAGCATATCGTCATTTGAAATTTTCTTATCTGCCATTTCTTACGTCACCTTCCTAAAATCAATACTCTTAGTTTACAGATCGTGAAGGACCGCATTCGCAGCCCTCCCTAAAAACAAACGTTGCCGCGAGCGTCCCCTTCAAAGGGTAACACCGGCGAGAACCGCACCGAAAGGGCGCGGAACGGTTACGCGCTTTTCTGTTGCGCAACTTGATTGAGCGCAACTGCCAAGCCGCGTGTGATTGCATTGAGGCTGCCGGCCAAGCCGTAAAGCGGACTCTGCAGGCCGCCCATGAACATGGCGATAAGCGTATCTCTAGACGGTAACTCAGCCAGGACTTTAACTCTATCCGGGCCGACTACCGCGCCTTCGACTACCGCGCCTTTCAACTCGAGAATCTTCGACTTCTTGGCGAACTCGACGAGCGTCTTGGCCGGCGCTACCGGGTCGTCGAAGCTGAGCGCCATCGCGGTCGGTCCGATAAGATACGGCTCAAGCTCGGTAAGCTCGAGTTCGCGCACCGCGATTCTCGCGAGCGTGTTTTTGTAGATCTTGTACTCTACCGATTGCTGCCGCAAGCTCTTGCGCAACTCCGATATCTGCTCAAAGTTGAGCCCGCGGTAATCGGTGAGGATTACAGACTTCGCGCTCTGCAGTTTCTCTTTTATCTCCTGCACAACGGCTTCTTTTTCAGGTCGTGCCATATAAACCCCCTTTCCTATCTCTTAGAACTTAAAAAGCCTCCAGCTCAGACAGCAGGAGGCGTAGATACCCATACCTATAAAAGGCGCTAAAGGTCTTGCGCTTCACCTCGGCAGGCATTCGATTAAGCCATGCGGCACCCGCTGTCTTAGGCGTACGACTATTCGATTACAACTGTTCATATATAGCAAATTACCGCGCTAGACGTCAAGTGCTTGGCCCACGCTCTACGCTGAGCGCATCGAATGGGCGTTGGCGACTACGCAGTAGTTACTTCTTCTTCCAGAAGGTCGCGCGTCTTCATCGTATCGACCTTGATGCCCGGTGTCATCGTTCCCGCAAAGCTGATGCTCTTGATATACTTCCCTTTTGCCGCAGCCGGCTTGGCCCTCACTATCTCCTCAAGCAATGCTTGGTAGTTTTCGATTAGCTGTTCAACCTGGAACGAGACTTTTCCGATTACCGAGTGTACGATGCCGAACTTATCGACCCTGTACTCTACCTTGCCGGCTTTGACATCTTTGACCGCTTTTCCGACATCGAAAGTGACCGTTCCGGCTTTCGGGTTCGGCATTAAACCGCGGGGGCCTAAGAGTTTACCGAGTTTGCCGACGGCCGACATCATATCCGGGGTGGCAATCGCTACATCAAACTCGAACCAGCCTTTCTCGACCTTCTCGGCGAGGTCTTGTGCTCCGACAACATCCGCGCCGGCGGCTTCAGCTTCTCTTGCCTTCTCGCCCTGGGCGAAGACGGCGACACGAACGGTCCTACCGGTTCCATGCGGCAGACCGACGGTGCCTCGCACCTGCTGGTCCGCTTTTCTCGGGTCGACTCCGAGCCTGATGTGAGTCTCGACCGTCTGGTCGAACTTGGTATCGACGATCTCTTTGAGCAGTCTTACGGCCTCGAGCGGGGAGTAAATCCGGTCCTGCTCGATTTTGGCCACGGCGTCGCGATACTTCTTGCTTCTCTTCATGCAAATTCCTCCTTGTGGTAATGACGGCCTTTACGGCCTCCCACACCCAATCCGACTATCTAATCGATATTTCACGAAGCAACCGGCTATCCGGCGACTTCGATACCCATGCTCCGGGCTGTTCCAGCGATGATCTTCATCGCCGCGTCCACGTCATTCGCGTTAAGATCTTGCATCTTGGTCTCCGCGATTTGACGAACCTGGTCTTGCGACAATTTTGCGACCTTGACCTTGTGCGGCTCGGCGGAACCCTTATCGACACCGGCAGCCTGCTTTATTAAAAACGACGCAGGCGGCGTCTTCGTTATGAAGGTGAACGAACGGTCTTCGAATACCGTGATCTCGACCGGGATTATCTGCCCCGGCTTGTCCGCAGTCTGCGCATTGAACGCCTTGCAGAACTCCATAATATTTACGCCGTGCTGACCTAGCGCCGGACCTACCGGTGGAGCCGGATTGGCCTGACCAGCAGGAATCTGCAGTTTGATCTTGGCGAGCATCTTCTTAGCCACTTGGATACTTCCTTTCCTCTAACTTAATTCATACATGCATCAAAACTCACGTATGCATGGACAACCGACTTATACAAATAAAAGCGCAGGAAACTGGATTCCTGCTCTTGTGCATCGACTACTCTACCCAACGGCCGGGTCTCACGGACGACAGCTAGCCGCTTTCGCTACAGCTTGGACACCTGGGCGAAGGTGAGCTCGGCCGGGGTCTCCCGCCCGAAGATAGTAACCATTACCTTGACCTTGTTCTGGTCGATGTTTACCTCTGCTATCGTTCCTGTAAAATCGGCCAGCGGGCCGGCTATGACTTTGACTGTTTCTCCTTCTTCGAATTCGACCTTCGGCTTCGGTTTCTCGTAAGCCGGTTTCTGCAATATCTTGCCGACTTCTTGCTCGGAGAGCGGAGTCGGTCGTGCGCTCGACCCGACGAAACCCGTAACACCGGGGGTGTTTCTGACGACATACCAGGAATCATCGTTGAGGTCCATCTGGACCATGATATAGCCTGGGAAAACCTTACGCTCGGTAATGACCTTCTTGCCGTTCTTTATCTCGACGATCTCCTCGGTCGGAATTACCACCTCGAAGATCTTCTCCTCCATTTCCATGGAGGTGATCCTGTTCTCGAGGTTAGCCCTCACTTTATTCTCATACCCGGAATACGTATGAATTACGTACCATTGCTTCGCCATATTATCTAGGGCTCCTACTCTGCTCCCTACGCCGATATAAGTTTGATTAGATTTACAAAGACCACGTCGATTAAGCCGATAAACACAGCGAAGAAAGCCATCGCCGCCAACACGACCACCGTCGATGCAGCGATTTCTTCTCTTCCGGGCCAAATCACTTTCCCAAGCTCAAATCTGACATCCTTGAAAAACTTTTTTGCCGAGCCCGAGCCTTTGGCTTTTGCAGGCTTCTTCTCCGCCATATCTACCTTCCTATTCTCAATCTATATGTAGTCAAAACGTAATGCTTTATCAACATCGTAAATGCTTACGTCAAAAGCATAAGAACGCTCTAAAGGATACCCTATAGAGCCGAGCAACACCAGTCTGACGTTATGCCTTGAGTCTTACCTCTACTCGGCAGGGCTGGAGGGATTCGAACCCCCATCACCCGGTTTTGGAGACCGGTGCTCTAACCGATTGGAGCTACAGCCCTATGAGCGACTATACGTACAAATCAAATACAGCCGTCGCTTCAATGACAAGTATAATTAGCGCGTTTCTTTATGTAAAGTATGCGAACCGCACCACTTGCAGAACTTCTTCATCTCCATGCGATCGGGCATCTTTCTTTTGTTCTTATCCGTCGTGTAGTTCCTGCGCTTGCACTCCGTACACGCGAGAATTACTAAGTCCCGCATAGTTCCTCCTGAATATCGATGATTAACGCTTATTCTCTGCGAAAAAACAAATGGTAGTGTATCGTTTATCGTAATCAATGTCAATAGCCCGGGTTTGCCGTAAGCTGACAATGCGCAGTTCACGACAACCATTCTACGTGTGAACCAAGAAGGAGCGGTTTTTTGAAGAACCGCTCCTTTGAATACGGTGTATGTCTAAATTAACCCTCCAACCTACTTCGTAATAGAGGTTATCTTGCCGGCGCCGACGGTGCGGCCGCCCTCGCGGATAGCGAA
>JASEGT010000053.1 GCA_030018005.1 Actinomycetota bacterium
GTCGAAAACGGGCGCGTGATAGCCTTTGACAAAGCCAAAGTCGACGCCGCCATAACAGCTAAGAACATAAAGGTCATAGTCGACCTGAAAATAGGCTCGGGGGCGGCGCGCGTCTGGACCTGCGATTTCAGCTACGATTACGTAAAGATAAACGCAGAGTACCACACCTAGGATTTTCGATAATTGCGATTTAGGGTTTTACGAATAGAAGCCGGAAGCGGTCAGCGGAGGGTCAACGATTAAAAGGATTGATAACGATATGGTGCACATGGAAGAAGTGATGGGGAAGGCGCAGATTCTTACCGAAGCACTCCCCTATATCAAGGAGTATCACGGCAAGACCGTCGTTATAAAATACGGCGGCGCGGCGATGGAGCAGGCCGACTTAAAGGAAACCGTCGCTACCGATATCGTGCTGATGAAATATGTCGGCCTCAACCCGATTATCGTCCACGGCGGCGGCCCGGAGATATCGCGCCAGATGAAAGCGATGGGCAAAGAGGCCAAGTTCATAAACGGCCTGCGCGTGACCGATAAAGAGACGATGGACATCGTCAAGATGGTGCTGGTGGGAAAGATAAACAAAGAGATAGTCTCACTCATAAACCGGCACGGTGAACACTCGGTCGGAGTCAGCGGGGACGACGGCAACCTCATCATGGCAAAGAAGAAAGCGACTGAGGGGTATGACCTGGGCTTTGTCGGCGAGGTCACAAAGATTAACCGCAAGCTCCTGGAAAACCTGATAAACGACGATTTCATTCCGGTTGTTGCGACCGTCGGTGTAGGCGAGGACGGCATGAGCTACAATATTAACGCCGACAAAGTGGCCGGTGAGATTGCCGCCGCACTCAACGCCGACAAAATAATCTTTTTGACCGATGTCGACGGGCTCTATGAGGACTTCGATGATAAGGACTCGCTCATATCCGAGCTGAGCATCGAAGAGTGCGAGCGACGGTTGGCCGGGCGGGAGATAAACCAGGGAATGATTCCTAAGGTAGAAGGCTGCGTTAACGCCGTGAAATCCGGCGTGAAGCGGGCGCACATTTTAAATGGGACCACCCCGCACGCGCTGCTGCTGGAGATATTCACCGACGAGGGTGTCGGCACGATGATAACAAAGAAGATAGAGGGCGATTATGAAGTTGAGTGAACTCCGGAAATTAGACGACGCATACCATATGCCGACTTATGGGCGCTTGCCGGTGACTTTTGTCAAAGGCCGCGGAACCCGGCTCTGGGACGACAACGGCAAGGAATATCTCGATTTGCTCAGCGGCATCGGGGTTGTAAATGTCGGGCACTGCCATCCGGAAGTGACCGCCGCCATTAAAAACCAAGCCGAGTCTCTAATGCATGTCTCGAACCTATTTTATACACAGCCCCAGCTTGAGCTGGCCAAGAAGATTGCGGATATCTCCTTCGGCGAGCGGTGTTTCTTCGCGAACAGCGGGGCCGAGGCGAACGAGGGCGCGATAAAGCTGGCTCGCCGTTATGCCAAGCTTAAGGGTAGTGACGCCTACGAGATAATAACCGCCCTGCGGTCGTTTCACGGGCGGACCATGAAGACCCTTGCCGCGACCGGACAACCCGATAAACATAAGCCGTTTGAGCCGCTGCCGCCGGGCTTCAAGCACGTGACCCTCAACGATATAGACGCCCTCACAGGAGCGGTTACGGAGAATACTTGCGCGATAATGCTCGAGGTAATCCAGGGTGAAGGCGGTGTCTACCAGTGCGACGTCGATTATTTGAAGCAGGTGCGCCGACTCTGCGACGAGCGCGATATCCTGCTTATATTTGATGAAGTGCAGACCGGGATGGGCAGAACCGGCGCTATGTTCGCATATCAGGGTGCCGGCGTCGAACCGGATGTCATGACGCTCGCCAAGGGTATCGGGAGCGGTATGCCGATCGGTGTGCTCGTGGCAAACGCAAAGGCGGGCTCGTCCTTTAAACCGGGCGAGCATGGCTCCACCTTCGGGGGTGGTCCGGTCGTCTGCGCGGCGGCGCTCGCAACCATCAAAGTAATCGAGGACGAAGGCCTGGTCGAAAATAGCCGTGAGATGGGCGCATACGTCAAGACCAAGCTCAAGGCTATGAAGGCCAAGGGAGCACCCATAAAAGAAATCCGGGGAGCAGGACTCATGCTCGCCATCGAGCTTGACGGGGAGAGCGCGAAGGAGATCGTCCTCACCTTGCTCGACAAGGGCATTGTTGCAAATAATATAGGAAGTAATATAATTAGATTTTTACCGCCTCTATGCATCACAAAGGATGAAATCGACTATGCTTTCGGTGTAGTCGAGAGTCTGATGGTTTAGGAGTTGCGCATGGCGAGCTTAAAGGGCAGAGACATACTATCGCTCAAGAACTACTCGCAAGACGAGATATACGGGCTTCTGGCTAAGGCTATGGAGTTAAAACGCCAGCTCAAGAGCGGTCTGCCCCACCGTTACCTTGAAAGCAAGACCATTGCAATGATTTTTCATAAGCCGTCGAGTAGGACTCGCGTCTCGTTCGAGGTGGCCACCTCGCATCTGGGCGTCCATCCGATTTTCATGCGCGACGAAGAGATACAGCTAGGAGTCCGCGAGCCTATCGGAGATATGGGGCGGGTTCTCGAGGGCTACGTCGATGCGGTGGTAATAAGGACCTTCGCCCAAAGCGATGTCGAAGAGCTGGCGGCAAAGACGGAAATACCGGTCATCAACGCTCTCACCGACGCTTATCACCCGATGCAGTCGCTCGCCGACTTGATGACGATTTTGGAGCTTAAAGACCGTCTTACCGGTCTAAAACTCGCCTACATTGGGGATGGTAATAATGTAGCCCATTCACTCTTGGTGGTCGCGGGAAAATTGGGCATCAATATGACCATCGCGTGCCCTAAGGGATACGAACCCGACGCCGGAGTCGTTGATTTTGCGAGAGCGCAGATTCGAAACTTAAACCATAAGATAACGGTGACCGATGACCCGTTCGAGGCGGCAGACGATGCCGACGTGATTTATACCGATGTCTGGGCCAGCATGGGCCAGGAAGCCGAGCGCGAGGAGCGCATCGAGACCTTCCGTCCATACCAGGTCAACAGCGAGCTAATGGCGGAGGCCAAATCGTCGGCGATATTTATGCATTGCCTTCCGGCACACCGGGGCGAAGAAGTGACCGACAAGGTCATAGAAAGCGCGCAATCGGTTGTCTTCCAGCAGTCGGAGAACCGGCTGCACACGGCAAAAGCGGCCCTCGTTTCAATCATTAAATAATACCCGGACAGGTGAGGTTGCGTGGGTTCAAGACAGAATCGTTTCGATGCCATCAAACAGGCGATAGAAGCTAAAGATATATCGACTCAGGAAGAACTCATCGCCGAGCTGGAAAAGCGCGGCTATGACGTGACACAGGCGACGGTGTCGCGGGATATCAGTGATTTGGGGTTGCTCAAAGTCAGGATATCCGGAGCCGGCATGCCGGCAGGCAGGCAGGTCTATTCGCTGCCGGAGATAGAGCGCCTGAGGTCACTCTTGAACGAATTCATAATAAAGATAGACAAGACCGAGAACATGATGGTCCTAAAGACCCATCCCGGAACAGCCCAGGCAGTCGCTGCGGCGATCGATGCGGTGAAGTGGCCGGATGTGTTAGGGACGGTCGGCGGGGATGATACTATTCTGGTGATCGCGAGGACGCCGGCTGTCGCCGATTATGTCGCCGGCAGAGTCGCAAAACTCAGGGACGAGAAGGCGTTTTAGCGGAGTCGTCGAGCGTAGATTGTAGGATTAGTGAGGATGATTGTAAAAGTGACTAAGAAGGCCATCGTCACATTTTTTATTTTGGCATTGATTTTGGCGCTGTCCGCCTGCTCTACTTCGGATAGACAGGATGGCGCGAAGTCGACCGCGACGACGCAGAAGAAGACCGCGGCGAATGATTCGAAGACCGGTAAAGATATCCCGGCAAAGAATCGGCCGAAAACAAAGACCGGCCCCTTGTCCATTGAGGGCATGACCGAGGATTTCACTTTTACCCTCGCCGACAGCGTCGAACTCGAATTTACCACTTATATTGCGAGCGACATGATAGCCGAGAGCGCAAGCTCCAGCGAGGGCGACTCACTCTTCATCTATGCTAACTACGGGGGCGAGAAGAACCGGGACGCACGCCTGTTTTTCTTCGCGAGGCCCAAAGCGGTTAAGAGTTCGATT
Organism: Actinomycetota bacterium; assembly: GCA_030018005.1. Taxonomy (GTDB): domain Bacteria; phylum Actinomycetota; class Aquicultoria; order Aquicultorales; family Aquicultoraceae; genus Aquicultor. Next base: position 4,209 of record JASEGT010000053.1, read on the forward strand.
GAAGAGATGACTGAGCTGGCGAAAGAGACTATCAAGGTTGAGGGGTTCAGAATAAAGGAGCCGGTTGCCGGTAATGGTGCACTTGTATTTGAGTGGTCGCAGGCAGAGTTCGATATTGAGAAGCAAGATAAAAATGGTTCTCGCATCGTAGGCATTGTCTCGATATTCTCGCACGCAGGACGTGTTTACTGGCTGATTGCAGAATATCCAGAAGAGCTTACAGAGGGTTTCGTTGAGCGCATGGTAAAGGCTGTTGAGAACCTAATGTGGTACGACGAGAAACCTGCACGGTAAGTGTTTTGGCACCGGCGTGCGGGATAAATAAAAAGTCGGTTGAATTCAAGTTGTTTAGAGTTTTAAAGTGAGGGATTTGCGCGTGGGACAAGTGGGAAGCTCAAGAGAGATAAAAGACCGGGTAGTGCTGGCCTATTCGGGGGGTCTCGATACCTCGGTCGCGATAAAGTGGCTCCATGAGAATTATGATTTGGAGGTCGTCGCGGTAGCTGTCGATGTCGGACAGGGCGGAGACCTCGACGAAGTACGCGACAAAGCGTTAAAAGTCGGCGCGGTCCACTCGGAGGTAGTCGATGCCAAGAAGACCTTCGCAACGAAATACATAGCGCCGGCACTCAAGGCGAACGCGATGTACGAGCAGAAATACCCGCTCGCCACCGCGCTCTCGCGCCCGCTGATAGCGAAGATACTGGTCGAAGTCGCCGAAGGAACGGGTGCCGTCTTTGCGGCGCACGGTTGCACCGGCAAGGGCAACGACCAGGTCCGCTTCGAGGTGACGATGCGCGCGCTCAGCCCCGATCTCACCATCATCGCTCCTGCGCGGGAGTGGGATTTTACACGCGAAACCGCGATTGAATACGCGAAGCAGCACCACATCCCGATACCGATAACTAAGGCGAGCCCATATAGTATAGATGAAAACATCTGGGGTAAGTCTATCGAGTGCGGCATTCTGGAAGACCCGTGGATAGAGCCGCCGGCGGATGCGTTTACCATGACCACAGACCCGATGGATGCCCCCGATTCGCCGACCTATCTGGAGATAGAGTTCGGGGCCGGCGTACCGGTTGCCCTCGATGGCGAGAAGATGGATTTGTTGACGCTAATCGGCAAGGTAAACCGGATTGCGGGTTCTAACGGTTTCGGGCGCATCGACAAAGTCGAGAACAGGCTGGTCGGAATCAAGTCTCGCGAGATTTACGAGGCGCCGGCCGCGCTTACGCTGACCATGGCCCACAGGGAACTCGAAGACATGACACTCGAGCGCGACCTGGCGCATTATAAATATGAAATAGAGCTGAAATACGCGGAGATGATATATTATGGTCTCTGGTTCTCCCCGTTGCGAGACGCGCTGGACGCGTTTATCGACGAGACGCAAAAAGTAGTCAACGGGACGGTTCGCATGAAGCTCTATAAGGGCTCGTGCCAGGTGGTTGGGCGCAAGTCCCCCAACTCACTCTACGATAAAGAGCTTGCGACCTATGAGGCGGGCGACACCTTCTCTCATCAGTCGGCCGCGGGCTTTAACAAGATATTCGGCCTGAGTCTCGAGACTTGGGGCAGGAAGTATAGGAAGTAATCAAGGAGTCTAGTGATGAAACTCTGGTCGGGCCGCTTCTCAAAGAGCACAGATAGCTTTGTCGATGAGTTTAACGCCTCACTCCCTGTCGACAAGCATCTATATAAACACGACATAAGGGGGAGTATCGCGCACGCCAGGATGCTTGCCAAACAGGGCATTATCGCCGAGAAAGAAGCGGCACAGATTGTCGACGGCCTGGAAGCGATTCTCAGGGAAATCGAGGATGGTGTCTTCGTGTTCGACATCGCCGATGAGGATATTCATATGAGCATCGAGATGGCGCTCATCGAGAAAATCGGTTCGGTGGGCGGAAAGCTTCACACCGGACGCAGCCGAAACGACCAGGTCGCGCTCGATACACGGATGTACTTGAAGGACGCGATTATCGAGGTAAATGCCGAAATCGCCGCGCTTCAACGCGCGCTAATGGAGGTCGCGACGCGTGAAATAGACGCGGTAATGCCCGGTTACACTCATATGCAGCGGGCGCAACCGGTTTTGTTTTCGCACCACATGATGGCGTATTTCTGGATGCTGCGGCGTGATTTTACTCGGTTTAAAGCGTGCTTTAAGCATACCGATGTGATGCCGCTCGGCTCAGCCGCCCTCGCCGGAACGACGTACCCGATAGACATGGATTTTATAGCGAATGACCTTGGCTTCAAAAAAGTAAGCAACAACAGCCTCGATGCGGTCTCCGACCGTGATTTTATTATTGAGTTTCATGCGGCGGCCTCGATGCTGATGATGCATTTGAGCAGGTTCGCCGAGGAGCTTATCATCTGGTCGTCGGCCGAATTCAGCTTCATCGAGCTGGACGATGCCTATACGACCGGAAGCAGCATTATGCCCCAAAAGAAAAACGCCGACGTGGCTGAGCTTATCCGGGGAAAAACCGGACGGGCCTACGGAAACCTGCTGCAGCTCTTAACGACGATGAAGGGCCTCCCGCTCGCCTACAACAAAGACATGCAGGAGGACAAAGAGGGCATGCTCGACTCGATAGTGACGGTAAAGAACAGCCTTATCGGTATGAAAGGCATGATTTCTACGATGAAAATACATGCCGAGGTCATGCGCCAAGCGGCTGAAGGCGGGTTTACCAACGCTACTGAGCTCGCCGATTACCTGGCCGCCAAAGGAGTGCCGTTCAGGGATGCCCATCATATAACAGGTGTGATGGTAAAGAAAGCCATAGAAGAAGGTTGCTGGCTGGTCGATTTTTCAATCGAAGAGTTTCAAGAGCAGAGCCCGCTCATCGAAGACGATGTCTACGATGTTCTAAATATCGATAACGCTGTCAAACGGCGTAATGTTCGCGGCGGCACCGCTCCCGAGCGGGTTCGTGAACAAATTGAAAAAGCCGAGAAGCTCCTTGAAAAAGAGGAGCGATGGCTGACTGAACGGGCATCGTCGTGAAATGGAAGAAAACCTAGCCCGAATTGAGCGCGTTGCTCGATGAGTCGCTGTATGTGGCCAAAAACGACGGGCGAAACAGAGTCGTGGTCAGGTGTGAATCGGCCACGCAAACCTTCCACAACGCCGGATAGAGAGCCCACCTTCTACGTCGTCCTCCTCTAGCGTTCGAACATCCGATGATTTGAAACAACCCACGTCTTCTGCAACCTGGTCACTTTAAGCCGGTTTAAGGCAGCGTGCCTACGGATTCTGGCGCACGCGATGCTCGTGGCGTATTATTATAATATGGACAAAGTTTCAGCTCAACGTCCGGCCATTGTCATCGTCGCGAAGCTGCCGATACCGGGGCACGTCAAAACACGCCTCTGCCCTCCGCTCACACCACAGGAAGCGACCGCGCTTTATACGTGTTTTCTTCAGGATACGGTTGCAAAAGCTGCAAGCCTGTCAATCGCAGAGCCGTTCATCGCACTAAATACCACAGAACTCGCAGCAGAACCACAAGCGCTTCTCGATACTTTAATGCTGCCTGGTTCCGTTCGCGTTATCGACCAGGGAAAAGGTGACCTCGGCGCGCGTCTCAGCAAGATTCTGACGGACGCTTTTCCTGAGCCCGCACAGGTGATCTTTATTGGCGCTGACTCACCATCGCTGCCGCGCCCATATCTTGTACATGCCGTGAGCTCGCTTGAGCGCCATGACGTCGTAATTGGGCCGAGCGACGATGGCGGATACTATCTCATCGGCTTATCCAGCAGCCACCGCTGTCTTTTTACGGATATAGCGTGGTCGACGAGTGCGGTCTTTGAGCAGACCCTCGCGCGAGTCGCCGCCGCAGAGCTTAAGGTCGATGTGCTGCCTGGCTGGTTCGATGTCGATGATGACGCCGGCCTGCGCAGGCTTCGCCGGGAGCTGCAGGATGACCCGTCATCCGCACCGCGCACGGCCTCATATCTGGCGGACCACAGCTGGTAATATCCCGTTCGACCGCCTGGATATCCGATTCGATCAGCTTAATTCAAGACCATCTTCTATGGGAACATATAGGCATATTGACCTGTTTTACGGGTGGCAGTACCCTGGGACTGTTCCGAGGCACGGTTCACGGTCGGGTGAGAACGGCTGTGGAATTTATGATACGATGAGTGAAACAGATCGATGGCGAGCCGGACGGTACAGCCTTTGTGACCAGTCATAAGTCGCATAAGAGAGGTTGAAAAGAGCCAACCTAAATCCAACGAGGTCGAGAGAGACGGAGCGTAGATTATGAACGATGGCACCAATATCGAAGTGAGAATGCCGGATGATATGCAGGCCGGGGTATTTGCAAACAACATGGTGGTAAGCCACACAAAAGAGGAGTTTGTCCTCGATTTCATGATGGTCGCGCCACCGACGGGCACCGTGACTTCGCGGGTCATCGTGACCCCGGGGCACATGAAGCGCATCTTGGCGGCATTCAAGGAGAATGTCACTAGATATGAGAAGGCACATGGAAAAATCGAAGCGGGTCCGGCGCCGAAGCAAAAACTCGGCTTTCAGCCCGAATAGAATAGCCGCTCTAAATGATGGACAATACCGGGAAAGATCGACTAATTCGAACAGCTGAATTTTGAGCAAGGAAGTAATGGTGTCAAAAGAAGTTTTTATTGAGGCTCTCGTTGAAGGCGTCACCTATAATTGCTATGTCTCCGATTCGAGGTACTGGGGATTTTATTCGATATGCGGGCTCTTGATGGGCTTGCGAACGATGTATATGTCGGCCAATGGCATCGAGCCGTGGGGCAAGGTCGACCAGGCTGAGGTGACCACGTGGATTCAGCGCAAAGAAGCGGTATGGGAAGAGCTTGAAGGGGAGGACTTCAGGGCGCTCCATATCAACGGGACGACGTTCGACCCATTCGATGTTGCTTCTATCAACGACGTGCTCCGAGAAGAAGGCCTCGTATATGGCGCAGGTTATGGGCTGTTCAAGAAGCCGAGCTTTTTTCTCGCAAAGCTTGACTCTTCGAGTACGATTCAAGGGTGTAATGTCTACGGTGCCGGTAAAGAGCTGGCGCGAGACCTTTTCTGGTCGCCCGGCCTGATGCAGGGACGCGACATTTTCTTGCGTTTTGAGCCGCTCAAGATGTTGCTTTGGGATAAGTATCTAGAAGCGCAGGCCAAGAATAACCGGGCGCTTGAATATGCGTTCACCGAATATGGTTTTACGCCGGGTCTGGCGCTCGATGGTGACTTTGAGGCGAGGTTCGACGAGCTTACGCGCGCGTATGCCGGAATAGTCCTCGACCATGAGATAGGAGAGTCGGTAGAGGACGTGCCCGAGTGGGGCGAGCTGCTTGTGCAAGCCGATGATAAACAATCAGAATTTTTCTTGCGGGCGGTCAAAGACTTGATAGCCGACACGTCCGATTGCGGCCCGATAAAGCGGACGATAGAAGAGAAGAAGAAGGGCGATTTGAGCTTCTGTATTGCAATGATCGACCGCTTTCGTCTTAAAATGTACCCGGAGCTGCGCCAGGCATTCGACGTATTTACAGGCAATGAGGATTGGCAGCTCGTCGATGATGCGAGAAGAACAGTCTATGCGCGGATGGTGCGGTTGCGGGACGAACTCGTCGAGACATACAAAGTGAGCATAGACCGGGCTGCTTTCAAATGCAAGATAGCGGAACTCCAGCTACGGTTAGAATAATCGCCATACGCCAATAATATATAGGAGTATGCCACGCGCGGCATACCCGCACATTCGACTTTAGAAAGGGGATCCGTGAGCATATTTACGACTGTTCCGCGGTTTTATGGAAAGGGAATGCATATTTGGTTAGGTCTCGTGCTCCTTCTCTTGCTTACAACACAGTTTTCGACCGGTTCTTCCATGGTGAGAAATACCGGCTCGATTTCAAGCTTAATAGGCGTTCATTTCTCCGTTGGATTTGTATTGTTCGCGGTCGGTCTCGTCCATGCATACTATGGATTAGGGCTCTGGTTTTTCGGATTTAAATATGCAAAAAAGAAGGATATTCGGAACAGCGCGCTTTAGTGCCAGCTCCAATCACTACAGGTAAACCGCACCACAAAGGCTAACCTTTTCACAGGCGGGTAAACCAACGGTATTCTTGCACAACACCTGGTTAAAACGGAGGAAGCAGCCCAATGATCACAGGCTGTTTTTCAGTTTACCTGTCATATGAATTATCTATATACTGAGACAAGCGGTACTTATGCTTGCTCTTACATTTAGGCGGTGACAATGTTAAAGATCATCAAGAAGCGCTCGAAGAAGGCGGGTCTTGAACCCGGCTCGCTCATCCATATCGGGGAGCAACGGGTCGAGGAAACCAGCATCAGCATCATAACTTATAGTAAGTCCTACTTCGAAGAACGGGTCGCCGCATCGGTCGATGAATGCTTCGATATAAAGGACCAGCCCTATGTTGCCTGGATAAACATCGAAGGAATCCATCAGGTCGAGGTACTGGAGAGACTCGGTGAGTGTTTCGGCTTGCACCCGCTGGTTCTCGAAGACATTCTCAATACCGACCAGCGCCCCAAGATGGAAGACTTCGGTGATTACCTGTATATTGTCCTGAAAATGCTGTTGAGCGATGCCGACAATGAGGGGATAACATCTGAACAGGTAAGTCTAATCCTCGGTGCGAACTTCGTAATCTCGTTTCAGGAGGGAATCGTCGGCGACCTCTTCAATTCGGTACGCCAGCGGCTCCGCAACGAACAGTCTAAGATACGCAGGATGGGCGCCGACTATCTCGCCTACACTCTCATCGATTCGATTGTCGACAGCTACTTCGCGATTCTGGAGGGTCTTGGTGAGCATATTGAAAGGATAGAGGACGAGCTTATTGCACATCCGGAGCCCGAGACGTTAAACGAGATTCACTACTTGAAACGCGAGATGATTTTCCTGCGTCGCTCGGTTTGGCCGCTGCGCGAAGTGATAAACAACCTCGAGCGCGGTGAGTCCCTCCTTATAAAAGACTCGATGCGTATATACCTTAAAGATGTTTACGACCACACTATCCAGGTGATAGACACGATAGAGACCTTCAGGGACACGCTCTCTGGAATGCTCGACATCTACCTCTCAAGCATCAGCAACAAGATGAACGAGGTGATGAAGGTCTTGACCATCATAGCCACTATTTTCATCCCGCTCACGTTTATCGTCGGCATCTATGGGATGAACTTCAAATACATGCCGGAGCTCGACGTGTGGTGGGCGTATCCGGTCGTGTGGGCCATTATGTTAGTGATTGCCCTCGTGATGGTGGTGTATTTCAGGCGGCGCAAGTGGATGTAGCGTCTATGAAAAGAAACAGGTGAGGAGAGCAAGAATATTGAGGAGTGAAGATGCCGTTTAAGAAACGACCTCGTGTCGTGATAGTCGGTGCGGGTTTCGGCGGGCTGTGGGTGGCGCGCACGTTAAAAGGTGCGGACGTCGATGTGATTCTAGTGGACCGGAATAATTTCCACACGTTCTTGCCGCTCCTTTACCAGGTGGCGTCGGCTGAGCTCGAGCCGGAGCAGATAGGTTACCCGGTGCGTAGCATCTTGAGAGGCATGCGCAATATTGATTTTGTAATGGCCGACGTTAAGCGGATCGACTTGGACAGGCGTGTCGTTGAAACCGACGGCCCGAAAATCCCGTATGACTACCTTGTGCTAGCCATGGGCAGCACGACGAACTTCTTTAATGTGCCCGGCGCGGAGAAGTTCGCTTACCAGCTCAAATCACTCGAACAGGCGGTTGAGCTGCGAAACCACATACTATGCTGCTTCGAGCAAGCCGCACACGTAAAGAATGAAGCCAAACGCAAGCAGTTGCTCGCTTTTACAGTTGTTGGCGGCGGGGCGACCGGTTTAGAGTTCTCGGGCGCGGTCTCGGAGTTGATTCACGGGCCGCTGGCGCGAGATTTCCCGATGTTGGATTTTAGAGATGCGAGCGTTGTTTTGCTGGAGGCTTCCGACCGGCTTCTCCCCGGAATGCCGGAGCGCCTCCAGAAGTATGCGCTGGCTCGTCTCGAGAAGATGGGAGTCGATGTTCGCTTAAACGCCGCCGTAATTGAGATTAAGGGTGCTAGCATACGGTTAAAGGGCGGTGACTCGCTTAAGAGTGAAACCGTCGTGTGGACCGCCGGAGTCAGCGGCGACCCGCAGATACTCGCCTGGGGCCTTCCGACCGTCGCCAACGGGCGGGTCGCAGTCGAGAAGACCCTTCAGATTCCGGGTCACGCCGAGGTCTACGTCGTGGGCGACCTCGCTTATTTCGAGGAAGACGGCCGTCCGCTTCCGATGATAGCACCGGTCGCCGTCCAGCAGGGAACGGCGGCGGCTTTGAACATCCTCAAGCAAGTCGAGGGGAAAGAGCCCCAGCCGTTTAAATACTTCGACAAAGGGGCGATGGCGACCATCGGGCGTAACTCGGCCGTCGTCCGTGTTGGCACGCGAACCTTCACCGGCTTTTTCGCCTGGGTAGTTTGGCTCTTTATCCATCTACTCTATTTAATAGGGTTTAGAAACCGCCTCTTTGTCATGCTCAACTGGTCGTGGGACTATCTCTTGTTCGAGCGCGCCGTCCGGCTGATCTTCCCGGCGGACAGGGAGTCGCGGTGCCACGTCGCAAGTGAGACGGTCGTTGACGACCAGCGAGAAGCGGGCAGTTGATGGCGGGCGAGGATCGCTATTTTAGGCGGGGATATGGTATGGCGAACAAAGCGCAAACAGGCGGCAATATAAGGAACGAAGATATTGCCCGGATTATAGAGGCTATAGGAGATATGCTCGATATTTTGGGTGAGAACCAGTTTCGGGTGCGCGCGCACCGTAACGCGGCGGCGAGTATTCGAGGCTACACCAGGCCGCTTTTTGAGGTTTACGACGCGGGCGGCCCCAAAGCATTGACCGCTATATCCGGCATTGGCGAGCATACGGCGAAGCGTATCGAGCAGCTCCTCGTGACCGGCCAACTTCCGTATTACGAAGAGCTTAAGGCAAAGGTGCCGCCCGGTCTTATCGAGCTGTTGAATGTCCCCGGCCTCGGACCGAAGAAAGCAAAGAAGATATATGATTCCCTCGGTATCAAAAGCCTTAAAGCGCTGGTCGAAGCGATAGAAGAGCACAGGCTTGAGAGTCTGCCCGGGTTTGGCCGCAAGAGCGAGGAGAATATCCTTAGGGGCATCAAGCAGTTCGAGACGATGCACGAGCGAATCCTCCTCTCGGAAGGGTATCCTATTGCCCGGGAGATACTCGCCCGGCTGCGAGAACAGCCGTTTGTCGAGCGCGCCGATACGGCCGGGAGTCTCAGGCGTATGCAGGAGACCATCGGCGATATCGACCTGCTCTGCTCAAGCGACGAGCCCGCCAACGTCATGGAGTTCTTTATTTCGATGCCGCAGGTAGCATATGTTCTCGCCCAGGGTGAGACTAAAAGCAGCATCGTCGTGACTAACGGTCTCCAGCTCGACCTGCGCGTAGTCACGCCTGAGCAGTACGGGGCAGCTCTGCAGTATTTTACCGGGTCGAAAGAGCACAACGTACACCTGCGCCACATCGCTAAAGTCAGGGGTTTTAAGATAAACGAATATGGGGTCTTCGACGTCGAGACCGACCAGCGCCTGGCGGGGAAAACGGAAGAAGAGGTCTACGCTATCCTCGATATGGAGACGCCGCCGCCCGCGATCCGCGAGGACAGGGGCGAGATAGAGGCGGCGGCCGAGCGACGGCTCCCCAACCTGGTGGAGCTCGCCGACATCAAGGGCGACTTTCATATCCACACTAAATGGAGCGACGGGCTCAACAGCATCGAAGAGGTAATAGCGATGGCTAAGACCCTCGGCTATGATTTCATCGTCATCTCCGACCATGCCGAGAAGCTGCGAATCGCGGGCGGTCTCTCGGTAAGAGAGCTTGAGGAGCAGCTCGAAGTCATAGCTGCCCTTAACGAGCAGCATGCAGACATCGAGATTCTCTGCGGTATGGAGATGAACATCGATAACGACGGCGAGGTAGATTTCGGCGCGAGCGTTCTCGAAAAGCTCGACGTCGTCATCGGCTCGATACACGGGGGCTTTACGCAGCCGAAAGAGAAGCTCACGGCGCGCCTACTCAAGGCCCTGGAGAACCCTTATATCAATATCATCGGGCACCCGACCGGGCGCGTACTCGGCCAGCGCCCGCCTTATGACATCGATATCCAGGCGGTTTTCAAGGCCTCAGCAGAGACAGGGACCTTTCTCGAGCTTAACTCGTATCCGAACCGGCTCGACTTAAAAGACGACCATTTGCGCGAGGCTAAAGACGTCTTCGGCTGCATGTTTACGATAGACACCGACGCGCATGTCGCGGGCAACATGACCTATATGGAGTATGGCGTGGCGACCGCCCAGCGCGGCTGGCTTACAAAGCAGGACGTTCTCAACACGTATAACATGGCCGAGGTAAAGCGGATGCTGGCACAAAAACGGCCCTAGGTGATTGCGCGGCTGGATGATCGATCCACCAACCAGGGCACCAGGATACTACGTTTGCCATCCTTATCGTTTCTTGCCCCCGCTTTTGGTGCTTTTCTTTGCGCTGCTGCTTGAGCTCTTGCCGCTGCTTTTTGAACTTGTCTTAGGCGCCGTCGCATACGTAACCCCGGCTGAGATTTTGGAGATTTGGTTGCTTGCGACATTGGCAACGACTTTTCCCGCTTTGGCGCCGCTTGCTAAGTTGGCGCCACCCCTAGCGGCTGCAAATCCGGGAACAGCGCCGGCAACCGACAATGCTGTGTTTAATCCCGCGCCCTTATCCTTAAATCCGGATTTATAGTACCTGTAGCCGGATATTGTGCCGCTTACCACAGTGGCTCCTAAGCCAATAACAGTCAAGCCAGTCACGACAACCGGCGCGGCTGATAACGCCACGGCAAAGAGCGCAATAGTCGCCGCACCGCCCGCAACATAGGAGGCGCCTCTTTCAACCTTCTTCCACGCCAAGTGCCCGTCCGGGTCAACATTCATTATAGGGTTGCCCTCGGCGTAGGTATAGAGGTTTAGGGTTTTGGGATCGGCGTTTACCCCTTTTACCGTGTCTTTGGTTAAGAACCGTCCCGTCTCGGGGCTGTAGTAGCGGCTTTTAAGGTAGTAGAGGCCGGTCTCGGAGTCACAGTAGTAGCCGGCATAGCGGATGGGGATGTCAACGGTACCGG
>JASEGT010000054.1 GCA_030018005.1 Actinomycetota bacterium
CGCGGTCGGCCCTATCTTAACGACGCCCTTTGGGGTGCGGGTGAAGTGGACGCCGAGAAAAGGGAAGCGGATATCCGGGACGGGGTAGATATTTGAGCGAACCATATGCGCATGCTCGTCTTTGAGCCGGTAGTAGAGGCCTTTATACGGGAGCATCACGTATTGGCGCCCGACGTTGTACATATGCGCGATTTTGTCCGAATAAGCGCCGGCCGCGTTGATGAGCGTGCCGAAACGCAATTTCGTCCCTTGGGCGTCGGCCGTGTGTCTATCGTCGACGCCGGTCATTTTCACACCGAACTGCACTTCGATACCGAGGACTTTCGCGTCCTCGAGAAGTCTTTCAAGGACTTCCATCGGGTCGATGGTGACGGTGTTGGGCGAGTAGAGGGCAAAGCCCGTCGTGGAGGCATAAGGCTCGATCTCTTTGAGCGCTTCTTCGTCGACGAGTGTGACCTGCGCGCCGTTGGCGAGTGCGCGGCGCTCCAGCTCTCGCAGCGCCTCTATCTCGGACTCGCTTTTGGTCACGATTACTTTGCCTTTTACTTGCGCTATCTCTTTGAGGTCGCAGTATTCGCGCATCATGCGGTTGCCTTCGACGCTGAGCTTGGCTTTGAGCGTGCCCGGTCTGTAATAAATTCCGGCGTGGAGAACCCCGCTGTTGCGTCCGCTCGCGTGCGCGCCGAGAGAGCCTTCTTTGTCTATGATACATACCGACCCGCCGAAGGTCTTCTTGATTTCAATCGCTATGGTCAAGCCGACGATACCGCAGCCGACGACCAGATAGTCATACATGTCAAATCCCCGTTTCGTTGTCGAATTGTCTTTAGGTGTGGCTCATATCATTAGCTTACCACCAAAGCCCGGTGCGCCCCAAAGATCGCGACCGGGCATCCCTTATCGCATTTAAGTCCAAGATATTATATTCTAGAAGCTGCATAGTCTTATGGGGCACAAGGCAAAGAGCTTCGTGCTATAGAGACTCGGGCAAAGGAGTAGTCTTAAGATGGATAACAACAAGCCGGCTAAGAGAAGAATAACCAAAGCCGTCATCCCGGCAGCGGGCTTAGGCACGCGATTTCTACCGATTACCAAGAGCCAGCCAAAAGAGATGGTGCCCGTGGTGGACAAGCCCACCATCCAATACGTGGTCGAAGAGGCGGTCGCCTCGGGGATAGACGATATCCTTATCATCACCGGCCGCGGTAAGCGCGCCATCGAGGATCACTTCGACCGCTCCTTCGAACTCGAAGCCGAGCTTAAGAAGAAAAACGACCACGCGCTCCTCGCCGAGCTTGAGACCATAGCCGAACTAGCGGATATCCACTATATCCGCCAAAAAGTCGCGGCAGGCCTCGGCCACGCGGTGCTATGTGCCAAGAAGCATATCGGCGAGCACCCTTTTGCCGTCCTATTGGGCGATATCATAACTTTGAGCGATAGCCCTTGCACCAAGGATTTAATCGGCATCTACGAAAAATACGGCGCCTCCGTCATCGCGGTGCAGCCGGTACCGATTGAAGAGGTGCGCCGTTACGGTGTCATCAAGGGCGAACAGGTAGATGACGGCCTCTTTCGCATCGTCGATCTGGTTGAGAAACCGACCCCTGAGCAAGCACCTTCGAACCTGGCCGTTCTCGGCCGCTACGTGCTTACCCCGGCTATCTTCGACTGCCTCGAGAAGACCAAGCCCGGCCTCGGCGGCGAGATACAGCTTACCGATGCTTTAAGGCTTCTCCTGGAGCGTGAAGAGATGTACGCCCTTGAGGCCACCGGCCCCCGCTACGATATCGGAAACAAGCTGAGCTGGATAAAAGCGACCGTCGAACTCGCGCTGATCAACGAGGAGATAGGGGAGGAACTCAGGAGATATCTTCAAGAGCTGCTCCGAGACAAATAGTCCATGATGTATCTATCGTCATATGTTACTCTAGCATTTTAGATAACGGGCATAAAAAGGATGGTGTCGATTGCGAATCTTAGTAACCGGAGGGGCCGGGTTTATCGGCTCGAACATCGTGGACGCCTATATCGAAGCGGGTCATGAGGTCGCTATCATCGATAATATGTCGAGCGGTAAAGAGGAGAACGTAAACCCTAAGGCCAGGCTCTACAAGATGGATATCCGCTCTCCCGAGCTCGACCTGGTCTTCGCGAAAGAAAAGCCCGAAGTGCTCAACCATCACGCCGCTCAAATAGATGTGCGAAAGTCCGTCGACGACCCCATCTTCGATGCCAACGTCAACATAATAGGCATGTTGGGGCTCCTACAGGCATCGGTAAAGCACGGGGTAAAAAAAGTCATCTTCGCGTCATCGGGCGGCGCCATCTACGGCGAGCCGCAAGTTTTGCCGGCGGGGGAGCAAACCGCGCTCGACCCGCTTGCCCCATATGGGGTGGCAAAGGTCGCCGGCGAGTTCTACCTCAGCTGCTACCATGCGCTCCACGGCTTAAACTATACCGCGCTGCGGTACGGAAACATCTACGGTCCGCGCCAAGACCCGCACGGTGAAGCCGGTGTCATCGCCATATTCTGCGAGTCGATGTTGAGCGATAGAGAGGTAAAGATATTCGGTACCGGCGAGCAGCTGCGCGATTACGTCTACGTCGGAGATGTCGTCGAGGCCAATCTGTCGGCGCTGGAGAAAGGCGATGGCGCGCGCGTCAATATCGGCACCCGAAAAGGGACTTCCGTCAACGAACTCTTCGCCATACTCAAGAAAGTCCTGGGTTACGGAAAAGACGCGGTAAACTACCCGCCCCGCCACGGCGAGCTGGAAAAGACCTACCTAGACGACTCGTTGGCGCTTGAGGTGCTCGGTTGGAAAGCCCGGGTCGGCATCGAGCGCGGCCTCGAGCAGACCGCCGCTTTTTTTAGAGACAGGTAAACGCAGACCGCTTCTTACAAAGGATATTGAGAGATGCTAAAGATATTGTCTGTCTTCGGGACACGTCCCGAGGCGATTAAGATGGCGCCGGTCGTAAAAGAGCTCGAGCGCCGGCCCGATAAGTTCAAATCGGTCGTCGCGGTCACCGCCCAGCACCGGGAGATGCTCGACCAGGTACTCAACCTCTTCGCTATCCGGCCCGACTACGACCTCGACATAATGAAGCCCGGCCAAGACCTTTTCGATATTACGTCGAGGGCCCTCTTGGGGTTGAAGCCGATTCTCGAGAAGGAGGAGCCCGATGTCTTGCTGGTCCAGGGCGACACGACGACGACCTTTGTCGCGGCGCTGGCCTCGTTTTACTTTAAAATAAAGGTCGGCCATGTCGAGGCCGGGCTTCGCAGTTTCGACAAGTACCATCCGTTCCCCGAGGAGATAAACCGCTCACTCACCACCGTCATCGCGGATTACCATTTCGCGCCGACTAAGACGGCCAAAGAGAATCTGCTCAACGCCGGTATCTCCGAGGCGAGCATATATGTCACCGGCAACACCGTAATCGACGCGCTCGTCCAGACCGTAAAGCCGGACTATGCGTTCGCGCAACCCGACCTCGAACCCGTCGATTTTGCAAACAAGCGTATCATACTCGTGACCGCGCACCGGCGCGAGAACTGGGGCGAGCCGCTCCGCCAAATCTGCCGTGCAGTCAAAGAGATCGTCGAGGCGGTGCCCGACGTCGAAGTCGTCTTCTCCGTCCATTTGAATCCGGTTGTGCGGCAAACCGCAAGCGAGATTCTGGGAGATGTCGATCGCGTCCATCTCATCGAGCCGCTCGATTACGAGCCCTTTGTGCAGCTGATAAACAAGGCGTATCTGATTCTCACCGATTCCGGCGGCATCCAGGAAGAGGCCCCGTCGCTCGGAAAACCCGTCCTGGTCCTGCGCGAGGTGACCGAGCGCCCGGAGGGGGTGGAGGCCGGCACGGTGCGAATCGTAGGCCGAGATACCAGCCGAATCGTCGATGAAGCGCTACTTTTGCTAATAAATAGCGGGGAATATGAAAAAATGGCGCGTGCCGTCAATCCGTACGGCGACGGCCATGCGAGCGAACGAATAGCCGATGTGCTGTTGGATAACGGCTAGAAGGGCTACGACGCTTAACCCGCTAAATTTATTGAGATGGTTAGGCAACCTCAATCAGGGGCAATAGACTATGGTAGCCGGTCTTAAGGAGAACTCAGTGGTAAAATCTATCTCGCTTATTCTGTTTAGCCTCTCTCTGGCTCTCGGAGGACAGTTTCTATTGAAATTCGGGATGAACCAGGTCGGCAGGGTAGGCGCCGGAGATGTCGGTTATTACGTAACCATGCTGCTAAAAGCCTTCTTCCACCCGTACATCATCATCGGGTTAAGCCTCTATGTAATCTCCGCCATCTCCTGGCTGGTCGTTCTCTCGCGTGTCAATTTGAGTTTCGCCTATCCCTTTGCCGGCCTCGGATACATCGCCGTAATGTTTATTTCATGGCGCTTCTTACACGAGCCCATTAGCGCAATGCGCCTGACGGGGGCGATTTTGATAGCCCTTGGCGTTATATTCATCTCTCGCAGCTAATCTACTCCTCGGCCCAGGCTATAGCGCCTGTCGGGCATTCCTCGATCGCTTCATCGACCTTGGCGTGGAGTGATTCATCCGGGTTCTCGTCGATGACATAGGCTAGCCCGTCGTCGCGCACCTCGAAGACCTCGGGGCAGAGATCCGAGCAAATACCATCGCCGATGCACTCGTCATGGTCAATAACAGGTTTTTTCATCTTTTCCGTCTCCTTTTTCAAATTCCTATACATTGCGGGCGGGTTTATCCTATATCAAACCGCAACAATACATACCCTTATTACTCTATCATTATTCGTCCGATAACCCGAGCAGACTTTTTAGGATATATTACATGGTACATATTCACTGGCCTGTCAGTTTGCCGTAATATTTACCCCCACCAGTATTTACGATTGGAGGCGTCACACATTCTGAGCAGGCACAATAGTCGAGAACTGCCTTGTGACCTGTTTAACAAAAACATGCCGAAAACGTTGACTCATATAATGTTTGTTGCTATAGTGTCAGGTAAGCACTTTGTGATTAACCTAGCAGGTTAATAATTAAATAAATAGCTAGTATTCATACCCTACGCCACAACAACAGCTGAGCCCGATTGAGGGGAAGCGATGATCTCTAACTTCAAACCTGGTCGCTTATCGGTTAGAGGGAGCAATTAGCGAAACCGACCCTTTTGGGTCGTTTTTTTGTTTAGAAAGGCGATTGGTTTGGGAGCGAAAGCCGGGAAAGCGGCAGCAAGATCAGCCGGCAAAAACAGAGCGTCTAATTCAAATTTTAACGCAATAAGGAGTAAAAGCAACGATATGGAAGCTAAAGATAGCTCGTTGAAGAAGTTTTTCTTAGACAATAAAAAGGTGGTATTGGCGGTTTGCACAGCCGTCGTCTTGATCGGTGCGACCGTCGTTGCGATGAATATGCGCGAGCAGCAGCTCCGGGAAGCGCAGGAAAAAGCCTACACGACCGGCGCGAGCGCCTATTCCGAAGGAAAGTTCGACAAAGCGATAACCGAGCTTGAAAAAGCCAAGGAGCTGGCTCCGGGAGATGCGAAGACACATTTGAACCTGGCGCAGAGCTACGAGGCGAAAGGTGACCTCGACAAAGCATTGGTAGAGTACAAGGCCTCTATCGAAGCCGACCCTAAACAGCCCGAGGCGCTTTATAATGTCGCAATCATATATAAATCCAAAGCCGATATCGCAAACGCGATTCGATCGCTCGAAGCCGCGGTCAAGTTGAATAAGGAATTTACCGCCGCCCGCATCGCCCTCGGCGACCTTTACGTGATAAACGGAGAACACGCGAAGGCCAAGGAGGAGTACGAAGCGGTCGTCAACATGAACCCATACGGTGTTGATCTGGAGGAAATCAAACAAAAGATAAGGGTGCTGAAATGATGCTTAGCGAAAAAAGAATGAGACGAGGGGATGCTTACAAATTTCTGGTCATGCTGGCGCTCGCGCTTAGCTTGGCCTTACTCTTTTCTTCGACGGCTTTTGCCGCAGAAGAGTGGTCAACGAACGGGCCTGCGAATAGCAACGTTAATTCTGTACCACTGTCGCCATATTTCGATAACGATGATACGATCTTTGCAGGCACGCCCTCCGGTGTCTACAGGTCTGTCGATAGAGGAAAAACCTGGACTCTCATTAACAGCGGACTTACCAGTACCAATGTTCGCTCAATAACGATGTCCCCGGGCTTTCAAACCGATAAAACGGTTTTCGCCGGCACCAACGGCGGCGTATTCAGGTCGACAAATTCGGGCGACCTTTGGGCGCCGGTCAATACGGGTTTGACCAACCTCGATGTCCGCTCGCTCGCGATTTCCATGAATTTTGTCAATGACAACACCATCTTCGCCGGCACCCACGGCGGCGGTGTTTTCAAATCGACCGACCGCGGAGCCTCGTGGGTTCAGACCAATAGCGGCATAACCAACCTTTTCATCACCGATATCGTTATTTCACCGCAATTTACTACAGACTCGACGATATACTCCAGCACCAACGGTGCGGGCGTCTTCAAATCGACAAATGCGGGCGCCACTTGGGTGGCGGCCAACAACGGCATCACCAACCTTAGCATCCTGGCGCTGGGGATATCCCCGAATTTTCCGAATAAAGGCAATACTGTTTTCGCCGGCACCAGCGGCGATGGTGTCTTTAAATCGAACGATGACGGCGCTTCATGGAAAATAATCAACAATGGACTTATGCACAAGTTGGTACTCTCGCTGGAGACGCCGCCGTGTTACTGCCTCGACCGAACGGTCTTTGCCGGCACCGACGGCGGCGGTGTCTATAGCTGCGTCTTCTTAGACGAGATAGCGCCGACGACCACCATATCGACCAACCCCGTCGCGGCCGACGGCGCGAACGGCTGGTTTAAGACAGCGCCATCGGTTACTTTGACTCCCGAGGAAGCCGGAACGACCTACTATTCGTGGACGTCAGCGACCGGGCCGTGGACGACCTATTCAGCGAGCCTCACAGTTCCGCAAGGCCAGAGCACGCTCTACTACTATTCGGTCGATACCGCCGGCAATACCGAAGCGGTAAAGAGCCTCTCTCTTAAAGTAGACTCCGGGTTGCCGACCGACCCATCGCTAAGCAGCCCGAGCCACAGCGTCGACGTAAGTTCGACTAACCCGACGGTCGTCGTTAATATGACCGGCGCGAGCGATGCCGCGAGCGGGCTCGAGGGCTTCTCCGTGGAGTGGAGCCAGTCGGCGACGACTCTTCCAGACCAGACGGTAGACCTTGGACCGGGCACCACCTCGACCACCAGCACGGCACTCGCCGACGGTAGCTGGTACGTTCACGTAAGAACGAAAGATGTGGCCGGAAACTGGACCAGCACTGCCCACCTCGGGCCATTTAAAATAGACGTCAAAGCGCCGACCACGACCCTTTCGAGCACCCCGGCCACCGCCGACGGTACTAACGGATGGTTTAAGAGCGCAACGTCGGTGACACTAGCCGCCGATGAGCCGGGCACCACCTACTACTCGTGGACTTCGGCGACCGGACCATGGACGACCTATTCAGCGAGCCTGACAGTCCCGCAAGGCCAGAGCACGCTATATTATTATTCTGCGGACGGCTCGGGCAATACCGAGTCGGTCAAGAACCGGGCCTTTAAGGTAGACTCCGGTCTGCCGGCCAACCCATCGTTGAGCAGTCCTAGCCACACGCAGGGTGAGCGCTCACTCAACCCGGTAGTAAATATCAACATGCCGGGCGCGAGCGACGCGGTCAGCGGCCTCGAGGGCTTCTCGGTAGAGTGGAGCCAGTCGGCGACGACGATCCCGGACCAGACGGTAGACCTCGGCCCAGGCGTCACTTCTACTAGCAGCCTGTCGCTACCCGACGGCAGCTGGTACTTCAACGTAAGAACGAAAGATGCGGCCGGAAACTGGACGACTACCGTCCGCCTCGGGCCATACACAATAGACATCGATCCGCCGACGACGACCTTGTCGAGTGCCCCGGCCACCGCCGATGGCGCTAACGGCTGGTTTAAATCGGTGCCGACAATAACATTGACCTCATCCGACCCCGGAAACACCTATTACTCGTGGACTTCGGCAACCGGACCATGGACCATCTATACTGCCGCCTTTACCGCCTCTGCCGGCCAGAACACCCTCTACTATTACTCTGAGGACCAAGTCGGCAACAAAGAGGCGGCCAAGAGCAAGGAGTTTAAGGTAGACACGCAAGCTCCGACGGTGTTCAGCCTCTCCAGCCCGGCGAATGCCGGCACTGCCAACAACGATACCGGGCAAACCTTTAGCTGGAACGCAAGCTCGGATGCCCAGTCCGGCATAGCCAAGTACATACTATACGTCGATGGCGCGCTCAACCGGGACGCTATAACGACGACCTCCTATACGCAGGCATCGTCGCTCGCACCGGGCAACCATACCTGGTATGTTAAAGCCGTCGACGCCGCGGGGAATACGGTAGACTCCTCAGCGACATTTAACTTGACTGTCAAAGACGTTGTTCCGCCGACGACGACAATCAGCCCGGCTAACACCGATAGTTGGTACAAGACGTCGCCCTCGATAACACTCTCACGCGGCGAGGCCGGCACCACCTACTACTCGTGGGCGTCGGCAACCGGACCATGGACGACCTATTCGGCGGCGTTTACCGCCGCGGCGGGTCAAAATACCGTCTACTTTTACTCGGTCGACTCCGACTTGAACACAGAAGCCGTCAAGAGCAAGTTGTTCAAAATCGACGTCAACCCGCCGACTGCGTTTAATCTCGTATCGCCGGCGAGCGGCGCGACCGTCAATAACGATACGCCTCAGACCTTCACTTGGACGGCGAGCGCGGATACCGAATCGGGTCTCTCCAAGTACCAACTCTATGTAAACGGTTCTCTTAATAAGGATAATATTGCGGCGTCGGCTACCTCGGTGACGCTATCGTCATCGCTCGCACCGGGCAGCTACACCTGGTTTGTACGCGCGGTCGATGCCGCCGGCAATACCAGAGATTCTGCAGCTACTAATAATATTGTCGTCAACGACGTAATTCCGCCGACGACTACTATCAGCCCGTCGAGCACGAGCAGCTGGTATAAGACCTCGCCGACGATAACTTTGACCAGGAACGAGGGGGGCACCACCTACTACTCCTGGACTTCGGCAACCGGGCCATGGACCACCTACAGCGCGGGCTTTGTCGCGCCCGAGGGCCAGAACACGCTCTACTACTACTCGGTAGATAGCGCGGGCAACCCCGAAACGGCCAAGACTCAAACAGTCAAACTCGATACGGTAGTGCCTACGGCGTTCGATTTAGTCTCGCCGGCAAACGGCGGTACCGCAAATAATGATACAGGACAGACCTTTACCTGGACGGCGAGCGCGGACGCCGACTCGGGTCTATCCAAATACCAACTCTACATCAACGGCACCCTCAACAGGGACGGCCTTGCGCCTTCGAGCACATCGGTCAAGCTTTCATCATCGCTCGCACCGGGGAGCTATACCTGGTTTGTGCGCGCGGTCGACACTGCCGGCAACACACGAGACTCATCTTCGACGTTCTCGCTGACCGTGGTCGACATAGTGCCGCCGATATCATCGCTCTCGACGAATCCGTCGTCCGCCGATGGAACCAGCAGCTGGTTCAAGACGATGCCGACTATCTCGCTAACCAGAAACGAAGCCGGCACCACATACTACCAGTGGGGCTCGACAGGCGGTGCCTGGACAACATATTCGGGTGCCTTTGCCGCGCCCGAGGGGCAGACAACGCTCTACTACTATTCGGTAGATACCGCCGGAAACATCGAAACCACAAAGAGCAAAGCTTTTAAACTCGACACTGTGATGCCGACCGCATTCGATTTAGTGTCGCCGGCAAACGGCGGAAGCGTCAACAACGACACCGGGCAGACCTTTACCTGGACCGCTAGTACCGATGTTAATCTCGCCAAATACCAACTCTATATCAACGGCACCTTAAACAGGGACGGCCTCTCGCCGTCGACGACATCGGTCAAGCTTTCCTCATCGTTAGCGCCGGGTGTCTATACCTGGAACATGCGGGCGGTCGATGCCGCCGGCAACACGGTAAATTCTACTTCGACCTTTACTTTGACGGTCGTCGATATAGTGCCGCCGGTGTCTACGGTCGTGACAAACCCGGCGAACCCGGATGGAAACAGCAGCTGGTATAAGACCGTGCCGTCCATCACGTTTACGACCAATGAGGCCGCGACGACCTATTACCAGTGGGACACGACCGGCGGCCTGTGGAACCAATACACGGGGAGCATAACCGCACCGGAGGGCCAGCATACGCTCTACTACTACTCCGTGGACCTGGTCGGAAATATTGAGGCTGCCAAGAACAAGGTATACAAACTCGACGTGGTCCCACCGGGTCCTTTCAATCTAGTCTCACCGGCAGACGCGTCATCGGTAAACAACGCTACACCGCAGACCTTTACCTGGAGCGCCAGCACCGATGCTAATCTCTCTAAATACCAGCTCTATATCGACGGCACCTTAAACAAGGATAGCATCTCGGCGTCGGCGACCTCGGCGACGCTTTCATCCTCGCTTTCACCGGGTGCACACACCTGGCACATGAAAGCGGTCGACGGCGCGGGCCATGTCATAGATTCGTCTTCGACCTTTGCGGTCACCGTCATAGACGTGGTGGCTCCGGCGACATCTATTGCCTCCAACCCGGCAAGCACCGACGGGTTCAGCGGGTGGTATAAGACCATCCCGAGCATAACGCTTACGAGAAACGAAGCCGGCACCACCTACTACTCGTGGACCTCGGCGACCGGGCCATGGACCACTTACAGCACGGGTTTTGCGGCACCTGAAGGCCAGACGACACTCTACTACTACTCGGTAGATAGCGCGGGCAATATCGAGGCCGTCAAGAACAAGGCATATAAGGTAGACACGACGGCTCCGGCATCGTTCAATCTCACTGCTCCGGCGAACGGCACTACGGTCGACAACAACACGGCGCAGACCTTCACTTGGAGCGCGAGTTCAGACGTAAACCTGTCGAAGTATCAGCTCTATATCGACGGCAGCCTCAACCGGGACAACATCTCGGCATCGGCCACATCGGTCGCGCTGACGGCTTCGCTCTTACCCGGCGAGCACACCTGGTATGTAAAAGCGGTCGACACTGCGGGCAACACCAGGGATTCGTCATCGACCTTTACCGTCAACGTCAATGATGTCATGCCGCCGTCGACGACGCTCGGCACCAACCCGACGTCGGTCAATGGAAGCAACGGCTGGTTTAAGGGTACCGCGCCCGGCATAACGCTCACCAGAAACGAAGCCGGCACTACCTACTACCAGTGGGGTTCGACCAGCGGCGCCTGGACGTCATACACAGCGCTAACAGGCGGCCTTACCGCCCCTGAGGGGACCAACACCCTCTACTACTATTCGGTAGATACCAAAGGCAACTCCGAGGGGTTCAAGAGCAAAGAGTTTAAAGTCGACACGTCTAATCCGTCGGTGGGCATCGGCACGCCGGCCAACGGCGCGTTTTTAATAGGCGCCACATACGCCATAACCGGTAGCGCCTCCGACCCGGCGTCTTCGGGCGTCACAAAAGTAGAGGTATCTATCGATGGCAGCTGGAAGACGGCTACCGGCACCAATACCTGGAGTTACTCGTGGCCGCTACCGGCAGATGGCGATTATACGATAAACGCGCGGGTGACCGACGCGGCGGGCAATGTCGCTAATGCCGCGTCGTCGATAAGTGTGAGCGTAGACAACAGCATTCCGACTGTGGGCACGGTAAGTCCGGTTTCGGGTGCGACCAACGTCAGCAAAACCACCAGCGTTACAGCGGTCTTCAGTGAGCCGATGAACGCGGCTTCTATAAACTCGACCACGTTCAGCTTGAAAGACGGCGCAAACAACCAAGTCGCGGGCACCGTAACCTATGATTCGGGAACCAGGACAGCGACCTTCAAGTCCGATAGCGACCTGGTTCATTCGACGACGTATACAGCGACGATAACAACCGGGGTAAGAGATAAAGCCGGTACCGCCATGGCGGCGGCCAAAGTGTGGTCGTTTGCGACCGCGGTATTTATCGACGCACCGGTAACTTCGATAAACGTTAGTCCGGCAGCGCCGGATGGCTCAAATGGCTGGTATAAGACCGTGCCGACGATAATACTCTTGAGCAGCAGGCCGGGGACGACCTACTATCAATGGGATTCGACAGCGGGCACGTGGCCGATATACAACACGAGCCTCACGGCCCAGGAGGGGCAGCACACGCTCTACTATTACTCTGTCGACAACTCGAACAATACCGAGGCCACCAAGAGCCTGGCCCTTAAGGTTGATTCGCAAGCACCGTCGAAACCGGCCAACGCAAAGGCCGTCGGCCTATGCGCCAGCCAGGTATTGATTACCTGGGATGCCGCGACCGACAATATCGCAGTCGCCGGCTATGATATCTACAATGCGGACAATGCTCAGAAAATAGCCGGCACGACATCGACCAGCTTTACGCCCCAGAACTTGTCGCCAAATACCATATACCGCTTTTACGTGAAAGCCTACGATGCGGCCGGCAATATCTCTGCGGTCAGCGACACGGTTGAGGCGAGAACGTTCGAAGCGAGCAAGCCGACCAATCCGCCCACAGGCGGCGGGCCGGTAAACGTCACGCTCGGTAACGGCGTGCAGCTGGAGTTTAGCAACGTCTTGCAGTCGGGCGCGTCATCGGCGACTATCATAACCGACCCGCCATACGGGGTTCCCGACCCGACCTTTAGGTTCCGGGGCTATCACATCGACATATGCACGACGGCGAATTATGCCGGGACCATCATGGTAACAATCCCGTATGATGAGTCTCTCGTCAACGGCAATGAGAAGAACCTGAAGTTCATGCACTGGAACGGCCAGAAGTGGGAGAATATCACGACGGAAGTCGATACGGTAAATAATACCATTACCGGCATGACGACATCGCTCTCACCGTTTGTCGTAGGGGAGAGCGAAGCGGCGGCAGCAGCCGTCGACGGGAGAATCGCCTTCGGCTATAACACGAACTTGCTGGCGATGCTCGCCGTAATGCTCATGGCGTTCGGCTCGCTGCTTATCATAAGAAGGCGCTCAATCATATAGTCGCTACGGCGATAGTCGTTGTGAGACAGCAGGCAAAATATTAACCCTCCCCCAGCCAAAGGGGGGAGGGTTAACTGTACTCCGCAGGCATGCTAGACTTTTAAGCTAGGAGATGAAAAATCATGAAATTTCAAGTGGTTATTGAAAAAGATGAAACGGGCTATTTTGTAGCTGAAATGCCGGCGTGCCGACCAACGCACCCCATTTTCGGCTGCAAATACTAATTATTTAGCGATTGTATACCGATTCAAATATTGCAAGTAATCATGTTTAGTGTGCATAATCTATCCTAATAAGATATTAACTGCACACAAAAGGTAATAATCTTTGTGGAAAAAAGACCTAGAACCCTCGGTAAAATTGAATCAAAGCTTCTTAGTGTTTTATCCGCACAAGATAAAACCATCTTTACAGTTGAGGATGCCCAAAAAACCATGGGGAGTTCTTCTGCGGCAACTTTGCTCCTTCTTAGCGACTTAGCAAGGAAAAGGTGGCTCATTCGTTTGACGCGAGGAAAGTATTTAATTGTTCCTTTGTCTGCCGGGGAAGAGGCAGAACATTCCGAGAACTGGTACGTCATTGCCAAGAATTTGATTGAGCCCCTGTCTTACTATATTTCTTATTACAGTGCTCTTGAGATTCATGAGATGACTATTCAGCCCATTTTTACCGTCTACATTAGCACGCCTAATAGAAGAAGACCAAAAGAGGTTCTGGGCGCTACTCACCGGTTTGTGTACACCCAGGCTAGTGATATGGAGTGGGGTCTTGAAGACGTTTGGATTACGCCATCTCAAAAGGTGAGGGTAAGCGATCTTGAGCGAACGATTATTGATTGCTTAGACCGACCCGACCTTTGTGGTGGTGTGAGCGAAATTGCAAAGGGGATATGGGCCAAGCGAAACGATATTGATTATCAAAAGCTGGTTCAATATGTAAAGCGGCTGAACAGAAAGAGCGTTGCAAAACGCCTCGGGTTCCTTTTGGAGATTTACAGTCTTGGCAAAGAAGCATTGCCCGAGCTAAAAGACTTGGTTTCACCTAGCTATGCCTTGCTTGATCCAACTCTTGAAGATACTGGAAGGCATATAAGTTTTTGGAAGATAAGAGTGAATATTGAACGAAAAGAGTTAATGCAGATAACAAGCACTTAAAATAAAGGCGATTAGATGATTCCACGAGCAGAATTACAAAGGCTTTCTCATCGGTTAAAAATGAATGAGCTGGTGCTCGAGAAGGATTACGTGCTTACTTGGATTCTTTCAGGTATTGCCGATTCGGATCTATATCCGCTTCTTGCCTTTAAAGGCGGGACGGCGTTAAAGAAAATTTACTTTCCGGATTACCGCTTCTCAGAGGATTTGGACTTTACGGTTCTAAGAGAAATGGATCCAGATGCTTTAATTGCCGGCCTTGAGCACGCGCTTGCTGATCTTTCTAAAAGCCAGGGTTTCCAGTTTGCGATACCGCCAGAAAAGATCGAGAAGCGCAGCGAATCGCTAACGGCGTATGTTAGCTTTGTCGGACCCCTTCAGGCAAAGCTTGGCAGCCGAGATGTCAAGGTTGATTTTACCTTATCCGAGAAACTGATATTTCCGGTTGAGCCGCATACTATACATTGTGATTATAGCGATGCCGCCCCGAGACAAATACTTGCCTATTCACTAGAAGAAATTATGGTCGAAAAGCTTTGCGCTATAATCGGGCGCACCGAGCCCCGAGATGTCTACGACATAGATTTTCTCTTTGATCAGGATCTCGATTTCATGGCAATCCCTAATGCCCTTATTGAGAAGGCAAAATTCAAAAGCGTTGACCCTAATCGGCTGCTAGAAGTACTAGAAAAGAAGAGGCCAACATTGGAACGTATGTGGAAAACCCGCCTAGTGCATCAAGTAAAAGACCTATCGCACTTAGAAGAAGTTCTAAGGAACCTACACCGGAACCTGAAGAAGCACGTTGATCTCGGAGACTAAGGGCTTTCTGAATTTAAGTCCTCGATCTTATCCTCGTTGTGCTCGTCCCAGTCGAAATTATCAAAATCCAGCACCGCTCGCTCCTAATCGTAAGAAGGCGCTCAGTCATATAGCCGCCGTCGCCACGGCGATAGTTGTTGTGAGAAGACAACGCAAAACACAAACCCTCCCCCAGCCAGAGCGTGTCCTATACTTAGTTGAAATTGAAGCGGCTCCCAACTCGTGGTTTGATT
>JASEGT010000055.1 GCA_030018005.1 Actinomycetota bacterium
CATACCTTAAAGCCACCGCTCAATAAGCTTTAGTGGCTTGCGCCAAAGAAACCTGAGGCCGTGCTCTTTAACAACCTAAGGTTCATCCAACAGGCGGAGAGAATCCGACGCAAGCGGCGGAACGATCGCCCTCTACATCTACGATGACAAAGACCGCCTTATCGCCATCGAAAAAGGCGATGCCACCTACTACACCCACACCAACCACCGGGGAGACATTCTGGCAATAACCGACGCCGGCAGAAACCGGGTGGCCACCTACAAGTACGGCCCATGGGGCGAGCTTATCGGCCAAACAGGCACCTTCGATATTCCGTTCCGTTACGCAGGCTATTATTTTGACTCTGAAACCGGGATGTACTACCTTAAAACAAGGTACTACAGTCCTGAGTTAGGCAGGTTCTTAACTAAGGATTCTGTAGATGGAGCAAATGCCGATCCTAAAACTCTTAACCCTTACGCCTATGCCGAGGGCAACCCGGTGATGAATACCGATCCGGACGGGCACTTTGCGCAGGTTGCAATTGGTGCTGCTATAGGAGCCGGAATTGGTTTTGCTGCTTCTGTCGCGAGGTATAGCTATGAGGTCAAAACAGGCCAGAGAAAATTCTCTTGGAAAACTGCTGCTATCGCAGTTGGCACAGGAGTAGGCTTAGGTGCCTTGAATGGCGTGATAGGTGGTGCTTTAGGCGGCCTTGGAGCTTCTCTGGTTGAAAGAGGTGCTGTTATGGCATATGGGTTTGGTAAATCAATGCTTGTAAACAGCATGGTAAGTAAGGCAACCAAGACCATACCAACTAACAAACCAGCTAGTAAATCAACAAGTAAATCGTCGGTCAAACCAAAAAGTGCACCGGCAAGTAAACCAAGAAGTGCGCCAGCGAGTGTACCGAAGAGCAAACCAACTAGTAAACCAGCTAGTAAGCCGACTACTGGAAAGAAGAGATAGTCCGTATCACTAGCAAGTTAAATTATTGCGGTTAATTCAAAATTCTCTGGGAGATGCGTATTTACGAATACGCATCTCCTGGCTATCGTTAATCTGGATTCTAAAAGAACAACTTCCTATATAACGTGTGCTTCCATAGAGCATATATTTGCTACATTTACGTAATCAACTTCATAGTTGTCGCAATATTATACTAGATCGAGAGGTGATAATAATGCTTGATATAACGTTCTATGTAGTTATTGCTTTTTTAGTCTGGGCAGTATTAGGAATACGGCAGATATCACGCAAACCAAGAGCTCGTAAAGATAAGACATCAAACGATCTAATCTTGGAATATAACACTACAGCTAGAGTTACAACGATTGTTATAGCAATAGCTGCGGTTGGCTCCTCGCTATTTCTTCTCTCAATCGCTGGTTCTGTAAATAAAGGAGAAATCGGATGGTTCATTTTGTTAATTGCCCTAATATTAGTAGTACTTGCTTCGCTCCTGGTCGTTATCTGCTTAGAGAATAGTGCCTTTTACAGAATAACTAAAGATGGGATTAAGCGACATTGGCCGTTTTTAAAAGATCGTTTTATCGGCTGGGAAGATATAGATTCAATTAGCATTAGTCCTGTGGTTCAATCGCTTATCATCAATTATTCAGGTGGAAAGTTTCATTTATCCACAGGACTAAACGGTCTTCAAGATTTTGCGAATGCCGTTAAAAATAATTTACCTTTTGAGAAATGGCAGCAGGCGGAGAAATATTTAAATAGACTGTTATCGTAACTACTCAGCGAAATAAATTGAAAAAGTACATGACAAGGTTTTTGAGAAACTTTTGCAATATTCAGAAGACTTATCCGATGCCTGCCAAACAGCCATTTACCTGCAGGCAAATTGGCACACAGGCATTGTATGGTAGTGGCGGGCAGCCGGGGACGCCTGAATTATTTTATCGCCGCATAAGCGAATACAAGCGCTAAAATCCCTCCTTAAAAATCCATGAGATAATACACCTATACTGTAAAGTGGTAGGTGTGGTACTTGAAGATAGACACGATTGATGTCGACGGGGCCATTGGTAATGTCAAACGGCTTCTCAGGGAGGAGCCCGATCTGTCGCCTGCGCTAAAATCAGCCCTGGAAATTCTGCTGCTGATCTCTGTGTTACTCGGCCGTGTTGCACTAAACAGCAAAAACAGCAGCAAGCCACCTTCAAGTGATCCCAACCGTAATAAAACAAGCAGGACCAAATCCGACAAACCCTCGGGCGGCCAAAACGGGCATATCGGAACAACACTTACAAAGATACCGGACCCCGATGAGATAGAGCTCATCATGGTTGACCGCCAAAGCTTGCCCGAGGGCAACTACCGTGAAGTCGGCTTTGAGACACGGCAGGTGTTTGATATCGATATTTCGCGCTTGGTGATAGAATACCGGGCACAGATACTTGAAGATACCCAAGGCAAGCGCTTTATCGCCCCGTTTCCCGACGGCATCACAAAGGCCGTGCAGTATGGAGACCGGCTCAAAGCTCATGCCGTTTACCTGTCTCAATACCAACTGCTACCCTACAAGCGGGTGCAAGAATATTTTGCTCAAGCATTACAAATACCTGTTAGTGAAGGCTCGCTTTATAATTTCAATTGTCAGGCTTTTGAGCAGCTGGCCCGTTTTGAGAGGCACGTCAAGGATCGCCTCGCGTGCGCACAGATTGCCCATGCCGATGAAACAGGGATCAATATCGATGGCAAAGGACATTGGCTGCATTGCACCTCCAATAAAGAATGGACCCACTACTTTGCCCATGAAAAACGTGGGACACATGCAATGGATGAAGCCGGTATTCTGCCCCGCTTTAACGGTATCCTCTGCCATGACCACTGGAGGCCATATTTTAGCTACGATGTTACCCATGCCTTATGCAACGCCCATCATCTCAGGGAGCTTGTATATGCCTGGGAGCAAGACAACCAAGTATGGGCAAGGGATATGCGTGAGCTGCTTAAGGAAATCAATAGTGCGGTTGATGCTGCCGGCGGCGCATTGGGCCACGATGGGGCAGAAAGATACCGGAAACGCTACAAGACCTTGCTTAAAGAAGCAGAAATTGAATGCCCGCCGCCGGAAAAACCTCCGGGGAAGGTAAAACGAGGAAGGGTCAAACGCAGCAAATCAAGAAACCTATTGGAGCGCTTGATAAACCATGAGGAGGATGTCTTGCGCTTTATGGAAAACCCACTTGTACCTTTTACGAACAACCAGGGCGAAAACGATATTCGTATGACTAAGGTGCAACAGAAAATATCAGGCTGTTTCCGAAGCCAAGAGGGTGCACAGATTTTCTGCCGTATACGCGGCTACTTATCGACGTGTCGTAAACAAGGTATTAGCTCATCTCACGCTATGACGCTTGTGTTTGAAGGGAAATTGCCTGACTTTGTTCAGAGAGCTGGTTGGGTTTCTTTGGACAGCAAAGCGCGATCCTTAGGTGATAAACCGCTTTAGCCTAAACCGCTGTCGACATATCTAATTGTCGCTCAAGCGGCGTTGTCCGATGTAGCAAAGTAAACCTCATCCGGCGTTAAGTCGTCAAGACCTTGATGCCGGCGCCGTTCATTGTAAAGTTCAAAGTATTCCGCAAGCCCACGCCTTGCCTCGGGAATCGATCCGTATGCCTTGATATATACCTCCTCGTATTTGACGCTTCTCCATAGTCGCTCGATAAAGACGTTATCCAGCCAGCGCCCTTTTCCATCCATGCTGATCTTTACTTCCTTCTCGTGTAAGAGGCCAGTGAAGGCCTCCGATGTAAACTGGCACCCCTGGTCGGTGTTGAATATCTCCGGCGTCCCGTAATTCTCAATAGCTTCTTCAAGCGCCTCCAGGCAGAATGATGTATCAAGCGTATTGGAGAGGCGCCATGAGAGGACTTTTCTGCCGGCCCAATCCATAACGGCCACCAGGTAGCAGAACCCTTTTGCCATCGGCAGATAGGTGATGTCTGCGCACCAGACGTGGTTAGCCTGGGTTATGCTGAGGCTCCTTAAGAGGTAGGGATATACCTTATGCGCCGGGTTGGGCTTAGACGTCCTTGGCTTGGGGTAGAGCGCTTCTATGCCCATCTTCTTCATGAGCGTTCCCACATGGCCCCGGCCTACCCTGTAGCCCCTATCCCATAGTTCGTTGCGTATTCTGCGGCTGCCGTAAAACGGATATTTGAGATGGATGTCATCGATCTCTCTCATGAGCCTTAAATCCTTTTCGCTAATCTGCGCCGGATTGTAGTATATGCTCGACCTCGATAGATTTAAGATTTTGCACTGTTTGGTTAATGGCAGCTCGTGCGCTCTATCAATCATTTCTTTGCGCTCGGACCGTCTATGCGCCCGAGCGCTACCGACAAAAAATCGTTCACCATGGTTAGCTCGCCGATCTTTGCATGCAGCTCTTTTACGTCGACTTGACCTTCATGTCGCGCGCCGTCGGCAAACAGCTCTTGCGCATTATCTAGTAGCTGCTTTTTCCACTTTGTGATCAGGTTTTGGTGGATCCCAAACCTCTGGGAGAGCTCCACCAGTGTTTGTTCGCCCTTGAGTGCCTCTAGGGCTACTTTGGCTTTGAACGTGGCCGTGTGATTTCGTCTTGTTCTCTTAGTCATTTTCTCTGCTCCTTTTTTGTCATTATAGAGCAGATTTATCACTTAAGGGCCTGTTCGGTTTTTCCCGGCCAGTTCTGCGGGCTGAGGGCGTATTTACTGGCGATTGCCGCTGAAGACATAGCCAAGGTCGACCTGAAGGGCGATGACTATAGGTGGTCGACGGGGAAGGAATGGCTAGGGGTGTGGTAAGACTAGAATCAGACACCTGCCTCTCCTTTTACCGATAGGTTCTTGTCTACAGGGTCGAGGTCGCCTGCTCTGGTTTGTTTAGGAGCAGGCGATTTAGGGAATACAAACTTAATAAAAACTAGGCCAAATTCTTGCCGGTATGTAAAAAACGGCACAGCAAGAATTCTTTATACCGGCCCCGATCCAGCATGAGTCGCATGCGAGAAGGTAAAGACCAAGACGACCTACGAGGAATTGCTGGGTGGGTGATGGTCGGCCGCGCTCTATGCCGGCGACCAGAGCTTTGTGCCGGTTAGGCAGGAATGAGATGGAGGATGTATGATTACGATATCTAATTCCCAAGAACCCGATGAACTCAACGGCGATAAGGGTTCTGCTCTACGTATGCGGATTCAAGCAGCGCCGGCTCTTATCGGCCAGAAGATGAAGGATAAGAAGTCTAGCTTCAAGTCGACAAGCGGGAAAATCAAAGCAGCGGTCGGTGCCGGTTTAGCAGCCAACAAAAAGCCCAGGGGTCTGCGATAGGCGTATCGCGAGCATGATGTGGCTATTACTGGATACCGCGGCGCAAATCTGAGATAATCCTCGCAAACATTAGATAGAGGTATTTTACTTTCATGCTCGCGATCTACGTTCATATTCCTTTTTGTAAACAGAAGTGTTCTTACTGCGATTTCAATTCGTACCCCGGGCTCGATGCCGTCCACGGGGCATATATCGATGCGCTTGTTTCGGAGATAAGCGCCGAAGCCGCGCGTTTTAACCGCGCCTCAATCAGTACCATCTACATAGGTGGCGGCACGCCGACACTGCTAGCGCCGGAGCAGATAGGGCGCGTGCTCGGTGCGATAAAGGACAACTTCACGGTCGTTTCCGACGCCGAGATATCGATAGAAGCCAACCCCGAAACTGTAACCCGCGAAAACCTGGTGGCCTTGCGTGATGCCGGGATCAATAGGTTGAGCCTGGGTTTCCAGTCACTCGATGACGATTTGCTGGAGCTTCTGGGGCGCAAACATACGGCTGTGCAAGCGGTCGAAGCCTTCAGGGCGGCGCGCGGTGCCGGTTTTGAGAACATCGGCATCGACCTCATCTTCGGGATACCGGGCCAGTCGCTCGCCAATTGGGCGCTCACGCTGGAGCAGGCCATCGCACTCGACCCCGAGCATCTCTCGTGCTATGGCTTGACCATCGAGCCGGGGACAGCGCTGGAGCGAGCAATCGACGCATCAGTAGTCGCAAGCCCTGACGAGGACCTCCAGGCGGACATGCTCCTTTACACGATGGACTCGCTCTACGAGTCGGGCTATGAACATTATGAGATATCCAATTACGCGAAACCGGGTTTTGCTTGCAAGCACAACCTAACCTATTGGAACGGCGGCGACTACCTGGGGTTCGGGGCCGGAGCGCACTCGAAGGCCGGCCGCGCCAGGTATAGCAATATCGCGGAGCCTGCGAAATACATAGAGGGTGCGGGGAGCGATACGCGTATCGCTGAATCGGTTCAGCTGTCGGTCGTGGATGAGATGAGCGAAGCGCTCTTTCTCGGGCTGCGCAAGATGGATGGCGTCAACCTGGATGAGTTCGACGCGCGTTTCGGCCAAACTATCGATAATGTCTTCGGCGAAGCGATAGAAGACCTGGTGGGAATAGGACTTCTAGTTAAAAACGCGAATCTGCGTCTGACCCCAAGAGGCATTCTGCTGGGAAACGAAGTTTTTTCCAGGTTTGTGTAACGGGCTTCAACCCGACCGGTCTTGCCTACAGAGTTTTCCTGCGGTTTTGTTAGTATATTATGGTTGCATTATTAACGATTTTCGATTATAGTTTACTTTTGTATGTAAGGTTGGAGGAGAGATGAAGACATATTCTGCAAGGCCGAAAGATATTGAGCGCGAGTGGTTTGTCGTCGACGCAGCCGGCATTCCCCTGGGTCGTCTTGCGACGAGAGTCGCGCATATATTGAGAGGCAAACACAAAACGATGTACACGCCGAGCATGGACGTTGGTGACCACATAGTCATCATCAATGCCGAGAAAATCGCCATGACCGGTCGCAAAGCCCAAACCAAGATGTACTACCGTCACTCCGGCTACATCGGTGGCCTGAAAGAGATGACATTCGAGAAGTTGCAGGCGAAACATCCCGAGCGCATTCTAGAGCTCGCTATAAAGGGTATGCTTCCTCACAACAGTCTCGGTAGGGCAATGTTTAGGAAATTGAAGGTCTATGCCGGGACGGAGCATCCACACAGCGCCCAGCAACCAAAAATTCTTGATATCATGGCGGAAGGAGAGTAGTGATGGCAGATAAAGTCGTGTATATAGGAACCGGACGCAGAAAAGATGCTGTCGCTCGAGTTCGCTTGATGCCCGGCACAGGAACCTTTAGTATCGGTGGCAAAACACTCGAGCAATATTTTGGACGCAAGACGCTGCAGGCACTAGTCCAGCAGCCGTTTAACGCAACCGGCACGCTGGCCAGGTTTGATGTTATCGCCAAAATCGAAGGCGGCGGCATCAGCGGTCACGCCGGAGCGCTGCGTCATGGTATCGCTCGCGCGTTGCTCGAAGCCGACGACGGTTTTCGCGCCGAACTTAAGAGAGCGGGACTTTTGACCCGCGACCCGAGAATGAAAGAGCGCAGGAAGTACGGCTTGAAGAAAGCACGCAAGCGTCCTCAATTCTCAAAGAGGTAATTTTATCGCACCGACAGAGGTTAGAGAAGTTCGCTTCTTTAACCTCTTTTTTGATTAAGAAAAGGATTCGCGTGCTACTTATCGTTCCGGCCCGAGAGGTGTGAATTGTCGCTGCCGAGAATAGTCATCGATTTAACCAAAATAGAGCAGAATACGCGGGTTTTAATGTCGACCCTCGGCGGGTTCGGAATCGAGCTGGCCGGCGTGGTCAAGGCGGTCCTTGGAAGTCGGGAGGTCGCCCTGGCGATGCTAAAAGGCGGCGCTACGATTATCGGGGACTCACGGCTTGCCAATCTAAGGCGTCTCGCCGGTGTGGGTGCGCCGTTGATGATGCTGCGGCAGCCGATGCGCGCCGAGGTCGAAGAGGTCGTGTCGATAACCGATGTCTCTCTTGTTTCCGAGTTGCGCGCTATCGAGTGGCTTGCCGGCGCGGCGCGCGCGCAGGGCAAGCGGTATAGAGTCATAATCATGGTCGAGACCGGGGACCTTCGCGAGGGGGTGCTCCCCGAGGAGCTGGAGCGTTTTGCCGGCGAGACGCAGCGGCACGGCTCTATTGAGATCGCCGGCATCGGCTCCAACGTGGCATGTCTGCAGGGCGTGTCGCCTACGCCGGCCATGCTAGAGCGGCTCGTGGGAGGCGCCGAGTCTTTGCGCGGCAGCCGGCACTTGGCCCTGCCGGTCATCTCCGGCGGGAATTCCAGTGTCTGGAAATTACTAGAGGCGGGGCTGGTCCCGCCGCAGGTGAACCAGGTGCGCCTGGGTGAAGCTATCTTACTTGGCCAGGAGACGGTCGATTACGATCCCATTTTCGGGCTTTTTCAAGATGCCATCACAATCGAGGCGGAGTTCATAGAGGTGCGCGACAAACCGGTTAAGCCGTCCACAGGCGGCATCCACGGGGCGAAGCGGGGTATTTTAGCTCTTGGCGCCCAGGACATCTGTCAAGGACAGCTGAGGGCCCTTGATGAGGGCATTCGCGTTTCGCGAAGGAGCAGCGACCATCTCGTCGTCGATATTTCGGCGTCTGACAGAAGGTACGAAACTGGTGACACCGCTCTTTTCATACCGGGCTATGAGGCGCTGCTTGCCGCAATAACCTCACCCTTCGTCGAGAAGTCATTTTTGCGGTCTTCATAGGGGTAGGAGTCACGGCTTGGCTTAAGAGTGTAGTATTTTTGTAGGTCTATTGACAACATGGTATACTAAGCCGACTAAGGGGAAGAGGCTACCACACCAAAAAGACTTCGTTGAGGCGAGCGGCTTTTTGCATTATTAACGATAGACATGCTTGGCGCTTCGGCGCGTTTTCATAAACCTGGAGGTGGAGTTTGACGAGGATATTTGGTACCGATGGGGTTCGCGGCATCGCCAACGCCGACCTCACCGCTGATATGGCCTTTAAATTAGGACAGGCTGGAGCGAGTGTTCTTAGCAAAGGTCTCGGCGGCATTTTTGTCATTGGAAAGGATACGCGCGTATCGGGAGACATGCTCGAAGCGGCGCTCGCCGCCGGCATTTGCTCGGTCGGCTCTAATGTCATACAAGCAGGTGTCTTGCCGACACCGGCAATCGCCTATTTAACGAAAGCCCTCCGGGTAGACGGCGGTATCGTCATATCCGCTTCGCACAATCCCGCCGAATATAACGGGATAAAGTTTTTCGGCGCGGACGGGTTTAAGCTGGCCGACAGCGTTGAAGACGAGATAGAGAATGCCATGGGGACCCAGAAAGACCTTCCCACCGGCTCGAGTATCGGCACGATCAAGTCTCACTCGGGGGCGGATGATTTATATATCGACCACGCGGTCGCGAGCATAACCGGAGGGCTGGACGGCTTGCGGGTGGCGATAGACTGCGGCAACGGCGCGGCCTATAGGGTCTCACCGGCGGTCTTCAAACAGCTCGGTGCGGATGTATTGGCGGTAAACACCAACCCCAACGGCACCAACATCAATCTGGGCTGCGGTTCGACCTATATTGAATATCTTCAAGAGATAATCGGTTCGCACAACGTCGATATCGGGTTCGCGCACGATGGCGATGCCGACCGCGTCATCGCCATCGATGAAAATGGTGATGTCGTCGACGGCGATTTTATGCTGGCAATCTGCGCCGCGCATATGAAAGAGCAGGGGCAGTTGCCCGAAAACGCTCTGGTCACAACGGTGATGGCGAATCTAGGCTTTGATTTGGCGATGAAAGAACACGGCATCGAGCTGGTCAAGACCAAGGTCGGCGATCGCTATGTTCTTGAAGAGATGCTCAAGAGAAATATAAGAATCGGCGGCGAGCAGTCGGGGCACATCATATTTCTCGACCACGCGACGACCGGCGATGGCGTCATAACCGCTCTGCAGCTTGCCTCGGTCATCAAGCAGACCGGCAAACCCTTATCGAAGCTGAGAAAAATCATGGAGAAACTACCGCAAGTCTTGATAAATGTCAAAGTGAGGAAGACGAACGGCTGGCAAGAGATATTCTCCATAAAGGAACGAATCAAGAAGGCCGAGGATGAGCTGGGCAACCGTGGACGGATCCTAGTGCGGCCGTCAGGGACGGAACCTTTGATCCGGGTGATGGTTGAGAGCGATAGCGGCGAGAATGCAAGTTTCATTGCGTCCAGCGTAGCCGACATAATAAGAAAAGAATTGGGATAAGCTGGTTGAGTGGTTGGGTAGAAGGTGCGAGCCGAACCGAGACCTCAGCCGACACAGCGCAATCCTGTAGGGCTGCCAAAGAGGACGAAGAAACGCTTTGACAATTTGGGCAGAACCTGGCGAGCGCTGTAAGAAATAGGTATAATAGTATTGTTTTGATGCATATTGTGTTTAACTGGGGGAGGTGGCACAAGAAAATAAAAATCACCTGCAGCTAGAGCCGGAATGTCGGCGCGAGCTTCAGGGCTAAATAGGGGACAGAAAGCGCCAGAACTGGCCTAACGCAAAGCAAAGTCGTTTGGACATTTGAATTGAAAGCGATAGAGCCCAGTTGACGAGGGAGAGGTTAATCGAGAAGTCTTTAGGGCTGTCCTAAAGCATTCGGCGGGTGCCTCTCGGCAGGCCACAGTCGTTATGGAATCCACAAAACCGGCGGGCGACCACCGGGACAAACGGATACCAGTGTGGCGGTAGAACCGGTATGTCCATATATCGACACCACACCGGGGCTTCCAATCAGAACCATTCAGTAATCCCCTAATCGACTTCGATTGACCTATTTCCAATATCGTTGTGATGCGATAACGAAGGGAGAACTTATGTGCGGAATAGTCGGGTACATCGGCCAACAGGACACCGTGCCCATACTTGTAAATGGTCTAAAGCGTTTGGAATACCGGGGTTATGATTCAGCGGGAATCGCAACTCTAAACGGAGATATAAGCATAGTGCGGCGTCTCGGGAAGTTGGCCGAGCTTGAGATAGCGCTCGGCTGCGACGCTCCGGCCGCTACCATCGGCATCGGTCATACGCGCTGGGCTACGCACGGCAGGCCGTCCGAGGAGAACGCCCATCCGCACGCGGATTGTTCGGGCGATATCGCGGTCGTCCACAACGGGATAATAGAGAACTACCTCTCTCTCAAAGAAGAGCTGCAGGCTAGAGGGCACGTCTTTAAGTCGGAGACCGACACCGAGGTCATCGCCCATCTGGTCGAAGAGAAATACGACGGCAACCTCTTCGATGCCGTGCGGGCTGCTATTGCAGAGGTCAAAGGTTCGTTCGCGATTGCCGTTCTCTGCAAGCACGAGCAGGATAAAATCATTGCCGCCCGCAAAGACAGCCCGCTCGTGCTGGGCTTGGGCGAAGGCGAGAATTTCATCGCTTCGGACATCCCCGCGATTCTCGGCTGCACAAGGGACATTCTCCTTCTCGAAAACGATGAGATGGCCGAGGTCACGGCCGAGTACGTCAAGATATTCGACCGCCACGGCGCGCTGGTCGAGCGCGAGATATTCGAGGTCCACTGGGATGATGAGGCCGCGGAGAAGTGCGGCTACGAGGATTTTATGCTCAAAGAGATTTACGAGCAGCCGGTGGCTGTCCGTGAGACTATTCGCAGCAGTTTCCAAGGGAGCAACGTCGTCATCGAGAATTCGGCCCACCTGACCGATGAGGCCGTCAAATCGATAGACAAAATATTTGTAGTGGCGTGCGGCACGTCTTATCACGCGGGCCTCGTCGGCAAGACCGTTATCGAGAACTGGGTCAGGATTCCGGTCGAGGTCGATATCGCCTCGGAGTTTAGATACCGCAACCCGATAGTAGATGAAAGAACGCTGGTCGTCCCGATATCGCAATCAGGCGAGACCGCCGACACTTTGGCCAGTATGCGCGAGGCGAAACAGCGCGGCGCCAAGATAATGGCGATAAGCAATGTGGTTGGGAGCAGTATCGCGCGCGAGGCGGACGGCACTATCTACACGCACGCCGGCCCGGAGATAGGCGTCGCCGCTACGAAGACGCTGGTCTCGCAGATGTCGGCCATATACGTGCTTGCGCTCTATTTGGCGCAGGTGCGCGGCACTCTCACCGGGGCCGAAATTGAGGCATATTCCGCTGAGCTTAAAGAGCTGCCTGACAAAATCGAGACGCTCCTTGCCGATGTCGATGACATAAAGATATGCGCGCAGAAGTTCGTCGACTGCCGGAGTTTCCTCTTCTTGGGGCGCGGAATCGGCGTGCCGGTCGCCATGGAAGGCGCGCTCAAACTGAAAGAGATATCCTACATCCACGCCGAGGGCTATGCCGCCGGCGAGATGAAGCACGGCCCCATCGCGTTGCTGGAGCGGAGCGTGCCGGTCGTAGTTGTCGCCACAAAAGGCCACACTTACGAGAAGGTGATAAGCAACATCCAAGAGGTGCGCGCGCGCGATTCTTACGTCATCGCGGTCGCCACAGCCGGAGACAAGGAGATAAAGCAGCACGCCGACTACGTATTCTTTGTACCCGAGACGAGCGAGTTTCTCTCCGCCATACCGGCGGTAGTGCCGCTCCAGCTTCTCTCATACCATATAGCAAAACTAAGAGGCTGCAACGTCGACCAGCCAAGGAACTTGGCCAAGAGCGTGACGGTGGAGTAGAACTTAACTGTGGCTGATTAGGATTAATAAAAATATGGACACCGGGGGCTTGAGGGCGCCCGGTGTGTTCTTTAAGGGTTCGTTTCTTTGGTGCGAAACGCTTCGTTCTCGAAGAGCGCGAGTAATGTTTGAATCCGATTTTGGGAACACGGCGGGCTCGGACTTGAATAACCGCTCCGTAGGGTGGTTATTTGCATTTCTGGGTATTGTTATGAGCTGAAGAATCGTCATTGTTTTCTACAAAAATCCGTAAATTCATTCTTTAAGGTGCGGCATTGCCATCGTCTACAGTCCTGCCGATTAGCGCTTTCAGTGTATGCGGCAAATCGAGAAGCGTTTTGCAACCAACCAATCTCATTAGATAATAGTGTTGCGGGAAACCGCAGCATATGGATAGTAATACACGAAATATCATACAATAAAACGCTTGACTCGTTGCTAAATTGCGTATATTGTATTGATGATACATAGCGCGCTAGATATCTATAAAGCCAATGCTCGGCATACTGGTCGAACTTTTAGTAACTGCATAATGCACGCAAAGATATCGTTCTAACTGCGGTAGACGCAGGTACAACGAAAGGAGCGCTTATGTCTGCGAGAAAGCTTTTGGGTATTTTTGTGGCACTACTGATAGTATTCTCAGCTGTGCCGGTGTCGTTCGCATCTACTCAATATAGTCCTCCAAGAGCGAGATGCTATGGATTCCAGTATTCTAACATGGATAGCCGGTTAGCGGCTAAGCATGGAAGCGATGAGCTAGATCTTGTTGGTTACGATAGCATGTATCTCTACAGTAATCCCGCACACTATGCGTATAATAATATGTATCAGAACGCTATTTACGCTTTCACTGGTCACGGCTACTGTGATTCCGCTGGTGGTCTAGGTGCAGCCTTCTACAATACCTACACGACCGCTTATCCAAAGGATACGTTTTTTAGAGGTGGAAGCGGAACGAACTCTAGCAGCACTGTTTGGATAAATAACCTATCGAATAGCAGTTTCTCGGAGATGTTGTTAGCAGTTAATTCTGGATGCATGACTGCGTCAACCCACCCGACATATGGTAACTTTACTAAGAGGATGTATGAAAAAGGGGCGAATACGAGCATTGGATTCTCACAGCTAGTACTAGATGTTTATAACATGAAATGGTTTGAAACATTCTTCTGGTATGTGCGATATGGCTATAGCTTTGGTGATGCATCATACAATGCCTATATAGACACGAAGAATGCATACGATCCTCAGTTTGGTCGTAGTGATGGAGGCGGTTTATGGAGCGTCATGTTGTATGGTAGTAGCACCGCTAAGGGTACGCCTGCTAGGTATGGTAACTAGTTACGATGGGAGGGACTAACATGTTGAAGAACAAAAAGCTCAACGCCACAATGATTACTGTTGGCCTGATACTACTAGTATCAGGTGTGCTGGCTGCTCTGGAGCTTTACAATGGAAGTGCTGTTGTTATCGGCCGAGCGTCGGCCGATAAAGAAAAAGCCCTAGAGAATGGTAGAGCGGCCGTTGATGCCCTAGGAGAGAGCAATGTCGACCTCGAGGTCCTTGATTCTTACCCAATCGATGAGTTCTATGCAGTCGGCGACAAAGACCGCAAGCTACTGATTAAGGTCAAGAAATCAGATGGTAAAACGATTTCGGTTAGCAACAGTGACGCAATAAACGAAAGCGGCAACAAGAGAATTCCAGCCGATGAAGCCAGTGGCAAAGCAACACAGTTTGCAGAGAAGATGGGCGTTAATCTGGATGGTTTTACGCTTGCGCAAGAAAGTCTTGGAGCTGATAGTCCCGCCAAGAATCTTTACATCTTCAAGTGGACGAAGACTGAGAAGGGCGTGTTGCTACCTTCATACACAGAGATAGCTGTTAATATGGGAAGCGGAAAGATTGCTACATTTAACAGCGTAGATATACCGATAACGGTACCGCTTGAGCCCAAGAAGACAAGAGTTGAAGCGGTTGATCTAGCTGTGAATACCCTTGGTCTTGCTGACAAAGGGGATAAGGTTAAGATGCTTGCTCAACCAGATGCCGCCTTAAGGGTTGTAGACAAAAAAGGCATTCAGGCGCTTGTATGGGTTGTAGACTTCAAGTATATTGAGGCATTATCTGGTACTGCTGATGCCGGTGGTATCGGTAGGTTGGTGAGCATCGTGGTGGATGCCAATACTGGCGAGGTGTTGCAAAAGGTACAGTAGTATATGTTTATACGGTGTATGGGTGGAAATCCACTCCTGGACATGTTGTATCGGCAAAACCGCTCCATGGAGCGGTTTTGCCGATGTTTGGCTATTGTTATGGGACATAGTT
>JASEGT010000056.1 GCA_030018005.1 Actinomycetota bacterium
GGGTAGCATAGCCAGATGAGCCGTGGAAGTTTCAACTAGAAATGGGATTGACTCTTACTGCGAATCGCAGTGAAAAAATCCACTGCATCACTATTGTTAGCCGGTAGCTCTCTCCTATCCGGCGTCGGCATGAGTTTTTACTTCGCGCTCCAGCCGCTCTCCCAGCGCTTCGGCTGTAACATCGAGGTCATACTGGGCTTGCAAGCCGAGCCAGAACTCAGCGGAGTTGCCAAAGAACCTTGCAAGCCTTAGCGCGGTGTCCGCTGTAATGCTTCGCTTGCCGAGAACAATTTCGTTTATCCTTCTCGCCGGCACGCCGATGTTTATGGCAAGCCTGTTCTGGCTTAAATCCATGGGCTTTAGAAACTCTTCCAAAAGAACCTCACCGGGATGTACCGAATATAGTCTTTTTTTCATGACGCTCCCTTCTAATGGTAATCCGCTATTTCGATTTCATAGACATCTCCGTCCTGCCAAACAAAACAGAGACGCCACTGATCATTGATTCTTATGCTACTTCTTAATCTCCAACACAATCGAATGGGGCAGATCGCGGTAGCCGCCGGAATTGTAGAGGACAAAATCGGGGAGGGTGATCTTGGCACCGTTTTCGGTCATCTCTGTTATGACTCCTTTTTGGGCGACATCCCAATTGGTAGCATTTTGGGGGACATTAACACTTTGGCCGGAGATTTCATTACGAATTTCCCAGCCCGGAGTTTTAAAATCGCCTTTCGCGGTCTTTATTTCAAAAGTACCGTCTTTAAGAACGGAATCAGCGGATAAATCAAATTCTAAAACATGGTCATAGGCGAGATCCACTGCGCTTGCACTTATCCCGTATAGGCGTTGCGGCGGGAATTGTTCCAAGTAATTGACATTGACTTTCCACTTGCCTAAATATTGATATTTGGCATTAGCCGGCACTGAATCTTTATTTAGACTGCCTTCGGCTTGATATCTCAGCGTACCGACATAACCGGGATTAACAGCAAAGATTGGTTTAATCTTCATGGTTTCGCCTTGACTGATTTCGAAGCAGGAAGTAGCGGTCTTGACCTTGATGTCGGCGGCGCCGATTTTGTTTTTGATATCGGCATTGCTGAAAATCAAGACTACTTTTTCAAAATCTTCATTGCGTTTATCGAGACAAAAACTGCGACTCTCCTTGTCGGTCCAGTCTTCGAAATAAGGTTCGCCTGATTTGGGGTAGACTATGGCTTTGATTGCGGCCTTGTCGGTCTTGCCGGTGAAGTTTTTCAAGCTTTTGAATGACACCCTTCTGACTTCCCCGTCTCCCTGGTCATCGACAATTGAAAAAGTCAACACTTGCGAAGTCAAAGGTGCCAGCTCTTTAACCGTATAGGACGATTCGCCTAAGCCGGCAATGAAATTATTTTCAGTATTTGCACCAGATTCAGAAGAATTATTGGGAAAGGTTTTGCTTTGGTCCGCGTTCTTGTAGTAAAGAATCGGCTTCCGGTTATAATTCCACAACGTAAACTCTTTCCAATTCTTCTTGAACCCACCATCTATAATTCTGTCCGCGCTGTCCAAAGGGTTGCCGTTTCCCGCACAGCCTTCAAAGATCTTAGTGATAATGCCTCGGTCGTAAGTCTTGGACAAATAAAATGGGAAGACATAGGCCCCGTATTCAAAATTGTCGCCGCTTTTATTCAAGCTCGATTCCGGTTTAGGGATAAAATTGGCCACATAGCCTTGTTCGGTATTTTCTTTGGGGTAAATGAAATCCTCGGACCAGGTGGCAGTGCCCTCAATCCACCACAGGTTGTTTCTCGTTATCGAACACTCAAACGCGCGCTGGAAAGAATGGAATAGTTCATGAACGGTAGTCGTTTTTAGGTTGCGATCATCAAGATTCTCCCGAAGCAGAATGAAACTGCTTTTGCCGTTTCCATTGTCGGGCACATTTACGCCCGCAGAAGCTCCGCCGATATTGAGAAGGGCATAGTTGGTCGGGACGACATAAATATCGGTTTTGCCGTCAGCACCCAAGTTGCCGTCTGATGGCGGCACCCGACCCAAGAGCCCTACAAATTGAGCATAGGCTTGGTCGGCATTGAGGTTGGCGACAATTTTCTTGCTCGTTCCATAGTAGAGCTTGGTAATTTGCTCCCGGCCGTTGATGGTCTCCTTTTTTTCCGGGTACCAGACTTTGATTTTGCCGTCAGAGGTATTCAAGCCGGTATCGGTTTTGTAGGATATCGGCCGATCATATGCTTCGGCCCGGCCAACTATCTCAAAGAAACTGGTCTTTGACGCTTTGATGTCACCGTTCATGATTTTGCTGATATAGCTCTCTGGATTATCCGGCCGTAGAAAATATGGCTTCAGCGTTTCTTTAGTCTCTTCGGAAAGCTTATCCCAGTTTTCCTGAATTTCAGTAAAAGCGCCGCTGTCTTCAAATGGCGTGTTTTCGGTGAAATATTCTTTAGGCAAAGTCGGATCGTTAAACAAAAATTTGACCTTATAGATCAAAGCTGTGTCTAAATCGATCTTGCCTGCGTTCAGCGCCTTTTGGATTAAATCCAACCCGGTAGGTTCGGTGCTGTAGCGCTGGTCATTCAATGCGTCAGCCTTGGTAGTCTCAGTATTTTCCGTCCTGAAAAAGGACAGATAAAGACCTGCACCAACAATGATTATGAGCACTGCTATGATTGCTAAGGCTAGTTTTTTGTTCATATTTCTAGTTTCTACTCAACAGCCGATATCCCTTTTCGTTTGGGGTAAATTATTATAGGACACGGGATTCACAACGACAAGAGCTGGGCTGATTTGCGTAAGTTAGACGCGTTTCGGGGCTTCTGTCCGGCATCTGCTACAGCTACACTCGGCGTATTATTCTCGCGTCTGCTGTAGACATGGGCAGACAGTCTAGAATATTATACAAATAAGCATGG
Source organism: Actinomycetota bacterium (assembly GCA_030018005.1). Lineage (GTDB taxonomy): Bacteria > Actinomycetota > Aquicultoria > Aquicultorales > Aquicultoraceae > Aquicultor. Next base: position 2,922 of record JASEGT010000056.1, read on the forward strand.
AGATATCTTGTTCACGGGCTATCCAGTCGTGACACTATATGTATTGATTTAACGCCACGCAAATATGAAAGGGGTTTTCATGGGCGTTTTCAGCAAGAAAGAGGCGGAAAAGCAGAGAGTCGCGGGAATTGAGTTGCAGTGTGAGGTCTGTAAGAATGATAGGTTCTGGCACAGGCAAGCCCAGCTCAACACAGCTGCTGCTACCTTCTTCAATTTTGACTGGGCAAACGCTACGGCAGATTGCTACGTCTGCGAAAAGTGCGGCTATATTCACTGGTTCTTACTGTAATCCGGCCATATGGGGCACCAAGAGTTGGGGACGTCCTTAGCTGTTCAGCCTTACTACAGACTATATAAGGGCTGTTTCACCTACTAAGCTTGATGCTATATAATTCTATCGTAGGGATTTCCTATGCTGTGGAGGATGTATGACCATAGGCGATGTCGTAAGCCAATACCCATCGAGCATCATAACGGTTGCCATAGCCTTCGCCTTTCTCTGGCTTGCGCTCTACGTCTTTCGTGTAAATCCCGGTGATGCGGCATCGAGGCTGGCGTCGGCTGCGATGTTCGTCGTCTTCCTCTACCTGCTCTCTGACTTTACGGCGGATACCGCGACCACCAAAGAATACCTCGTCTTCTACCAGCGGGCGCTGTGGTGGCTGCCATTCGCGCCGGTGCTGTGGCTCCATATCGCGCAGGCGACTACGCGGCCCCTGGCGTTCAGAGGCGCCGCGCGCTTTGTAAGCTCAGCCCTTAACCTGCTACGCTCGAACTCGGCGCTCGGCGCGCTCTATGGCTTCGCCGCCCTCTTCGTCCTGGTAAATATCTTCACCAATAGTATCTTCGACTTTGGCGCGCTACAGACTGCGGCCCTTCCGCTGAAGGACGCTCCGCTCCCCACCGGCCCGGCTTACGACCTCTTCGCGGTATTCGCGTTTCTCATAGCGTCGGCTGCCTGGATGAATTTCCTCGCGCAATGGTGGAGGCAGGCCAAAGCCGATAACGGGCAAGAACGTTTCCTCTGGGACGGGGTGCGTGCGCTCGCTCATACCGGCATCCCCCTGTATAAATCGCACAACCGGACGGATTTCTGGTGGCTGGCCCTGGGTAGCATTCTCTTCTGGCTCGCGGCGGCCGGAGCCCTATTCGACGCGGGGGTGGGCATCGCGGCGCCCGTATCTCTCGGGCACATCTGCATGGGTATAGGTGTGGCCATCGTCGCTATCGCCATCCTGCGGCACAATGCCTTAATAAAAGCGGAAGCCCTCGAGCGCGACGTCCTCTACGCATCCATCGGCGCATTAGCCATCGCGTTCGCGTACATCGCCGCTATCTTCATCGGCCAGCTGGGCAACGGTGATGTACGTGCGATACCAGTGCTCACGCTCGTCTTGATTACCGCGCTCGCCCTGACAACACACATGCTCGCGGATATGCTTAAAATCTGGTTCAGTGAGACCATCGGGACGAGGCTCGGGATTTTCACGGTGGGCGACGTCGATAGGATGAGACGCCTCTATGATGAAGCGGCGAAGGTGAAGCGTAGCCGGCGTCCGGCAGTCGAGATATTCGATGACGGCGACAAGACCGTCGGCCGGTTGCTGGAGCTTCTCACCCCACGGCAGCGCGAAATCATCACGCTGCGCGCTAAAGGCCTCTCGGACAAACAGATTGCGGACAAGCTCGAAATAAAACTCCCCACCGTTCGCAAGCACATCGAAGATATCAAGACCCGAATAGGCTCGCGCGACAAGGCCGACTGCGCGGTATATTGTGTCGTCACCGGCCTCCTGACTAAAGAAGACCTCATCGATTGGTTCGACTCGCTCGAACTCGACAACAATCACGCCTAGTTATTTCTGCGTACCCACACGCCTTCCAACAGCTTAAATCGGCCGCTGCGCGTTTTTGCTGACAGACACGCTCTTTCCTGAAAGCCTAAGCTGAATCAAGTTCAAAATCTAACCGGCGAAAGGAGGGTCGCGTCTTCGCCCACGCTTGAAAAGAGATACCGTAATCAGGCTTGAATCGTTAGGAGGCACGCATGGCTTCAGCAACAAAGCAGTCATCAGCGACAAAATCATCAACAAAACGCGCCCGCGCCACCGAGACAGCGGCGCCCGCATATCAATCGGTTCTTATAAATATCGACCCCAAGAAACGCAACCTCGATAAAACAGTCCGCGATGTCTTGCTCATTGGCGACCTCATAGCCGAGCGGATACCGTCGGCGAGGATGGAGTCGATATCCGTCAACGACTACTTTGCCGTCGTAGAAGTAGACATCGCGCGCGGCCGCACACGTGAGACAGTCACACTGAGGCTCTACGAGATAAACGGAGTGTGGAAGATTCGAGGTACCGCTTTCGGCTCGGGAAATGCGTCTGACGGGGAGAGCACGCAATCACAATAGTCGACTGGCCCGCCCACTCCGCGATCTTGCATTCATATTGCATAGCAAACCCTCCAATCGTCCTGTTTGCCTGCGAATTATTTGCGTGGTACGCTACATCCAGAGCATTTGCGCTGGTCAGCGAAGAACATTACAATGGGCTTGTGAACGAATTCTATGTTGCAATAAATCCCGGGCAAGTCATAAAGGTCTCGAACGGCGTCGGCGATGTGTGGAGCTTTGGTGTTAGGACCCATCTCGCCAGGCGAAGGCTGTTGTGCGAGATTCTTGATGAGAACAGGCTGCCCCCTCACGAAGATGCCGACGACCTTAAAATATCGGTCACACACGAGACCGGCATCTACGAGATTCCAATTCGCATCATCGCGTCAAACGACGCTAGCCGCGAATATCGATTCCAGCTAGACAATAAATATCACATAATTCAGCGCAGGGGGTTTTACCGCTTACCCAACCCGAGAGTGTTCGTGCGTTGTACGATCAATGACGAGCCTGTAAGGATGATATCCGTAGCCGATATTAGCGGCGGTGGCATCGGGCTTGTTCTCGAACGCGAAATCGACATCAAATATGGGGCTGCTATCGCGCTGGAGATTGTCTTGCCCGACAGGTCCACGATCACCGTAAACGGCCGGGTAATGCGGGTACAGAAAGAGCCGGAGCCGAACAGATTCTTTCTCGGCATCAGCTTTGTGAACATCGCCAAAGCCGACCGCGCCAAAATCGTAAGCCATGTCTTCAACCATCAACTACAAAGAAACGAGAAGGATAAGTAGCTATAGGACATGAACGTTACAGCGTCAGGATCGTATTTTGATTTCAATCCGGAAAATGCTGCGGTCAATTGCGACGGGTGTCTCACTTCACGACGACACTACTGCCAGACCTGTCACAGGTGAACCAGATTGGGGCCGCTATTAAGACGTGAAAGGCTACCCGAAACACCTCGGGCAGCCTTTTTTCGCTGGTTGCTTGTTTACTTAAAATATACACTGCTTGCGCAAGAAGAACGCGCCGCCAATCAGCAGCAGGCATGCGAACCCAAGCAGGATATTGGTATTCATCCCAAAGCCGGCCGAGGTGCTAATCTCCTCACCCACAACAAACGGCGACAAACTCGTAGCCAGTCCGGTGATTGTGTTATTGATCGTATCGACGGAGCCGGTCACATCGACCCAGGCGCTCCCATTCCAGTGATAGAGCCTCAAGCTAGATTCCGGAACGCTGAACAAAGACGCGTCGTAAGGTATGGTGATGCTTAACGTTCCCGTAAACTGGGCGGATGTGCCGATATCATAGTAACGGCCGGCGAATAATTAATCGCTTCAGCTTATGTTTTACTGTTAAACGATTTGCCGCTAGGAGCAGAATACAGAGAGGATAAAAGTGACTCCAAGCCAAAGACCCAACAAAAATGGTCCCGTTTTTGTATACCCATTAATCACTTGCTTATACACACGCTAAGCAATGTTCTTGCGTTTGTCAAGTGACTACGACACAAAATCTTAGAGGTTTCAAGTGAAGTTGACACCAGCCAGTCTGACGTGCCCCTATGCTTCTATTCCTCTGTCGACTCAGGCACCAAAGCGTTGAGCTCGTCTGCAAATCCTAAAACCTTCGAGCGCTGTTCCTCCAGATTCACCGCCACATTGATGTCGGTTTCTGAAATCGCCGCCTGTAAAGTATTTAGCCGCGCAAGATTCAAGCCCCCGCTCGTATCATCGATTTGCTGCAGCGCGGTAGCGGCTTCCTGTAGGTGGGTATTGGCTGTGCCAAAGTTGCGCCGGTCTAAATCAACCGCTGCGCGATATAAGGCAGCACGAGCCCGCATCATTAGAGCCTGGTTCATTTGGACCGCCAGTTCCTCTTGTGTTTGCGCCAATTCATCCTCGACCGCTTGCAGCCGACTTTCATAGTCGGCCTTTTGTGCTGCCAGCTGCGCGCGCCCTTGCCACCAGCCGCCCCCAAAAAGCGCCGCTGCTAACAGAATAACGACGATAACGATGATCAATGTCTTCTTTCCCTTTGCGGGTTTTTTTGCCGCCTGGTTCGCGTCTTGTTTCGATTCGAACTCATTCATAGCCCTATTAACACCCCTTCGTCGCTTCTCTACGCACCCGTTGGACAGTTATATGTTCTGCAGCGGAGAACCATTCACCTTTATTCCCACGAGTCCGGACCCGGTTGCCAAAAGCGTCCATTTACTCGATAAACCGCTCGTACTCCGAAGACCTCTCTTTCGGAGCTTAGCGGCGATAACGCACATCCATAATTGCATTATTCCCAATCATCTCTTACCCAAAAGCGCTTGCCAAGCTGTCGCCGTTTTGTAGTCTTCGCTTACCCTTTGACGGCTAAGAAAACGCTGTGGGAGATGTGTATTAGCACGAAAAAGATTCCTTCAGTTTTTTCAGATCTCACGACAAGCATGACCGTTCAAGTTAGTTAGGCAAATCAAGAACGTTCTCCTCAATCCCTTGACATGCATCTCGCGATGCCCGGCGAATCTCCGAGTTTTGTTAAACCCTAACGATTTATTACCGATGAATATTTTATTGTCACATAACCGTGCCTTATGCTTTTAGCGGCAATTATGGGTCGATAGGAATGAATCTTCTTTGACGAAGCTGATATTGTCTAGTTTGCAGAAACCGAATAAAAAACCGATTGCTCGTGCGGTCTTCTTGTTTGCCGCGCTTACACCGTTGATCGGGCAACTTGCGCTTGTGTTTAGCTTAACCAAATCCGCTGGCGCGTTGGCGTCTTACGCTCCACCGCTGGCAGCGTTACTCTCACTTGCAGGCATAAGCTTTGCGATTTGGGCCGCCTCCACGATTTTTCGCGTTCTCGGTGCAATCGAACGCGTCTCCGACCACCTTAAAAAAATCAAGACCTCCGGGCGCTTCGACGACCGCCTTGAAATTAAGAATACACCTTGCGTATCGACACTGGTCGATGAGATAAACTCTTTTACGTCAAGAATAGAGGAAAAAGAACAAGAACTTAAGGAAAAAGCTGTAATCATAGCCGAGCGCGAAGAGCAAAACGCGATGCTCTGGCTGGAGATCGAGCATAATCTTAACCTTGCTAAAGAAGACGCCGAGACCGACCCTCTGACCGGTCTCTTTAACCGCAAAAGCATGGTCGCAAAGCTCGAAAAAGCGATGATGGACGCCCAAATGAGCGGCAGGCCGCTGTCGGTGCTCATGGCCGACCTCGACCATTTCAAAAGAGTTAATGATACGTATGGGCACCAGATCGGCGATGAGGTTCTCAAGGTCTTCGCGAATTTTCTAAAGCACGCCATTCGAGGAGATGACTTAGCGGTTCGCTATGGAGGCGAGGAGTTCCTTGTCATCCTGCCGTCAACATCGGCGAAACTTGCGATTCAGGTGGCCAAGCGTATCAATAAACAGCTCCCGGATTTCATAGCTGAAGAATTAGCGCATATCGATGATTTGAGGTGTACAGTGAGCATCGGCGTAGCCGACTATCCGGCATGCGCCCAGAATAAGGATGAGCTTATCGCAACCGCAGACAGTGCCCTTTACGAGGCCAAGCAGGCCGGACGTGATTTGATCGTCTACTCGGGCGATATGGGATGCCACGATAACGTCCCCGCTAACACCTAGAGATGTAACCCAAAGGCCCGCGCGGCGCATCGGTTGTCCCGCTCACACGATTTGAAAAACTCCTGGCAGAGAGAACTACCACCCATGAATCCTGACAACCGCTTTGCGGCTTGCCGGCGGCTCAAAGTTTAAGAGTTCCCCCAAAAGGCAATAATCTTAGCATAGCACCAGATATCCCGCGACCAACTTAAACAGATAACCGGTAGAGATGTTGCCGCAGTTCGGCGCCGATGACGCGGCGCGTCTACGCGCCGCTAAGATGACAGGAGGACCAAGATGGCACTCGACAAGGACAACGCACTCGAAGAAGAGATTAAGCTCGAACTCGCGAACTCGCAAGAGCTTAAGGACTACGCCGAAAAAGTGAAGACGATGAATAAAGGTGATCTCGAAGCGGAGCTTGCGCGGCTGGACGATGCACTTGACGACGCCGAGGACGAGATGAAGCAGATGATAGGGCAGACCGGCGTACATGTCTATGCCGTCCAGATAGAAGCATCGCGCGAGGAGTTCAAGCGCGAAAAGGCCCGTATCGAGGAAAAGAAACGGCTTGTCAAAGAGGCGCTGTCGGGCTAAGCCCGGCCTTTCATCGAGCGCGAACGAAGCCGATGCCGAAAGAGTCGCGAGCACTCTGTCTTACCACACTTTATACCTGCCCTCAGCTAGCTCGGTCGTGAACGATACGATATTGGAGAGTTCGAGGTCGATGACCCCTTTTGCGAGCGGCTCGATCTTGTCGATAGATGCGCCGTGCTCCAGGATCAGCTGCGCGGACGCGACACGCGGTTCATCGATGGGTTGGCCGATTTGGCTACAAAGCCAGACGTAGACCTCGCGAACACCCTCGACGGAGTTGTAAATCTCGTTGGCGATGCGGTGGGCTAGAACAGTATATATCTTACCCACATGGCTCACGGGGTTCTTGCCGGCGGCGGCCTCGGTGCCCATCGGCCGGTTGAGCGCGATAACACCGTTGACACGGTTTCCGCGGCCCACCTCACCCGAATCTGCGTCCTCAGCCGAGGTACCTGTGACACTAAGATAGATACCGTCGAGGCCGCGGTCGAGGGCGTCCAGCATATTCAGGTAGACAAAGACGTTCTTAAAGTCGCGCTCCGTCTTGTCGTTGGCAAAAGCGGTCGTGTATTCGAGCAGCTCCCGTTTTTTCTGGAAATACTCGTCGACACTTTCTATAAAACGGTCTATAAGGGGCATAGCGACGGTAAGGTGGAGTTCGCGGCCGGTACGATACGCCATGACCTTAATATCCTCACCGGCTTCCGGAAACCGCTCTTTAAGGGCGGACGAGTTGAGATGGTGCTCGACACCGAGGACCATCTTCTCGGTCGGGCTAAGCGGTGCGTAGCCGACTGCGGCGGACGTATCGTTTGCCCCCAGCAACTCCCCCTCGCGACGGAAGATATCGGAGAGCGCGGGGGAGCCGGGTTTGAGCTCAACGTCGAACTTTAAATCATTATCCGGGTCGACGAAGCGCAAATTATCCCGAATCCACTTTTTAGCCGCACTCACGGCTATTTTCTCGACCGGAACCCGCTCGCCGTTAAACTCGAAAGTCGCCCTATCGCCGATGATAAGACGCATCGGCTCGACGACCCGACCGCCTCCGAGCTTGCGCTCGACCTCGCCGGCGATGAGTAATCCCTTGTCGATATTGTGGTGGAGCACCCGTCCGAAACAGCTCAAATACTCGCGGCTAAGCGCGATTGAAATCTCTTCCATCACGGCATCGCAGACGGAGTCGGGGTGGCCTACCCCTTTACGCTCGACAATCTCGACCTCGTTCTCGAAGACCGGATTAGCGCTCAGCTTCTCGACGAGAATATTCCGCTTCTTCATCACACGAACCTCCCGCGCGCGTTTGACCAGTCGCGTTTACTTAAGCCGCATCGCTAAAAACCCGCAACTACAAAAGATGGAGCTCATGAGAGTCTCCATCTTTTGTACCCAAAAAAGCAGTATTATATGGTGGCCGCATGTTATTCACAGCGCTCACACAAAAAGAACACCGTCGGCTTAGACCTCGACACCAAAACCGATGATAAGTCGGCCTTAGCTAAACCGAGAGCCCGACGAGCGCTAAAATATACTTATCGTCCGGCTTCATAATAGCCGCCAGCTTTAAGTGCCGGCGCGCCATGCGCCTGTCGCCCATCTTTTTAAAAGAAAGGCCCAGGCCGAAATGCGCATAATCATTTGTCGGCTCAATTTCGACTGCCTTTAAAAACTCCTCTTTTGCCAGACGATACTGACCGTGGTTGAAATATGCTCGTCCGAGAGCCTCACGTATCGAGGCTTTCTCGGGGTGGATGACCTTGACTTTTTCCAGAACTAAGGCGGCCTGCGCCGGATGCTTATCCTCCAGCAGGCCCATTCCCTTCTGAAACAGTGCGTAAGAATTATCTTCCAAAACCGGCTCCCAAGTATGTTGTTGTTCATTAACGTTTAGTGCTCCGCTGTTTCATCTTCTCACCGTAAAACTCGAGCCAATTAGTATTTATCCAATCCTTCGCCGCATAATGCGACTGACCAAGACCTCTTCGTATCATCTCTCGAGCTACGACCCCTCCGCGATGCGGGTAATTGTAAAGCTGCGGCCTTCTTGAGCCAAAACCGTGTACATAATGCGTCAACTCGTGCGCTATGACGGCTTCGCAAACGATATCGGGCATATCCTCCTCTTTTAGAAGACCATTTATCCTAATCTCACTGACTCGCTCATCAACCAGGCGAATTGAGCCCAACCTACTTCTGCATCTCTTGCTAAAATGAATTATTACGTTCTCTGTCTTGGGGACGTCGGAGTAGTATTCCGACCAAATCTGATCAAGCTTGCTCCGAAGCCACTGGTTGTCACGCATTGCTATCCCCCGCTCATTATCCGACAAACGCCTACACGACAGGTTACGGGCTAATTTCGCATCTAAACGACTCGGCGCCAGGGTCCCTGGTAATGGCCGGTTGCCGCCTCCGCGTTCAATAACCCAAAACTCGCACATCGATCCACGCAACACAGGCTTTCGTCTTACGCGCTACAAACCACTACGCTTACCAAAAAAAAGCATAGCAACAGGTTTCTAGGTTCTGACTGGGCGTCACCCCCATCTAGGCCGGGCTCGGGCGGATATCAGCCTGGCCGGTACTTTCTCGATAATGTATAGGATGTACAATTGCACCATGTAATTGCAACAGCAAGCGTTACTTCATAAACACGGCAACTATAATTACCGACTCACCCCACCCATCCTGATACGAACTTAACCTGCTAATATGCAATAGAGTTCTACAAATGGCCACAGTTTTCCCGCTTTTTACCAGTTATAATTTTTCTTTTTTAGCGTTCAAGCCCTGATTTCTTGCTTCAGTTCGGCTAACGCTTGCCCTTGAAACCGTGGATTGAAAAGAACTTACTACACCAAAAGACAGTTTCTTCTAAAATAGCGCGAAAAGGCGTTTAATCCGCTATTATCCGGGCAAAATCATATAAGAACGGCTAAGGCTGTCGCTTGCTATCATGCGCGGCATTAGAACCTGCGTCGGCAGGGATTTCGCGAACATACGCGCTTTTCGGCCCACTGGAAAGCAATAATTAACATCTAAGTTGAAAAAGTCTGGAGGCAGCAATGGCAAGGTCACACGTAAAGCTGGGGGCGGTTTGCGTTGGTTGGATTATCAGCAGTTTTATGCTTCTGGTAATGCTGTTCGGAGCAGTAGGCCTTGCGTTATATGCGGGCGTCGACATCTCCTCGCTCCTCACCGGAGAGCAACAGCTCGGCGGCTTTTATTTGAACTTTACCCTTTTTGTCTCGGTATTCACAGCGTTCTTTGCCGGCGGCTACGTCGCGGGTCGCATGGCGGCCATCGCCGGTTCGATAAACGGCGTTTTAGTCGTCGTAACCAGCGCTTTAACGCTATTTTTTGCGGGTACGTTTACTGTTATCGTCGGCAACGCGCTCAGCATCGATGTCATGGGCTCGATTGAAGCGGTAACCGGGGCATATAGGCCGCTGTTGATGATTGCGGGTCTCTTTGCCTTGGCCGGGAGCGTGCTCGGTGGAAGGTTCGGCGAAGGCTATATCGTGCGGCTCGACACAGCACTCACCGCGCGCGCGCAGAACTCGCGCCGGGCCCATAAAACAGCTATACAAGAGAGCGCGCCGGCAGAAAAATCAATCCCCGTTGCGGCCCCTGAAAGCCGGCAAAGAAAAGAGCTTGGCCGCCCCCGGCGAGCCAGCTAGCGGAACAGCCCGCCACTCGACCGCGAACTACCAAACCTCTCAACGTTTTAGCTAAACAACGAGCTTAAACGACCTTCACTTTTTCACAAAATCTGCCATTGTTCTTGCATTAGACAGGCTGTTTCCTTAGTATATTTAAGATAACACCATTAAGGCATAACGACAGACCAAGCCGCTGCGAGACTACACGAATGGAGACTGTTAAGATTGGCAGAGATTAGACCTTTTAAGGGCGTGTTGTATAACAAGAGCATTATAGAAGACCTGTCTACGGTGGTCGCTCCCCCATACGACGTTATAGGCGAAGAGGCCCATAAAACGCTCTTAAAGAATAGCAAATATAATGTGGTGCGCCTGGAACTTCCTCAAGGTTCGTCGACCGACGGCTCCAAAAACAATAAATACGCGAGAGCGTGGAGCACATATAGCGACTGGCTCGAAAAGGGCGTCCTGGTGCGCGATTTGGAGCCATCCATCTATGTCTACGAACAAGAATACGAAGTCAGAGGTGTGACGATGAACCGAATCGGGTTCATCGCGCTCACCAGGGTCGAGGACTTCTCGACAGGAAAAATTAAAGCCCATGAGCGTACACTCAAAGGGCCCAAAGCCGACCGGCTGCGCCTGATGCGCGCATGCGGAACTAATTTCAGCCAGATTTTTAGCCTCTTCTCCGACCCGGATAAAAAAATCGATGCGCTCCTTTACGAACACACTAGAGAGAAACCGCGCGTCGATATCGAAGTCGACGGCATTATCCACCGGCTCTGGACAATCAGCGACCCGGTCGTGATAGCCGAGATACAAGAACTCGTGCTCGATAAACCATTATATATAGCCGACGGTCACCATCGTTACGAGACCGCCATCAATTATCGCGATGAGATGCGCAAGGCCACCGGCGATGATTCCGGCGAAGGCGCATTCGACTTTACGATGATGATGTTCGTCAACATGGAAAGCGAAGGCTTGACCATATTGCCGACGCATCGGATGTTAAAAAACCTTCCCAAGATAAACAACGACAAATTCCGGACGAACCTGGAGCACGTCTTTGAGGTCGAAAAAATGGAGGCGGTCGATAAGGTGATGGCCGGACTCGCGGCCAATGCCGACAAACACTCAATCGGCGTCTACATGGGTAACAACACATTTTACCTGCTAACTTTAAAAAACGAAGCGGGTATTCTGCAATTGCTGGACGGCCCCGAATCCAAAGCGTGGAAGCTTCTCGACGTCACCATGCTCCACCACGTTATAATCAATCGCGTCCTGGGGTTCGGCGGAACCAACATCGAAAACAGCATCAAGTTTACGACCGATGAGAATGAGGCCGTCGAGTTGGTAAAGAGCGGCGCCTACCAGATGGCGTTCTTCCTCAATCCTACCAAGGTCGACGATGTGCGCGGGATAGCAGGTGTAGGCGAGATAATGCCACAGAAATCGACTTACTTCTACCCCAAGCTCCTTTCCGGGCTAATCTTCAATAGGCTCGAGTGGTAGAAATAAAACAAGCTCCGGGCTCTTATCGCCAGGAGCTTGTCTTCTTCGTATTCGACCATATTCGGTTTTCGCGCTATTCAGTTTTAAACAGACCGTCTATCTCACATTCCCCACCCCTTGCCGCAACTTTTCACCGAATTTCCGGG